>JAEUGZ010000138.1 GCA_016794725.1 Opitutaceae bacterium | reverse complement strand
CAACCCACCTCGCTTCCCGGTGGTGGGTCGGGTGACGAGGTGAACGCAGCCGCTCCAGCGGCACTGGGGACGCAGGGTGGAGGCTGGAGGGTGGTAGCAGCGAGTTGCATCACGATGGAGCGAACCTGGAAAGGGCGGGTGGAGGTGGGCAAAGCGACTTGGACTCTCTGTTGCCGGGGAGTTCCGCCGACAGGTGGGCCTCGTCACCCTCCACAGATCCAGCGGTCATTTCCTGTTCAGCCCCTCAACCCATGTTGGAAGTAACGATCCACCTTTTCCCGAGGAGGCACCCCGAACATCACCCCATGGCGGAGGTTTTTGATTCCGCTAGACTCGAACCATGAACCAAGACGAGCCGAGTTCGCACCCGATTGGCGCACTCCTAAACTCCGCGATTGAACCACGGATCCCACGACCGCGCCTACGCGTCAACTTGAGGGTCGGACGCGGGAAATCGCAGTGGTTCTGGTGTCTTTTGATCCCATGAAATCCAAATCTCCCTCCTCAAAGTCCAAGGTGCGCACTTCGGCAAAATCCTATCGCTCGACACCGGAAGCAGCACTCGGTGGGCAGCCGGAAACAGACCAGGACGCCCGCGAGGCAGGCCTCAAGTCGGCGACCGCGGCCACGGGGCGAGAAAGGAAGCGGAAAGCTTAGCGTGGAGGTGAATCTCAACCCGGATCCGACGAGAGGACGCCGACCCCAGGCGCATGGCCCGCGGATCGGAACTTTCCCCGTGAATAGGCACGGGTTGACTCCGATGTCGCAGAGAGTCCGAAGGCTGTAACTTCGCCTCATGCAAAATCAGACCCACGAGACCATCGACGAAGCCGTCACCGCCGACGACATCGCGCGCCGCGCCTATGAACGGTGGGAGCGGGAAGGATGCGGGCACGGAAACGACGTGCGACATTGGTTGGAGGCCGAACGTCAGCTGCGCGGCGCACCCCCGTCCCCGCCATCACCCTCGCCGGCACCCGCACCCGAAGGCAACCCCGCCTATCCCTCCAAGAAGGAGCGCGACCGCATGGTCGCCGCCAACGTCGGCCGGACTGAACCCGTTGCCAAGATCCCCGCTGACGCACTCCGCGCGAACCCGTGAGGTCACCGGGTTCAGGGTTCAATCACCTCGGCCTGGCCTCCATTTGATCGGCTGGAGACACCCCTACTGCAGGTAGGCGTCGAGGTGAATCGTGCCGGCGGCCAAATTCACGGTCCCAATCGCCCAAATCTGCCGCGAATGGATCCAAGCATATTTGGGTGCCGCCGTGGTCAGGATGACATTCTCGCAAAGGTCGGCAACCGGCTCGGTCGCACGGAGCGTGGCCACTCCATCAGCCGACAGCGCGATCCTGTGGCCGTCGTCCGTTTCAATGACCGCGCGGATATCAAGGTCAATTCGGCCGTCGGCACGGACCTTGAGGTAGTCGACGCCACTGACCCGGCCGCTCAGCCGGCCCTTGGCCTGACCTTCAAAGGCGACATCGATGCGGGCACCTTGCGGCGGAATGGGTGACTGGCCAGAGAGGATGGACTGGAGCGCCAGACCGTAGTCCGACATTCCGGTGATCGTGAGATCGTATTCGTATATTTTTTCGCCCTTCATAGTGACCTGTATTTACTCGCATGGATTGGCTGGTTTCGTCCGTCGCGCGAGACGGACGGAGGTGGGTAGCGGTGATCTCGATCAACAAGGTCGTAGTTCGGCCGGCGAAACACAACCTCCTGGTGTCGGATCATTTGGCGAGGACTTTTTCATAGCGATACAGATCTTCCGACACTCCCTCCTTCACAAAACCTCCGATGGCAGAGGAGACTCGCGAAAAACCGTTTCGCTCAAGCAAGCGCCAGCTCGCATCATTCGATGCGACTGCGGTCGCAACCAGCTTCGTGATTCCTGAAGCGGCGGGGATTCGGTCGAGCAGGTGAGACAAGGCTGCCGAACCAAACCCCTTTCGCCACTGAGAACGTTCCAGAATGTACCAGACTTCATGCTCCCCATGCGCGTAGTCGATGCCGATCAAACCCACGAACGCGCCGTCAACGCTTTGGATGACGTAAGGTCCCCTTCTCTCCTTGGTGGCGTAGCGAACGAGCATGCGGCGCACTCGTTCTGCGACTTCTTCGGGCGTCGAAAGCAAGGTCCAGTTCGTGAACTTCACCGTCTCGTGATCCAGCCAGATGCGCTGAAGGTCGACCGCGCAGGATTCCAGCAAAGGCGAAAAAGTTAGCTGCGACATAAGGAATCGTTTATTCCGAGACGCTATCGCTGACCCAAAGCAACGGGGTCAGAAGGTGACGGGAGAGGTGCTAGCAGCTTTTCGGGGAAACTCATATCAATATCAGAAGGTTGGGTTTGGCCCCGTGAGTGGCGTGCTGAGCGCGGGTGTCTTGCTGCACTCGCACCGCGTCGAATCTCAGAATTGGGGGACAAGCCTTGGGACGCCGGAGTTATCCGTAGCTTCCGATGCAGTACCCCTCCCGTTCGTCCAGCCGTACGTTTCAGGTCAGAATTCGGCGGAGCAGCCGACGTGCCCCGCATGGGCTGCCGGGTCTCTTGGCTCAAGGTCTCGTTGGCACGACCGTGAATGCGAGCAAGCGGTGGGCGGCCTGGCCTTGAGGAAAGGGGTGGTTCATCGCGAGCACCGAGATGGTATCACCTTCCTTGTGGTCGGACTTTGCGAGCGGATCGCTGGCGATGACCTCCTGCTCCTTCCACTTGACCAAATAGGCACGGAAGATCGCTTCACCATCCATGGCCGTGAACACTTTCAGGACTTTCGCTTCAAATCTTACCGGCGGGATCTTCTCCGCACCGACCGGAAGCGGGGATTGTGCGGAGACGATCAGGCCTGAACCAAGGCAAAGTGCGAAAAGCACGAGTTTGATGAGGGTGTTGAGGGATTTCATGGAGTGCTTGGACTGCGCTTGTAGTCAGCGACATGCGCTGAACCGACTCTGGCGTTCGGTTGCGGTATCCAGGGAGCGGAACGAACCCGGTCGACAAAACCATACCGCATACTTTTCATAAGGTCCCGAACAGGAGGAATATCCTTGGATAACCATCTTTCAGCGAAGGACAATGATTCTTCCGTCGCACGTCTGCGATCAGCCGCGGGCGCCGACGCCCGTTGACGCTCCGTCACCTCCAATCGTCGTAGACCTGGATGGCCGGGTGAACCCGCGGCGCCGAGACGGTTCGACCTAGTCGGGGTAGTAGCCCCAGCCGCCGACGGGGGAATACCAGTGCGAGGCGTTGGGGGTGCCGACAAAGAAGGTGACCATGAAATCGCCCTCCTTCGGGCGCAGGCGGTAGGCCTGAATGTAGGGGCGTACGCTGAGGTCGTGAAAGGAATACCGGGTCAGGTCGGCCGGGTAGGATCCGGTCTTCTCCCGCATGAGGTGCGCGTAGGATGTAATCCGGGTCACTTCCTGCTCGATTCGCGCCAGGCGTTGCCCGAGCTGGAGTTGATAAGGAACGACCAGAAGTCCCAAACCAAAGGCGCCCACCCCGGCCCATTTCAGGCACTTGCGCGAGAGAATGATCGGCACCAGGTTGAGGCCAAGTGCGAGGTAGTAAAGGCCGCTCGCGACTTCACCCAGGGTCTCGTAGGCAAGGCGTGCGCAGTACCACTCCAGGGGAATCAGCGCGGCCAGCAGCAACCAAAACAGCAGATACTCGGTGAACGTCGGGCGCGGGGAGCTCATGCGACGCACCAACGGTGCATGCCATCACCCCCGGGACGCAAGCGTAGAGCGGCTCCGTAGTGGACGCTTTCCTACGCTACGAGCGAGCCCGGCGCCGGCCTCCCCCGGGATCCGGTCCCTGCCCGGGACAGCGCCGGCAAGTCACCGCCGTGCCCAACTTCGGTTCTGCCGCTACACCGCGGCCGTGAACGGTTCGCCCGACTGGATGGCCGCCAGCGCACTTCGGTAGTGCGGATCGAGTTCGGTGGTGTTGGACACACTCATGCCGAGATTTCGGACCAGACCGTCCTTCAATCCGTAAATCCAGCTGTGCACGGTCAACGGCTGGCCGCGGTCCCAGGCATCCCGCACAATCGTGGTCTGGCAGACGTTCACCACCTGCTCGATGACGTTGAGTTCGCAGAGGCGGTTCGTCCGCAACTGCACCCCCGCCACCGCATGCACACAGGCCTTGTGCTTTTCGGAAACATCCTGGACATGACGCAGCCAATTGTCCGCCAGTCCAATTCGATCACAACGGACCGTCGCCCGGACGCCGCTGCAGCCATAGTGCCCACAAACGATGATGTGCTTGACCTTCAATACGTCGATGGCAAACTGCATGACTGACAGGCAGTTAAGATCGGTGTGGACCACCACGTTGGCAATGTTGCGATGAACGAACATCTCACCGGGCAGCAGGTTGACGATTTCATTGGCCGGCACCCGGCTGTCCGAACACCCGATCCAGAGGTACTCCGGCAGCTGCTGGCGGGAGAGTTTGAGGAAGAATTCGGGGTCCTGGGCTCGAATGCTCTCCGACCATGCCCGGTTCCGCGCAAAGAGGTGATCTAGCTGTCCCATGGGACCGGTCATGCTTGGAGCCGCGATCAATTTGTCGATGGCAATTCCCAAGCCGTATCCCAGGTTTGGGTCCCGTGGCTCTTGGACACCGAACCCTCGCAACCTGGTACCAGGTGATGGCGCACCGCCTGGAGGCGGGACAGCCGTTGGGAACGGCGCTGCGCGAATCCGAAGGCACGGGCCCGTCACCCCGGAGCCTGCGCGCCATGGCGGAAGCGATCGAGGCGGGCGGAACGGTCGACGACGCCCTGCGTGTTGCCCGGACCGGATTGCCGGAGGACGACGTGCTCTTCCTGTCCGCGGCCGCGGAGGCCGGGGGACTTCCCCGCATCCTGCGACATCTGTCGGAACGACACCGCCAGCTCCAGTCGCATCGAACGCGTCT
The DNA here is from genome assembly GCA_016794725.1 of Opitutaceae bacterium. Taxonomy (GTDB): domain Bacteria; phylum Verrucomicrobiota; class Verrucomicrobiia; order Opitutales; family Opitutaceae; genus UBA6669. The sequence goes on along the minus strand of JAEUGZ010000138.1, from coordinate 6,029 downwards.
GTTGCTGACCGGAGTCTACCCGACGCTGCTGCTGCACCTGGGCGCCTTTCTCTTCCCGCTGTTGGAGCAGGTGTCCTGGGAAACCGGTTTTCAGTTCAACGCCTGGACCTACGGCTGGGCCGTCGCCCGCCTGCTCATCCCGGTGTGGATGGGACTGGGGCTGCTGGTGTTCCTCGCCACCCGGGGAGGCACGCTTGGTTTTCGCCTGACGTCGCCCATCCCCCTCTGGCGTGACTACGCGCGCACCCGTGCCCTGGCCGACCTCGCCTTCGGGCTCGGCACCTTGCTGGAAGCGGGTTTACGCATCGACCGGGCCTGGCAGGTGGTGGGAGTGCTCACGCCTTCCCCGGCCCTTCGCTCGGCCGCTCTGACGATTGGTGCGATCGCGGAGCAAGGCGGCAGCCCAGGCGCGGGCGTGCGGGCGCACCGCTGTTTCCCTCCTTCGTTTGTCAGCCTCTACGAAACCGGCCAGTCGATCGGAACCCTTCCCGACACGCTGCTGCGCCTCGCGACGGAAATCGACGCCGAGGCCCTGGGCAAACTGCGGCGGGTCAGCGTGGTCTATCCGGTCATCCTGCTTGCCATCGTAATGGCTTGGAGCGCGTTCCGAATCCTGACGTTTTTCGCGTCCTACTTCACCGCGCTCGGAAACCTCGGGGCCTCCTGAGATCGCATTCGCCGCGATCAGCTATTGCGGGCAAACTCGGCGATGAACCGGTCGACATTCCGACCCGAGACTTCGCCTTCGATATCGCGGCGCAGACCGTGACAGGTCTGGCGCAACTCCAAGGTAACCCCCACGGATTGCGCCAAACGCAGCAGCGAACGGTAGCGTCCCCATTCCCACCTCCAGCAGCTCAAACCAATGCGAATGGGTTTGCGGGCCGATGGGGCGGAATTCGAGTCACGCGAAGACATGCCTGAGGTGAAGCCTCAATCGGGCCAACGTGAATCAACGGGGTAAAATTGTTGAAAAGTGATCAAGACGTCACCGCTTTCGACCTGCCTGTTCCAACGACGTCTTCCTTCACGGTAAAAATTGACCACGGGTCCGCTTACGGGACGACTTGGTTGAAACCCGTCTGCAGTCCGGGCAGGCACCGCCGAGGCTTGCCGTGTCAGCCCGTGGCATTTTCGCGCGAAGTTAAGCACGTCGGGGGTTCCCGTACCGCGGCGGCCCATCGCCGGTTGATCTTGGCGTTCGAGGTGCTGAGGAGCCCACTCGCATGACCTCCACCACCGAACCTGTACCGATCTGTCAGTCCGACCCTGACACGTTCTGGCCTTGGCTGACCTGGGCGGAGTTTTCCCGGCTCGACAAGAAAGAGGACGTGCTGGTGGTGGTCCCGATCGCGGGCTATTGCGATTGGGGACTCGGCCATGCCCTGGATGCGGAAGAATCGGTGCTGATGCCGATCCTGGCGCAGGCATCCCGGCTACGGGCTCCGCAGGTACGTCTGCTGGTCGTTCCGCCGCTCCGTTTCGTCGCCGGCCCCGGCCCCCGCTCCGCCTTTGCCGTCGATGCACCCACCACCCATGCCTTTCTCGCCGACGTGTGCGCATCGGTGCAGGCGGCGGGCTTTTCCCGCATTGTCTTTTTCAATGCCAGCCCATGGAACGAAGAAATCGTGGATGCCGCGGCTCGCGATCTCCGCATCGACCGGGGGTTGCAGATGTTCTGTGTCAACCTGAGCGCTCTCGGACTCGACTTCCGGGCGGACCGCGGCGGCGATCGCGCGAAATTGCGCTGCCTGCTCGATGGGCTGCATCCGTCCGGATCCGCCTCGGGTGACGGTGCGGCGGTACTGGTGGAAGCCGCCCGGCACCTCGCCTCGCTGTTTTCCGAAATCGCGGCCCGGCCTCCCCTGCCCCGTGGCGGGCGCCTCATTTCCCCGATGCAACCATGAGTGCTCCCACTCCCTTTCCTCGCTACCGCTCCCGTTATTTGCCCGCGCTCACACCGGCCCAAATCGCGTCGCTTCCCGACAAGGCCTGGGCCCCCGTGGTCCTCGCCACCGGTGCGATCGAGCAACATGGTCCGCACCTCCCCGTGGCGGTGGACTCGTTCCTCGGCCAGGTCTGGGTGACCCGCGCCGCCGAACGGCTACCGGCCGATGTGCCGTTCTACGTCGCCCCGCCCATCACGATCGGCAAGAGCAACGAGCATGTCGGTTTTCCCGGAACCCTGATCCTCTCGAAGGACGTGCTCCGACTGCAGGTGTTCGCGGTGGCGCAGCAACTCAAGGCCTGGGGATTTGGCGTGCTGGTCATCCTCAATACCCATGGCGGCAACACCTCCGTGCTCACCTACACCCTGAGAGAGATCCGGGCCCAGCTCGGGCTGCGCGCCGGGTACCTTCGACCGAAGATCCGTTTTGCCGAAATCACCCCGCAGGAGGCGACTTACGGTTTCCACGCCAACCAGTGGGAATCAGCTGCCATGCTGGCCTTGGCGCGCGCGCACACCAAACCCGAATGGGCGGTTTGTCACTACCCGGCGTCGATCCACGATCCCGGCGAACTCCGTCCGGAAAATGCGCCGGCCACCTACTCCTGGGCGTCGCAGGACATTTCACCGAGCGGGATCATGGGCGACGCCCCGGCGGCCACGATCGAGGCAGGCGAGCGCTGGAGCGACCTGGCGGCCGATGGTTTCGCCGCCGAGATCAAGCGCTGGGCCCAGGATCCGACACTGGGCGCGTCGACGGATCTTTTCTGAGCTCTCAGGCCACGTGACGCGGCAGCAGGAAGAGCAACACCGCCAGGAGATGGCAGGTGCTGCCGCCGACCATGAACGCATTCCAGACCGCGTGGTGATAACGAAGTGAATACCAACGGTGGAAGAGCATCCCGATGCCATAGGACACCACTCCGCCGAGGAGCAGCAACCAGGCACCCATCGGAATCGTGGTCAGCAGCGGCATGACCGCCGCACTGGCGATCGCACCGCCGCAGAGCACGGCCAGTCCGGTGGTCAATCGGGACCGCCGGTCGCCGACCCAGATCTGAGCCAGGGCACCGGCCAGGGACACCGCCCAGACCACCGCAAACCACGACCAGCCTCCGGCTTCGCGCAGGTTGGCGAGCAGGAAGGGGGTCGAGGTACCGGCCGCGAGGAGGAAAAGGGCCGCGATCGAGAGGCGACGCCCGACCTGGGCCTTGCCGAGGTCACGCCGCAGGTAGTAGCGCGTGTAGGCGGCGTACAACAGCAGCAGAGACACGCCAAAAATCGTGAAGCTGACCACATGCCAGGCGTTGCCGCGCAGGCTGGAGAAAACAATCAGGAGCGTCAGTCCGGCAATGCTGGAGGCAAGCCCCACGCCATGCGTCGTCCAAAGAGCGATGCGCTCGCCGCGGGAATAGGGCCGTTCCTGCACTTCCGGAACCGCCACCTCGTCGCTCGCCGCCCGTGCGCGACGGCGGTCCACCACGGACTGCGCCCACCGGTCGCAGAACCGGATCAACCCGACGGGCTTCGGGCTGACGAACTTGTCCTGCGTCCATTCCTCACCATCCGCGTAGAGTGTCTGGGGAATCACGCAGGTTCCGAGCGTCCAATCCGCGATCGGAAGCCCAAAGAAGCCGGAAATGGATTCATTGCAGTCAATGACCGCGTGGTGCCGCAGGTGAAAGCCGTAGACGGGCTGCCAGAACCAACCCCAGCGGGGGTGCTCGACCAGAGGTTCCCAGACGTCCATCGGCCAGTGGTTGATGGCGTGCAGCACTTCGTAAAGGGTCAGCGAACAGGCCAGCGCGAGGTAACCGGCCAGGAACCACGGGAAGGCCGGCAGGAGCCACTGCAGCAGCGCGAGCAGCGGGGTCAGCACCGCTGCAAAGATGGTCAGGGAATACCAGGGAAAAAAGGACGCCTCGCCCTGCTCCGGCTCGACGATGGGAAACTTGTTCTCGATGAAAAGCAGTCCGCGACCGCCGCGCGTCGTGCGCCGGCCGATCCGGGTCAGAGAGTGATGCAGGGTGTGCTGCCGGTAGAGCCGGCGCAGGAAGGGGATCGCCGGAAGGTGCAGGACGTAGCGATGAAAGAAATACTCAACAAAGCAGTTGACCAGGCTGATGGCGAGAAAGGCGGCCACCCCCATCCAGATCGGTGCGATGAACTGCTGCGTCCACGTGGCCGGCGCCAGCCAGTAAAGCAGGGCAAACAAGCCGGCGAGCGTCGCCAGCAAGGTAACGGTGAAGAGGGGAAGGGAGAATTCCTCGTGCTTCGCGGGCGGAGGGTTGGATGAAGGAACCATGAGCTACCTTCACCAAGCGCCTGATTGCGAGTGATGGCAAACTTTGTTCCTGCCAAACCAGTTAAAGCCCATGATGTGCTCCAACTCGGCCCGGCTCCCCGCCCATGGCCACGCGGAAGCCTGGATTCCGGCCTTCCCGGCTTATCCTCCCACTTTGGCCGGGGCGGTCGCCGGCGCGGGAGCCGGTGCCTTGGGTTTCTTGTCGTCAAGATTCTGCCGGATTTCCTCATCACTCACCGGCGCGGAGTCGATCCCCTGCAGGGGAACGTCCGCTTTCGCCAGCCAGACGAGGGCGTTAAGGATGAGACGGCGCTGGTCGTCGTTTTGCCAGTTGAGATGAAAGTGACCGCCTGTGAACCCGAAGCCACGCCCGCCGTCCGGGCGTTCCACGGCCCACATCATGGTCTCGGGCCGGCCCTTTGCCGCCTGGATGTGAGGATAGGGGCCCTTGGGATGCACGTAAGGGCCGTCGCGGACTGCATCGGACGGTGTGGCCACCAGGATGTCAGTCACGCCCTTCTTGCCCTCGCGGAAACGCATGTTGAAATACCACTCATCCTTCGTCTGGAAGGGTTTCACGCCGCGCGTGATGGGGTGATTCGGCAACTCCGTGTAGTTTGCGTCCCAGATGGGATTGCAGGAGAACGCCGTCTCATAAAATCCGCCGATCCACTCCTTCCACTCGACGCCCCCGGTCAGCGGAAGCACCTCCACGGCATAGTGGGCGCAGCCAAAGCCCACCCCTTTTTTCACCAATCCGCGGAGCACCTCCAGGCGGTCGTTCTGCACGGCCAGGTGTTTGCCGCCGCCATCGGAGTAGATGAAGACCGCGTCAGCTCCCTCGAACACCGAATTGTCGTCCACCGTCTTTCCGTCGACCACCTTGGTCGGCCATCCGTTCGTGATCAGCAGCGTCTTGAGTCCCGGCACCACCGCCAGGCGTTTTTGCAGGAGGATCGAACCGGCCCGGAACTCATGCATGAGCGGCGGGTGACTGACCGGACCGGCAATCATCACGAGTTTGCGATCCGCCGCACCGAGCTGGGCGGCAACGCAGGTGGCAAAGGCGAGCACGAGGACACGAGACAGTGACTTCATGGGAGACAGGGGTGAGTAAAAGGTGGCCCTGAAGGGCGCAACCGAACCGGCCAAGCCAAACGGTTCAGGGCGGAGATGGCGAGCGCGCATTCGGTGCGAGCGTTCCAACCGGCAGAGCGGGCGACCGGGCCGCGCAGAGTTCCCGGCAATTGGGGTTGCCCCCGATCTGTGGGTGCGAAAAGGATGCTTCACCATGTCCTTCCGTTCCCTGTTTCGCTTGTCCAGCCATTCGGACGACGGCCTGACCCAGTCTGAGCGCGAGGCGATTGTCGATGTGCTCCACTACTGCATGTTTGCCGACAAACACATCGCCACCACCGAGGACGATCTGATTGAGGCGGCGGCCCGCACCTTCAATTGGGATCCAAAGGTGTCCTACGAGTACTACGAGGGCAAATCCACGGGCATGGTGCGCGCCGCCTTGGCCGATGCCTACTCACGCGTCACCTTTCTGACCGACCTCAACTCACGCCTCGGCAACCAGGCCAAACTCATCGCCCTGCAACTGGCGGAACGGGTGATCAACGCCGACGGTGTCCGGCGGACCGAGGAGCTGGAGGCAATGGAAGCCCTGCGCAAGGCCCTGAGCCTCACGCCGGGCCAACGCTAGGTTTTCACGCACGTTCGGGCTGGAGCGCGACATACGGCTCCTCCCGCAACACGGCCTGACGGCGTCCG
>JAEUGZ010000126.1 GCA_016794725.1 Opitutaceae bacterium | reverse complement strand
CGTTGCCATGTTTGAACCGGGCAATGACACCGGAGATACTCCCGGCGAATTTCAGTATTGGGTCGAACGCGAAAACCTTGAGCGCATCATCCCTTTCCCTCAGGGCTACCGCAATCTTCGGATGAACCGGGAAGGGACCGTGCTCGCCATCGTCACCGGAGTCGGAACCGCGCGCTCCGCCGCCTCCATCATGGCGCTGGGCAGCGACCCTCGCTTTGATTTGAGCAAGGCATACTGGCTCATCGCCGGCATTGCCGGCATTGACCCGCAAGATGGCAGCATTGGATCGGCGGCATGGGCGGAATGGCTCGTGGACGGTGATCTCGCACACGAGATCGACATCCGGGAGGCACCCTCTGACTGGCCCACTGGCTATATTCCGCTGCGCAAATCCACGCCCTATGAACAGCCGCGCGCCGTGGAGGATACCAGCGAAGTTTTTCACCTGAATCCCGCCCTCACCGAGTGGGCGTATCAGCTCACCAAAGACACCGTGCTGATGGACACGCCGGGGATGGCAGAGCGGCGCGCCGCCTATGTCGGCTTCCCCAATGCGCAACGCCCACCGTTTGTGCTCAAAGGGGACAATCTCGCCGCCATGACCTACTGGCACGGAAAACGCATGAACGAGTGGGCCAACCGATGGGTCTCTTACCACACGGAAAACAAGGGAAACTATGTCACCACCGCGATGGAAGACACGGGCACCGCCCAGGCTCTCACCTGGTTGAGTCGAGCCGGCAAAGTCGATTTTCAGCGGGTGCTTTGCCTGCGCACCGCCAGCAACTTCGACATGCAGTGGCCGGGAGCGACCGCCCACCAAAGTCTCAGCGGTGAGAAACTGGCCGCTTACTCCGCGTACAAGCCGTCCCTCGACGCAGCCCATCGGGTCGGAAGTCGGGTGGTGCACGCGCTGCTCGCCGGAGAAGGACCGAAGCCTCACTAGAAAGTCGGAGCAACGGCGAAAAGCTGTGCTTGCCCCTCGCCCGCACGACTGGCTTGTTTCTGGGCTTCCATGAGCAAACCTGCCGCCAGCGAAAACGCCATCATCAGCACCAGCTATGGGGACATGACCCTTACGTTCTGGTCCGACGTCGCTCCCAAGACGGTCGAAAATTTCAAGAAACTCGCCCGGGAAGGGTTTTATGACGGAACCGCTTTCCACCGCATCATCAAGGGTTTCATGATTCAAGGCGGCTGCCCCAACACCAAAGCCGGTGCGAATGGCATGCCCGGAACAGGCGATCCGGGCTACAAGCTGAAGGCGGAGTTCAACGCCAAGCCCCACGTTCGCGGCGTGATCTCGATGGCTCGGGCCGCGCACCCCGATTCGGCCGGATGCCAGTTCTTTATCTGCCACGGTGACGCCCGGTTTCTCGACAAGCAGTACACGGCCTTTGGCGCACTCTCCGCCGGCGACGACGTGCTGGAACGGATCGCCACCGTACCAACCAAATCCGGCGGCGGCGGCGAAAAGTGCACACCCGTCGACCGCATCGAGGTCACCAGCATCCGCATCGTGCCAGTGGCGAGCTAGTCCAAACCGGACCCAACTCGAGAATCGTCCCAGCCGACCCGCCTTGGTGGCGGGTCTTTTTTTGCGGTCACCGTTCGGTCAAAGCGCATCAGCGCTTCAGGGAACTGAACGGCTGCACGAAGCTCAACCTGTATCCGCAGTTGCCCCTTCCGCAAATCGAGGGAGCGCGTCCGTCTGACTCACGACGGCGCACACAGCCTTATGCCATGCGCTGGCAGAAACAGGACTGCACTGGGAGCGCCGTATCCAAATAGAGCAACTCCTGGCAAACCATGGGCAACTGAACATCGAAATCGCGTTCACTCGTTCCACCTGCAATCTACTAAAGCCAGCGCCCCAGCGTCCGCCTCGGCACCTCGCGCCAATGACAGGCAAAGTCAGCGCCAACGCGAAGCCGCACGGTCCTTGTAATCCGTTCCGGGACCGCTCAGGATCTAGGCAGTCCTTTGGCACGATCACTGGCACGTACAGACGCGTACCTCGGTCAACGGGCAGCGGATCATGTCGTTCCGGTCTCGAAGGTTCTCCGTCGTCGTCCTCCTCCTCGCCTGGACCGTGGTGTGGTTTGTAGTGGATTACTGGACGAACTCGGCCTCCAGCGCCACAGGCATGCGACCTGCAGGGCTCCCTGTCAGTGCGAGCGAAAGTCCATCACTGTTCCGCTCGCAATCCGTGTTGCCCTGGTTGATGGGGGTCGCCGGCATCCTGGGTACAGCCTTTGTACTCACCCGTGGACGCGAAAGTCCTCCACCGAAAAGGGACGAAGTGCATCCGCGCGAGGAACCGTGGCGGCACCTCTTCGAACATTCCAGCGAAGCCATGGTGGTGAGCCAGCCGGATGGCACTTACACCGCGGCCAACCACGCCGCCTGCGCCATCCTGCAGATGACCGAAGCTGAGATCAAGCTGCTGGGACGCAGCCTCATCGTCCCTCCTCCCGGCGTCGACCTGGACGAGTTGATCCGACGCAGGACCACGACTGGCTCGGTCACCGGTGAGATGCAGCTTCGACGCAAGGATGGTACACTCGTCATCGTCGAGGGGTCTTCGTCCTTGGTTGCACTGGAGGATGGACAGCGGCGCGTGATCACCGTGTTCCGAGATGTCACACTTTCAAAGCGCCAACGGGAAGCCGCGCTCAACCAGGCCCGTCGCTGGCAGGCAGCCCTCGAAGCCGCCGGCGATGGGCTCTGGGATTGGAATGTCGAAACCGGCGAAGTGTACTTTTCTGCCACGTGGAAGCGGATGCTTGGGTACTCGCCCGAAGAAATATCCGATCATGTCGACGAGTGGAAACGCCTGGTCCATCCCGACGACTTTGACGCCACGATGACTTCGGTTAGTCGCCACCTTGCCGGTGAGACCGAATTTTATCGCTGTGAGCATCGCGTTCGCTGCAAGGACGGTACCTACAAGTGGATTCTCGACTGCGGCTGTGTCGTTGATCGCGCAGGAGATGGCCGTCCGCTGCGGATGCTCGGAACACACAAGGATCTCTCCGCATCTCGGGCAATCCAGCAAAAGCTCGCGGACAGTGAGGAAAAATTTCATCAGGCCTTCCACCACGCACCCCTCATCATGGTGGTCACGAATCTCTCCGATGGTCGGATCCTCGAGGCCAACGCCATGGCCCAAAAAGTCTCCGGCATCGATCCTTCTGAGGGACTTGGTCGCTCGGTCGTCGAATTGGGCTGGTTCACTGAATCGGATCGGGAGCGCCTCGTCAGCCTGCTCTCTTCCCAGGGAAAAGTAACGGACCTCGAAATGACGGCACGTTCGCGCTCGGGCGCCACCGTCATTTGCCTCGTCAACTGCCAGCTCGTGGTCATGGGAGGCGAGCAACGGGTCATCACCACCCTCCAGGACATCACCGCACGCAGACGCGCTGATGCCGAGTTGCGCGAAAGCCGGGAGAACTACCTGGGACTGTTTAACACGGTCAGCGAAGCCATCTACGTCCATGACGCCAAGGGAGTCTTTTTGGATGTCAATGTAGGCGCAACCGCCATGTACGGCTACGCCAAGGAGGAACTTGTTGGCAAAACCCCGGCTGACGTATCGGCTCCAGGGAGAAACGATCTGGAGGCGGTGCAACGCGCCTCGTCCGAGGTGTTCGCCACCGGGCGGCCGGTCTCCTTCGAGTTTTGGGCCGTGCGCAAGAACGGTCAGGTCTTTCCCAAAGCCTGCGTCACCCATCGTGGCAAGTACTTCGGCCAGGACGTACTGATCACCACGGCGCGTGACATCACAGCGCAGCGTCAGGCCGAGCAAGCATTGCTCAGAAGTGAACTTCGATTTCGCACCCTGTTTCAGTATTCTCCTTTCGGTGCGATGGAAGAAGACTTCTCCGCGGTGAAGTCCAGGATGGACATGCTTCGCGCGCGTGGGGTGTCCGATTTTAAGGCCTACCTGAAGGCTCATCCCGAGGAAGTGCTGGCGATGGCCGACCTGGTCCGTATCATCATGGTCAACCAAGGCGCTTCGCTCATGTTTGGAGTACCGGTGGAAGTGCCCGACCAATTTCACCTCAGTTCGAGTCTCTCTCCTGACTCGCTTCCCATCTTCGCCGAAGAGCTGGCCGCACTCGCGGAAGGGCGCACCGTCTTCCACACCGAATTGGTTGGAGTGAATTCGAAAGGCCAGCCCATCAACCTCGATCTGACTCTGACCGTCCAGCCCGGGCACGAGGAGCATCTCGACCGCGTGGTCGTCTCCTTCATTGACATCACCGAACGCAAGGTTTCGGAGGCTCGTATCCGCGAGCAGGCAGCACTACTCGACGTCACCCAAGACGCCATTCTGGTCCTCAGCCTCGACCGCACCGTCACATTCTGGAATCGAGGTGCGGAAAGACTCTACGGCATCAGCAAAGAGGAGGCGCTCGGAAAGGCCTATGAAGGAATGGTTTACCGCGATCCTCCCGAGAACTACAATGCCGAGTGGTCCCAAGTCCTGCCCCTTCGCGAATGGGCGAACGAACGCCATCACGTGAGTCGCATTCGGGGAGAGGTCACCGTGCAAAAACGCGCAACTGTGGTGAGGAACGAAAAAGGT
>JAEUGZ010000125.1 GCA_016794725.1 Opitutaceae bacterium | reverse complement strand
ACCATGCCACCCGGCGAGGTGCGTCCATAGATCGCGGCATTGGAGCCCTTGATGATCTCCATCCGGTCGATGTTGCTCGAGCCATAACGGCCGAGCCGGAAGAAGCCGTCGCGCAACTGGTAGGTCGAGCCGAAGCCGCGCAGATTGAAACCACCGCCGATGTCGAGGCCGGTGAAACTGCCGACGTGGACCAGATTGTCCGTGAATTCAAAGAGCCCGAAGTCCTCGAAGAACTCGCTCGTGAGCACGTTGACCGTGTACGGCAGGTCGATGATCTTGGTCGCGACGCGCGACCCGGTCATCGTCTCCGACGGGACGTATCCACGATCATCGGACGCCGTGACCGAGAACTCCGACAGTCGGATCGGATCCTCCGGCTCGGCCTTCTGGGATCTCAACTCGGTTCGCGACGCCAGCAGCAGCATGGCGAAGGCGGCGGCGCACGTGCGCCGTGAAGCGCCTGACAACAGTGTGTTCAACATAGATTTGGGGGTAGTGAGGCTCGCCGGGTTTGACCGCGACGGAGCTCCGACGATCGAAATAGAGCTCACGCGCACCATGATTGCTCAATTTCCGGGAGAACATCCCGAAGTTGCTTATATTGTTAAGCAAGTACATGCTAACGACGATCTATTCTCCACCACGAATTGGCCTAAGCAATTTACCATCAACCAATTTATGATCCAATGCACTTTGGGTTGCGGGTTCCAAACAGGAGGTGGAGCGGGCAAACGCCTCGCCGCGGTTGCAACCACGACAGTCGCGCGGCCGGTGCGGGACGTAAGGAAATCCAGCGACGGTTTCAGGTCGACCGACTGGCCCGCGAAGGGGCTGTGCACATTGGGCGGCGCGGCCTCGAGCCGGCAATCACGTTTCGGGCATCCGCATTTCGAACCCACAGGCCTTTCATTCCACGCCTTCTCCAGCCCAATCCCAACCCGCGGGGTCAAGCCAGGGCGATTCAGACACCGCCCGGCTCCAGCGAATGCGGCTCCTTCTGGATCTTCAGTCCGCGTTCGAAGGCCCCTCTGGCCTCCCGCACGTAGTCCGTGCCTTTCATGGCTTGGTCCGCAGCGTGTTCTGGCCCGCCACTCCCCTGTTCGTTGCGCGCGGTCTCGGTGAGGCAGCGGCGGAACCTGAAGGCCCCTCCGCGTTTTGCGCAGCCTCCCCACGTCGGAGCGATGCCAAAAGCCCCTGAATTCCGAATCTTTGCTGCGGAACCTCCGAACTTGGTCCGAACTTCAGCGTTCAAAGTTCAGCGTTCACCCGCGCTCCCCCGGACAAGAAAACCGTGCTTCCGGAACACCGCTTTCGCCGGCGCGGTGGCAAGGTAGTCGACGAACTTGCGCGCCCCGACCGGATTCTTCGCTCCTATTACCACCGCCAAGGGATACGAAATGACCGGCCCGTCGGCAGCAGCGACCTCGTAGGCAATCGTCACCTTCTTGGAGAGGAGGGCATCGGTCTTGTAGACAATGCCGGCGTCGGCATTGCCCGCCTCGACCGCGGCCAAACAGGCCCGGACGTTGTCGGTGGCCACCACCTTGCCGGCGACCTGTGACCAGAGTCCCGCCTTCTGCAGGTACTCCTTGGCGTAGATTCCCGCCGGCACGGTGTGCGGCTCGGCCAGCGCGAGTCGCCCGGCGAGTTTCGCCAAGTCTGCCGGTACTGTGATTCGCGCTCCTCCGTCCTTGTTCACGACGATAACGAGCGTGTTCGAAAGCAGCGAGCGACGGGTGTCGTTCTCAATCAGCCCCACCTTGGCGAGCTCATCCAGCTTCGCCTCGTCAGCGGAGAAAAACACCTCGGCCGGCGCTCCCTCCTTGATCTGGCGCGCAAGCGCGCTGGAGGCCCCCAAATTGAAAACCAGCGTGTCACCGCTGGCCGGTTCATAGGTCCGGGCAATCTCCTTCAACGCATCGGTCAGGCTCGCCGCGGCAAACACGGCCACGTCTGCCGCGGGGAGCGCGGCACTGGCGACGAGGGAGAGGACCCAAAGCAGGATTCTTCGGTGCAGACGCATAAGGCCGGCAGCATGAGGCGACCCCCGCCCAACTCAAACGAATGTCGCTGCAGGCTGAAGCTGGACACCGTCGTGGCAGACATGACCCTAAAATCCGCGATTGAACCACGGATGGACACGGATCGACACGGATCGACACGGATACAAACGAGCTACGCCAGAGCTGGCATTCACCTGGTGGGTGAAGCACTCTACTCGCTCCGAATCCGCGTTTATCTGTGTCCATCCGTGGTTTATGAACGGATCGATTCGCTTCAACCGCGGAAAATAGTATGACACAGGGCCATCTTGCGCAATCGGAGCAAACGAATGGAAGCGCCTGGGCGGGCTGGTCAGTAGGCGGAGACGCGGAAGAGGGCGGCGGGGGCGCCGCTGGCGGGGGGGGTGAGGACCACGGTGAGGCGGCGGGAACGGAAGGGGGCGGCAAACGTGAGCGAGGCTTGGCTGAGGTGCTGGTCGCTGAGTTCACCGACGACGCGCCCGGTTTCGTCAAGGACGCGGAGGGCCGGGACACAAAACGGCGCCACCGTTTCTGGGTTCAACATCAGCACCGTCTCCAGGGGATGATCAAAGTCGGCGTCGAAATCGAAATCCAGCCGCGTGATCTCCACGGCCTCGGGCCACTCCAGCGTCAGCGTGGGTGCGGGATCGCCGATCGCCGCAAGCCAGGCATTGGACTGGTCAGTCGGGCGGCTGAAGCCTGTACGGAGATTCTCCACCTCGAAAGGCGCAAGCGGCGGATCCAATCTGAGCGCAAAATTCTTTCCTCCAGGCCGGCGCTGGGGAATCCAGAACTCGAAGCTCTCAATGCCGCTGCCCGGCGGCGGCTCCTGTCGCGGTGACTTGGCGACGGCACGGTTGAATTTCTGCGTGACGGCGAGGACGCCGGTGAGGCGCTGGTCGCTCAGGTGCACGGTCACCGCGGGGTTGACCACGAGACAGATGAAGGCATAGCGCGGTGCGTCGATGGCTTCCGCGAAGCGCAGGGTGACGTCCTGCGCCCCGCCCGCGGAAAGCGGCAGGCGGAGCGTGCCGAGGGTGACATCAGGCGTGTGGTTGCCCGACTTTGAACTGACGCGGAGTTCCGCCACAAGCTCGGTGGTGGCGGCCACGTCAAACGTGAACGTGAGGGCAGGCAGCGGACCGGGCGCGACGGGGAGGAGCATCGCCCACGCATCGGTGAGGTGAAGGCGATCAGGACCAGCGGGCAAGTCCGACAACCGGCAGGTCGATGACGCGGTCAGCGTGGCATGAGTGACGAGATCCGCAGGATCGCGGAGCGGCACGCCGGGGATGAACTGCCCGGCACGCAGCAAGCGACGCTGCAGTTCGGCCATGCGCGCCGGCGCAATGAGCTCCCGCGGCGAAATCCGGTCGCGCACACAGAGCACGGCGGCCATTCCGACGGCCTGGGCGCTGTGCGCACAGGTGGCCATGACGCGGGTCGACCCGAAGGCGATGTGGCTTGAACTGACAATGCGTCCGGCGAGAAAGAGGTTGGTGAGGTTGCGGCTGTAGAGGCTGCGGTACGGGATCGGAAAGACACCCTTGGCATGCCACTGCTGGCAGCCCGGCTTCTCGCTGTACACGCCGGCGGCGGGGTGCAAATCGATGGACCATCCTCCAAATGAAACCGCATCAGGCTGCGGGCGCTGCTCGATGAGGTCGCGCTGCGAGACCATGAAGTCCCCCTCGAAACGGCGGCTTTCACGTTTGCCCGGGATGGTGCCGACCCACTCGAGCGTGAGATTGGCCGCCTCGGGGAATGCCCCTGAGTTCTTGATGTAGTTCCACACACCGTAAGCGACCTTCCAGAGCTCCCACTTGATCTCCTCCGTGTCATGGACGGTGTCGCGGAGTCCGCCGTATTCAATCCACCACAACCGACATCCGAACTCGGCGGCATTGAAATCGCGAAAACGGGGAACCTGCTTGATGTCCTGGAGGGCATAGCTGGGAGGGGTGAACTTCACGGGACGGCCCGCGTCCTTCGAGTAGAAGTAGATCGAGTGACCAAGGAGTTCGCGGTTGGCAGTGGCCGGAGCGAAGGCCTCATCGAACTCCGCCGCAGCCTCGGCACCCACGCGGAATGCCGCGCCGGCGAGGAAGCCAACGATGCCGTCCCCGGAGGCGTCGACAAAGAGAGGTGCAGTGAGTTCGTAAGCGGTTGAATTCTGCGAACAGAAGGCTCTGACGGAGTGAATCGTGTCGGGACCGGACTTTTCCAGATCGTGGACAGCAGTGTTGAGGAGCAGCGTGACATTCTTCTCCGCGACGGTCTTTTCCAGAATGATGGTGTCCCAGATGAGTGGATTGCCCTCGGGATTGCGGTATTGGTTCTCCAGCAGGAGCTCGTCAATCACGCCCCCCTCGCGGGCCCAGCGGTTGTTGTTGCCGAGATGGGAGGTCGCACCCAGGACCCACAGGCGGACCTCGCTGGAGGCGTTGCCTCCCAGCACAGGTCGATCCTGCACGAGGATGACCTTCAGCCCGGCGCGCGCCGCAGTGATGGTGCAGCATGTGCCAGCAAGGCCACCCCCGACCACGATGAGGTCGGCAGCTAGATTCTTCTGGGCGAGGGCACGGTGCGCGACGGGCGGTGAGAGCAACATGGAGAAAGGGAGGGAGGGCGATTCGAGTGGGCTGGGGACATCCGCGAAGTGAGCCCAACGGGACCGCTCACCTCTGGAAATCCCGCGGTGGTTATCGCTGCAGTCTGGCCGGTCCAGAAACTTGGGACTCCCCTGACGGCGTCACTCCGCGCACCTCAAACTCAAAGGCAGCCGCATCGACGGGTATCGGAACCGTGAACTCGTAGGGGTAGCTCGTATCGGTCACCGTCTCGCGCCGACCGGCAACGGTGTAGGTGAGCGCGACCTCCTTGAACGTCGACTCGTCGGCCTGGAGATAGACATAGGCCGTCGTGGCGGCCGGGCCGAAGTTGAGGATCATCGCGTGCGTGCCGCCGAACGGCAGTTCGAGGTGATCGCGACTCCAGGCATCGGCAGCGCGCGCTCCCACGAGGCGATCCTGGAACTTCGGAGTCACAACAACGCCTTCAATCTCAACCGCGGTGAGGCCCATCGGTGGCACGGTGATCGTGAAGCGGCCGTCGCTCACCGCGGTGGCGGATCCATCGCGAAAGACACGCGTCTGGAATGTCTTTCCGGCGAGTTGCGGCAGCAGCGCCGCATTGAGGACGATCTCGGTGGTGACGGCCTCGGGCGATTGGTTGGTGAACGCGAGGTAGAGCCGATCGCGGCCGCGAGCGGAGAGGGTGTTGATTTCGACCGACCCGCTCTTCAAGAGACGGCGGGGCAGCCAGAGCACGGCGTCGTCGCGGTCGAAGAACGTTCCCGGTCGATCACCGTAGAACTTGCTCTGCAGGTAGGCATAACCCTCGATGAAGTGCGCAGGAAAATCGATCTTGCCGCCGGAGCGCGCGAACGTGTCGGTCACGAGGAAGTCGAGCAGGATGCTCATGTGCGGCCAGATGTGGTTGTAGTGAAACGAATTTACACTGAGCTGCTTGTGCTCGCGCAACGGGTAGTCAGCGCCTTCGTAGATCGTGGTCCGCGCGGTGTTGATGTGATAGCCGGGGAAGTTGCGGTAGCGTCCGACAATCGCGGAACGGGCCACGTCATGGAGCAGCCGGTCACCGGTGAGCGCGGCAATGCGGAGCATCCAGGGCGCGTAGTTGGCCATGAAGATACCCCGGTGGCCCGACATCGTACCGGAGGATTCCGGGGTGAGGCCAATCTCGGAGAGACGCCACGCGGGCACGCGCTCCTCCGGCGCGGACATGGGCAGATGGCCCTTGCTCTTCAGGTACCAGTAGACGGGCGCCTGACCGCCGGGATTCACCGTCACGTCCTCATCCGGGATGCGCGGAGCCATCCAGGTGAACAGGGTGTACTGGCGGGCGCCCTGACGCGCGGCCTCGAGGTAGCGACGATCGCTGGTCGCCTCATAGAGCAGGAACAGGTCGATCCATTTCGGCGCAAAGCCGGTCCAGAAAAAGAGCCCAGGTTCGTCGAAGTCTTTCGCGGTTGAGGCGAATCGCCCGGACAAATACGCATCAGCTCCATGGCGGGCGGCGGAGAGAAATCGCGCTTCACCGGTTTCGCGGAACAACGCGAGCTGGTTGGGCCAGCTGCCTCCCTCGACGACGTCATCCAGATTGAGGGTACGGTTCGTTCCCAGCATGCGCTCGGCCAGCACGCGGAGGACCGGCGAGGCGCCGTGGGTGATGCCGTAGAGCGTGGCCAGCTCGCTCACCGGTGCACAGGGGCCAAGCAACGCCCGCGAAGGGCTCTGGATCTTCTGCTTGGGATCGAGACAGAAGAGAAACTTCTCGCGGGAGAGCAGGAACTCCAGGATCGGGTAGGCGCGTTTCTGAAAAATCTCCTCGTCGTCCGTCACCAGGGCAAGATTGAGCGGGTTGAGGGAGGAAACGTTTTTCACCGCCCCCGGGACGTCAGTCGAGTAGGCGCAACCCTTCAGTTCGTCGATGAACCAACTGTAGTGGCTCATTCCATAGCCGATCATGTTGTCCAGCGTTTCGTTGATCGTGGCGATGGCGTTGCGGCGGTAGTCACGGAAGCCATAGAGGCGTCGGGCGAGGGTTTCGTAGGCGGTGGTGACATCACCGGGTCCAGCGAAAAGGCGCAGCTGAAACGCAAAGGACTGTCCGGGCGCGCGCTTCGACTCAACGCCGCCCAGCATGGGCGCGAAGACCATGGGTTGGGCCTCACCTGCGGCGTTGCGCAGGGCAACGCCGAACCGGCTGTTTTCCAGCACCGGCAGCGGATTGAAGGGAAACTCGCCTGCATCGACGACGACCCCGACGGTGGTCTTGCCGCGACGGACGAAGGTCGCCGGAAGCGAGCATTCGAAGGCGGGCGTCAAATACGAGCGATCCGGAAACCGCCTTTCCTGCCAGATGAACGGCTGCCAGTTCTCGTCAAGATCCCCGGGAACGAAGGCCGGTGCGCCCGTGTAGCCGACCGAGAACCAGGCTGCACGCTTCGGCGTGAGCGTGTAGGCAAGCACGGGCTCGGCGTCGCCCGCCGGCAAAGCAAGGGTGGCGGCCAGGGTGAAATCGGGATCGTGGCCGAAGACAAAGCGGAGCAGGGCCCCTTCTTGGACCACAGCGGTCGCCCGAACCCGGGTGACCGGAGCAGCGGCAAAGACATCGGCCGTGCGCTGCCGGGTGTCGCCTTCGAGAATCTTGTCATCGAACCCGTCACCTCCCTGCGCGGCGGAGCGCTTGACCGTTTTGAGCGCGGTCCCGTCCGGCATCACCGCGGTCTGCCATGTCACGAGATTGTAGGGAACGCGCGGGATGTTACCCGGCCGCATGGCCGGTTTCGGATCGGCGCTGGCCACGAGCACCACGAAGTCGCCCTGAAAGGTCCACGTGCCCGCGTCCTTCGCGGTGACCTGCACCGCGCCCTCTGCCGTGGGCGTGACGGTGTAGCGGTCGTTGGCCAGGGGCCCGGCCGAGAGGGAGGAGAGCAGCAGAGCCGCGAGCACCGACCGGAGTTTGAAGAGCGGGATCGTGGTCATGGAGTTGAAAAGATGGACAGGTCCCACTGGTCGCGCCAGCGGATCACGGGCCGGTCTGCCTCGAATTCAATCGGCAGCCAGATGTATCCCGAAGTAATGGGATCCTGGGGTTGATTGATGTCGAACATCGCGATCCAGGCATCGCGGCGGCCGGTGACGGGATACACATACGTGCTTTGTCCACCAAAGGTCTTTTCCGGACCGAGATGATTGTGCGGATTCACCCCGAGACAGGGATTGCCGAGGTGTTGGTACGGCCCGCCCACCCGATCCGCGACGAACATCCGTGCGGCGTTGGGCGCCCAACCGCTGCTGTCCGAACCGAGAAAGTAGACCCGGTTGCCGCGACGAAACAAGGCGGGCGCTTCCGTCTTGGGTGTGATGCCGGCCAGGGTCACATAGTCACCGGCCGGGCGCAGACCGTCGTCGGACAGGCGGCCGCACACCATGGCCTTGTCCGGTTTGCGCACACCGATGTGGTAGACCGTTCCATCGGTATCCGAAAAGATCGTAAAGTCACCCGTGCCAAACGGGCTGTTGCCACCGAGAAACCGACCCTGGTAGACAAACGGTCCGGTCGGCTCCGCCGCCGTCGCGACCCCGACATAGGCGAAGTCCGTGCCGGTCTTTCCGCCCTGCGCCTTCGGCGGGTAGAGCTTGAAATAGAGAATGAACCTCCGGGTGGCGGAGTGAAAGATCACCTTGGGTCGGTCGAGAATCGAGGCGCTGGCCAGGTCGGGATGAGCGCCCGGCGCGAAGACCGACAGCACCAGCCCGGAATCCTGCCAATTGAGCAGGTCGTCGCTGACATAGCAGTGAACCCCGGCCTCATTTTTCTCCGCTTCGGTCTTTCCCGCGATCTTGTGGGCACCGTACCAATAGTGGCGGCCGCCGTGGTCCAGAATGCAGAAACCGTGGGCATTGAGGTGCACACCCTGCGAATCGAGCCAGGGACGTCCCGGCTCGAAGTGAACGTTTTTCCGCGACGGCGGCTCAGCCCCCCATCCGAGCTGGCCTTGGACAAGCAAGGCAGCCAGACTACCGATCCGAAACGCACCCACCATCGCGCCCAGCCACGCCTGGTCGCGAAACGTACGGAGGAGGACTCGGAGCAGGGGGTGCATACAGGAGCTACACAAGGGAGACGGGCGGGCGGAAGGCTTGTCGAGGGGTGAGGATGAGACGGAGACCTGACCCCACAGAGCATCCCGCCCCTGCCGTGAGTGGGGGAAGGCCGGATTCGCTGAGGGCAACCACCGGCAACCTGCCGACTCCGAACTTTCGTTCCGTCCCGCAGGGTTGCCGGCGACTTGAGATCAGAAGCGCAAGCCCGTCGTGAACCGCACGGTGCGGCCCTCGGGATAGTAGGCGGCGACCGTCATTTCCTTTTCGTCAAACAGGTTGGTGATGTTCAGCGAGAGATCGAGGCGGCTGCCATTCTTGAATTTCTTGACTGCATAGCCGATCACCGCGCTCCACTCATCCACCGTCCGGTTAAAATACGGCACCGAAATGGCGGTGGCCGTGGCGGTCGGGGCGATGCGCAGGTGTTCCTTCGCAAACTGGTAGGTCAGCCCAAGACGTACGCCGCGAAGGATTCCCTCCCGGAAATTGTAGCGGGCGGCCAGCGAGTAAGTGCGCGGCGGCATGGCCTGCGTTCCGGTCGGACGCGTGCCGACCAGACTGGGTGTGGTGGCGTGCTTCACGATCCGCACCTCCGTCCAGGCCATGTTTGCCAGCAGCGTCAGGTTGGATGACACCTTGCCGCCCACGTCGATGCTCATGCCTCTCGAGCGGGTGCTGGCTCCGGGAATGGAGCGCGGGAGGGAGAGATCGGTGCCGCCCGGGTTGGCCGGATTGTCGGTGACCTCGTTCTCCTGCTCGACGTTGAAGGCCGCCAGCGTGTACGAGAAACGGTCTTCCATCAGCGCTCCCTTGAGCCCGACCTCGCCACCGAAAGACTCAAGATTGCCCAGTAGTTCGCCGGTGTTGGCGTCGAACTGGGGCGAGGGATTGAAGCCGCTGGCGACATTGCCGTAGGCCACCAGCCGGCGGTCGAGCACCCGGAAGTTGGCTCCGGTGCTATAGGTGAACTTCTTTGCTGAGCCCTCGGTCGTGCCGACGGTGTACTCCGCCCAGTCATGGCGCGCAGAACCGGTCAAATACAGCCTGCCATCCATCATCTCAACCGTATGATTGAGCAGGCTGCCGTAATAAAAGCGGTCAAATTTGGAGGCTGACAGGCTCCAGGTCGCCGGGTTGAACGCCGGGTTGGCGTAGTAGCCGGAAACGGAGGGATTGAACGGATCGGGGTTCTTCCAGGCGTTGAGCTGGGCCGTGGTCGTATAGCCCAGCGCGTTCAGCGCCGTGTTCAGTGCGGCGCCGCTGAGCGCGTAGGTATTCGTGGCCTGATCGTTGTAGTAGGTGTCAAAGGTGATCAGCGTGCGCTGCTTGATCCGGGTGTTCCACTTTTTCGTCAGGTCGATCTGCATTCCCTTTTCCTCATAGTCGATCGTCTGATACGCACCGGCCCGGTCGCCCGTCCAGATGCCGCGTGTGGTATCCACCCAGGTGCCCACGAGGGTGTTCAGCACCGTCTGTCGCGCGGCGGTGGGGTTGGTCGCCCAGGTCGTCGGAGTCGAGGTGCCATCCTTCAGAAACTCCCGCGTGGTGTAGGCGATGTTCGCGCGCAAACTGAGGTCCGGGCTGATGCGGTGCTCCAGCGTGAGATAGCTGGAATTCGCCGTGCGCCTGACAAAGTTGTGGGCGCCGTTGACGGCGAAGCGGGCCAGGCGGTCACCCAGGACCCGGTCGGGCATGTAGAAGACCGAACCTTCCGTGATCGTCTGGGTGCCGCTGATCCGCGTCCACCGGGTAAAGGCCTGACCGCCCTGCATCATGCGGTCGGTGTATTCATGCTCCAGGCTGATCTGCGTGTTCGGCGAGAGCTTGTAGGTGACGGAGCCGGACAAGTTGGTCGTGCGGTTGTACCAGAAATCCGTGGGCCGCTCGAAATCGTAGTAGGCAGCGTCAACGCGATAGAAGAGTTTGCCCGGGATGATCGGTCCGGTGATGTCACCCGTGATGCGCTGGTAGTCGTAGGAGCCAGTCACATAACTCAAACCCGACGCGAACGTCGTGCCTGGCTTCTTGGAAATGTAGTTGATCACACCACCAGGAGAGACCCGGCCGTAGATCGCCGACTGGGGGCCCTTGATGACCTCCGTGCGAGCGATGCTGTTCGAGTCAGGCGCCTGCGACCGGGCGAAACCATTGCGGAAGTAAGGCACGCTGAAGCCACGCAGCCGAGTGCCACCGCCACCTCCCTGCGAGGGATCACCCGCCGCCATGCCCGAGATGAACGGCGCTTGTTGGTCGAGGTCGAACAGCTGGAATTCCTTCACAAAATCCTCGGTGAGGACAGAGATCGAGAACGGCAGATTGATGATGTCGGCCACGACACGGGTACCCGACGTGCTCTCGGTGGCCACGAAACTGTCATCGTTGGCGGTGCTGACGCTAAACTCCGGCAACGTGAGAACCTCGTCCGACACGGATTTGGGTTCATTCTGCGCGAGCGCGCCGCCGGCAGGCAGGAGGGCCACCAGGAACAGAAACCTTCCGGTGGAAATTGGAGTTTTCATTTGGGTAAGGACATCGCCAGAGCGAAACAGGGTAAGGGTGATACGGACCAAGACAGACCGATGCAGTGTGAGTACTGGGTAGGCAGAGGCGACGTTCATGTTTTTGAAACCCTTCAAAAACTGCACTCGCCGCCCTCGGTTCGACGACGTGACTGCCCCGCTCTCAATGATCTGCGTGAGCGCGAACGGTTTCGCGGCCGGAACGTTGGGAGAGGAGCTCGTCCATCCAGGTGCGGGTTGCCACGGTCGACGGACGGTCTTCCAGGTACTCCACGTCAACATGCACCCCGGCTCCGAGATTGGGCGGGGCCGCAAACCAGGGGCGTCCCTGCAGACGAATGGCGCGTTCATCCCAGCCGATGCCAGCCTGCTTCCAGCCGGCACCGTCAGCCGACCGCCAGGGCCGGCCCGGATTCGTGCCAACGAACGCCAGCCACAAGGCCGCAATGCGATCGTTGCGCAGTGCCAGCACATTGGCCGCGTACTCGCCGCGCGAGAAACCGACGAAGAAGACCGCGCCTGGATCGCCGCCGTAGCGTTCACACACGAAACGCACCGCCTCGACGCAATAGTCAGCCGTCCGCTCGATGTCACCCCATCCATCGCGCTGCTCGTTCTGTCCGTCGGCGCTGATGAACGGGAGATTGAGGCAGATGAATTTCTCCCCACGCGCGAGGCCGTAGGCCAGGTTGCCTTGCTCGGTCAGGCCGGTCGAATGGCAGAACTTGTGGTAGAAAACGTTGCCCGTGTATTCCACGATGACGGGATACCGGCCGGTGGACTGCCATTCCCGCGGAAGCGTCAGGACATGAGTGACACGGGTAGTTTCCCAGCCCGGCAACTGCTGGTAGACACGGCGCCCGGGCCCGGGAAGCTCCCGCGACACGTCGGGCACACGCACGCGTCTCGATACGTCGGGCAACGGTGCGGTACGGTCCCCCGTCGCGCGGAGACCCCAGATGCGGAGCGAAGGAGGGAATCGATTGTCGCCCACCACCAGCTCCAGCCAGCGGATCGAGGCCGGGTTGGTCGCCGGGGTATAGACGTCCTGGCCTGGATAGCGGGTGTGCAGGTCGATCTTGAAGGTACCGCGTTGTCCAGGAGCGAGCGTCTCGCGACCGGCGGCCGGTCCGCCTTCCGGAGTGAATGTGCTCACCCCACCCCAACCGTGCCCCGACAACGCCCAAAAGGTGAAACGAAGGGGCTGGTCGCCGGTGTTTTCGAGGTCCGCCTCGACAAAGCGAAACCGCGAAAGATCACGCTCTGTCTCCACCAGGGGAAAGACCACGCTGCCTTCCGAGGCCGGCCGCGTGCCCTTGATTTCCAAGGCGCCGTTCGCCACCGTCGCCGTGGTGGCAAGGAGCGTCACTTGCGCCGGATCAAAAGTTCGCCCGAACTCATACAGCTCCGCCGTTTCTGCGGTCACTGACGTGACCACAGAAACAAAGGCGACGAGGAGTCGGCAAAACGTTTCAGAACAGGCGTGCATGGTTCAAGGTGCGAGCGAGGTGGGGACGAGCCAAACAGACCAGGATAGATCGGCGAGGGGTCAACAGGGTACAGACCGACGCGGGGAACGGCAAAAGGAGCAGGGAACACTGCGGTCGCGATTGCCACCGCGATTTCGTTGAAACCCTTCAATCCAGAAGCTTGAATTCGATCGCGCGGGATCCCTGAGTTGACCCAAGTCATTGTCTCCCCACCCGTGATCACCCTGCAACAAATCGCGCGCGCCGCCGGCTGTAGTCTGGCCACGGTTTCGTATGCTTTGCGGGACGATCCTCGGATCCGGTCCACTACACGGAAGCAGGTGCAGGCGGTCGCGCAACAGTTGGGGTATCGGCCGAACCCACGGTTTTCCGCCCTGATGTCCCATATCCGGCAGTCACGTCCGGTGGCGGAGGGCGAGCGTATCGCCTTTGTCTGGGTGCACACCCCGCGATCCGAATCGACAAAGGACCCGTTCCTCCAGCGCGTCTTTCAGGGTGCCAAAGCGCGGGCAGAGGCGTTGGGCTACCGGTTGGAGCAGTTCTGGACGATGGAACGCGGCATGAACGACCGGCGGCTTTCCCACGTGATCAAATCGCGGGGGATTGTCGGGATGCTGCTGTCGCCGGTCATGCATGAGGCCGAAGTCACGCTTGATTTTGAGTGGAGTTCCTTTGCCCCGGCCGTGATTGGCAGCGCGCGGTGGAGTCCGGAGCTTCACCACGCCGGTCACCATCACTACCTGGCGATGCGGATGGCTCTGGAGCGACTGAGTGCCGCCGGACGCCGGCGCCCGATGGCGATCCTCGAAGCAGAAGTGAACGAGCGGGCGCGGCGGGCGTGGGAGGCGGCATTCGCCGTGTTTCATCCGAGTCGATCGGATGCGGCGGAGCTGTTGTGGGTGGGAATCCCGGAGAATCGCCGCGCCATCGCGCGTCGGTTGAAGGCGGGCCGTCCCGATGCACTCGTGGTGAGCACGCTCGAGATCCTGGAAGCACTGCGTTCCATGGACATCGATTTGCCCGCCACATTGCCGACCATCAATCTGCATTGGTTGCCGACCGCACCGGCGATCGGCGGGGTGGATCAGTCGTACGACATGGTGGCGGCCAATGCCGTCGACCTCGTCGTCAGCCAGCTCACCAGCAACGAAACCGGCGTCCCTCCCTGGCCCCGCATGCTGCTCTTCCCTGGACGCTGGGTGGAGCCGCCAGCCAAAGGAGCCGCGGCTTCAGCCGCATCCGGCTCCGCTTCAGACTCCGAACACTTCGGCTAGAGCCGAAGCCGCTCCTTTAGCAGTGTGATACGCTCTTCCAAGCTGCCTGCGGCCTCGTCAAACGGCACTCCGCGCGCGGCGAGCTCGGCCCGGTACCAGGATTGCTGGATCGCCCGCAGCGACTCCTCCGAGCGGGTGCCGTCCTGGACAAACGGGAAATCCGCCGCACACAGCACCACGTGGTCATAGCGCCGCTCCGCCAGGCGCAGGAGCTCCGGCTCGGCGCGGCCAAAGAGGTGATGACTGTAGAAGAGCGTGGTCAGAGGCGTCGTATCACAAATCAGAAACCGTACGGCCCGCCGTGCCGCCTCCTCCTCACGCGCCACCTGTTCGTGCGCAATCTCAAGCAGATCCCCGTACACCAAGTGCCCGCCACGCACCTGCCAGCGCTCACGGCCGTACTCGGTCACCGCCACGGTGCCGAGGCGCTCGGCCAGCGCCTGGGCCAGGGTGCTCTTGCCGGTTGACTCGCCACCCAGCAGTGCCACGCGCTCCACAAAGCTCGCGTACACGGGCGGCGAAAGAAAGGGACGCAGGCCGTGCGGGTCTTTTCGCAGGGCCTCGCCCGACACCGGAACCGCCACACGCCCGGGATCCACCGCCACGTGCACCACCGGTGGCGCGAGGCCCTTGCGCCGAGAAGGAAACAAACGGGTGAGTTCCGCCGCAAATCCATCGCCATACGCCTCGCTGGTGAACACCGCATCCACCTCGCACCGCAGCACCTCCAGGCAAAGGCGGCCGACGAACCGGCGGTGAACCTCATCCGACTCGCCATTCTCCGGCAGCTCCACCGGTCCTCCGGACGCGCCCCACCAGGCGCGAAGCCGCTCGGGTGTCACCACCAGTCGCTCCGCCCAGGGACAGCACGCCTCCAGCCACGCTTCTCGACGCTCGGGTTCGCAGCCTGCAAACTCGGGGCGCGTGTAGCTGATGACCACCACCCGGTCACACTGGTCGCGAGCGCGGGCCAGGACGTATTCATGACCCCGATGCAGGGGACAGAATTTTCCCACCACCAACCCGATGGCGTAGCGCGCCCTCATTCCACCGCCTCCGACATCGCCCCTTTACCCGCCACGCCGGATTGCGTCACGCGCCAGAGGCGATGCCAGTGACGCCAGGACACGCCGGCATTGATCCAGAATCCGACGTAGAGCACCGCGGTCGGCCAAAGCCCGCGGCTGAGATAAAGAGGCACCGCCACGGTGTTGACCACCATCCAGAAGGGCCAGGTCTCGAGGCGACGGCCCATGAGCAACACCTGCGCGACGACGCTGAAGGCCAGGACGATCGAATCCACATAGGGGGCATAGGCATCCGTCAGGACATGCAGCAGGGTTCCATACCCCAGGGTCACCCCGACGGCCGCTGCGGACGCGGCGACGATCACGCGCGCCGAAGTGCGGCGGATCGGCAGGTCACCGGCATCGGACCGGCCCTGCCCTCCTCCGGTGCGCCACCTCCACCAGCCGATCGCGCTGGTGACGATGAAGAAAACCTGGAGCGTCGCATCCGCATAGAGCTGCGTGCCCAGGAAGAGGACGCCAAAGAGCGAACAACCCACGATGCCCGTCCACCAGGTCTCAACCCGATTGCGGCCGGCCAGCAGGATGGAAACGAGATTGAACGCGTTGGCGGCCACCTCGAGGCCAACGAGACTTGCGGGCTCGAAGGTCATCCGCGGCGGCTCCCATTGCCTCCAGTCGGAGGGGTCATGGCAACGCCTCCCGCAGGTCTGAGGTGTACTGCACCTGCTTCGTCGGCTCCGGAGGCAGGGCGCTGAGGGTCAGCGGTTGGTCGGAGCCAAACAGCGTCAACAGCACCCGCCGAAGTTCCCCGCCATCCATCCCCGCGCCATCCCAGCCAAAGTGCAGCGCACCGTCGGCGTGCTGGTGGAGTCGGAAGCGCGCCAGGGCAAAGGGTCGGAGGAGGTGGGTCACTTCGATGTTGTTGATCCATCCGCCGGCCCGGGTGCGGAAGCGGACGGGCGGACGCCCCTCCAGTCCCATCAGGACCGGTTCGCCGGCCACGGTGTGGAGCGAGGCGTAGTCACCCGTCCGGTACCGCAGCAGCGGCAGGCAAAAGTTGAACCCACCGGTGAGCGTGATCTCCCCGCGCTGCCCGGTCGGCACCGGCCGGCCGGCCGGATCGAGGATCTCCACGTGCATCCGGGGCTGCAGGAGCACGTGCCCCCCCACCGCCGGATCCGCCACCGCGATCGGGCCCGCCTCGTTCATGGAATAAAGATCCAGCACCGGACAGCCAAACCGGTTCGCCAGACGATCACGCAGTCCGGGCAGGAGCGTCATCGAGGTGCAGAGCAGCGCACGTGGTCGACAGGTCACCGGCAGTTCCAGCAGCACCGCATACGACAGCGGATCCCCGGCAAGCACCTCCGGCGCCAGCGCGTCGATGTAGCGGGCGCGGTCGTCCGGGTGACGCCAGTCGTCAGGGTGGAGGTTGATCTTCGCCAGTCCCGCCTCGTCCTGAGTCGGCGTGACGGATACATAGGTGAAACAGACGCGCTGGTGTCCCAGCAGCACCACGCCGACCTGGCCCCGTCCGTGACGCAGCTCGATCCCGAAACGGCGCAGCGCCCGGCGGTGGTACCCCAGGTAACGTGCCGCCACCACCGGATGGGACGCAATCAACAGCGGATGCCCGGTGGTGCCGCTGGTGCGGAAGTGGATCATGCGCTCGAGCGGCACGTCGTCGGGCACAAAACGGGCGATGTCGCGACCAAGGTCCCCCCGGTCGACGGTGGGAAGGTCCTCGAATCGTTCCGGCGGCATTCCCCGCTCTCGGAAGTGGGGTACGAGATCATAACATCGCCTCACCCACGATTCCAGCCACTCCGGCCCGCCGCCCTCGGCGGCTCGCACCGGCGCGGCCATCACCTCGCGCTCGTGGGCCCGCACCTGTTCGACTTCGTGAGGACGAAGGCGGTGTCCGCTTTCGTTACGATAAATCGGTGCATGGGGATGTTCCCGCAGGTGCTGCAGCAACCGCCGGCCCTCCTCGCTCAACGCGGGGTGACGGTCATGGTCCGCAGTCTGTATCGGTTCATCTCTCACCGGGCTCTCATTCGCGCGTCCACTTGTCCGCAGACTCCTCGGCAGCCTTGCGGGCCAGCGCCTCGCGAATCTCCCGGGCCCGCTGCTCCGCCGCCCGTGAAGCCTTCATCACGCGCGCGCGCTCGACCGAACTGAGGCTGGTCAAACGGTCCTGTGCCTGCGCCACACTCTCGCCCCGCGGGCGCAATCCCACCCGGGCGAGAGAAAAGCGCACCAGCTCTTCACGCCGATGCGGATCCGAGATGAATTTTGCGGCGGTCACCTGGGCCGCCAGTTCCTCGGCTCCCTCACCCAGGAGCGTGCGCAGGGCCTCGGGCGACGGGGGCTGCCTCCGAAAGGACTCGTCCGCGAGGATCCAGCATAGCAGCATGATCACCGCGAGCCGATTGCGGTCACCCGAACCACCCCGCGCCGCGCCCAGCGCCAGCACATCGGGACCGGGCCGGTGCGACAGCAGCCGCCACAGGTCACCCACCACGGCGGCCACGCCCACACCCGCAGAGGCCCCGAGTCGCGGCTCCGCGAGGAAATCCTGGGGCGTTTCCATCACGCGACGCAGCATTGACTCCAGATCGGGACCTTCGGATTTCATCCTGCGGGACACGGTTCAACCATGACAGAGGGAAAAGGGACAGCCTGTTCGGGAGTCAACCCGGCGCCCGACACGCCGGATTCGGCTCGCCGGGCGGCGAACTTCTCACACACCTGCGTGCTATGACAATCGGCGCAGGAGGCGAGCCGACGACGGGCGCGGGCCTGGCTGAAGCGCTCCGGCAGCTCCCTCCACGCCTCCACGCTGGCCAGGTCCGCCAGGGGCACACCGTAACCCTCCACGGTAAAGCTGCACGGCGCGACGCGGCCCCGTTCATCAATGAACCAAAAGCGTTCCCCAGGGCCGCAGTCCTCTACCGGCAGCGCGAGACCGCGGCTCGTCGCCCGCAGCCGGCGGAGGTAGGCGTCGCCACCCACCACCTCCAGTCCGCGTCCCCTCGCCCGCTCCCGCACTCCCGGCAAGGCCGCGGCCCATCCTTCGACATCCTCAGGGGTAAGCCGATGCGCGGGATAAAACTCAGGGCGATCATTGCCTCCAAGTTGATTGAAGGTGATCTCCTCCACTCCCCAGTCGGCCACGGCCTCGCACAGCGCGGAGAACTCCCTCCAGGTTGAGTGCATCAACACCGTGTTCACTCGCAGTTTTGGACCTTGTCCGCGTTGCCGCTTTTCATCGGCCAGGGCACGCACCGACTTCGCCAGCACATCAAACCCACCCGGCCAGCCGCGCAGGCGATCATGGGTCGGCGCGAGTCCGTCCACGCTGACCGTGACCTCCGCGAACAACGTCCCGAGGAGTGTTCGGATCGCCGGCCGGGTCAGCAGAGTACCATTCGTGGTCACGCTGAGTCGAAGGCCGCGCGCAACCGCTTCGCGGCTGAGATCCTCGAACTCCGGCCATAGCAAGGGCTCACCGCCCAGCCAGCTGAGCAAGACCGGATCGCCGGTGGTCTCCTGATACTCCGCCAACCGCGCCACGATGCCGCGCGCCGCGGTGGCGTCCATCGTCCGGCGTCCGCGGGGGAGCGTGCGGTCATAGGCGCAAAAGGGACAGGCCAGATTGCACCGCTCGGTGATGCGCCACACGACAATCACGGTTCGCCCCTCCCTGCCGCGGTCGTGGGTTGTGCTTCATCGTCTCGGGCGAACCGACGGCGGCTGAACTCGCGGGCAAAGCGGACGAGCTGTTCCCACGTCGCCACCGCGTGGACCTGCCACCCATGCTGGTCCCTCGCGCGCTGGATTGTCGCATAGGGATTCAACGTGTGCGGCCGCACGCGGTCCCGCTCCCAGTTCTCCGGAAGGTTGAGCACGAGGGTGCCTCCGCCGCCCGCCTGCGCCAGGGCGCGGGCGGCCACAGTCCAGCCGGGGGTGCCCTTCTCATCGTCGCTGTCAAACATCGTCGAAACCCCATCGTCGGAAATGACCATGACGTGGGCCGGCCGCTCCGTCGGCCGGCGTCCGGCAAAGGTCTCGCGCAGCCGATGGAGTGGGAACTGCGTGCCGCCACCGAAGAAACCGGTGAGGACACGCAGGATTTCAAACTCGTCCCGGCAAAAGCCCGGCGTGGCCATGAACTGGTTGCGTCCGCTCCAGAGCGTGACCTGCACCCGGCCTCCGGCCCGCAGGGCGGAGAGACACAGGATGGCACCGGCGAGAGCCAGGTACGACACCCGCACCTGCGGATTGGGCATCGAGCCGGAGCTGTCGACATAGAGATCGAGGTCCAGCGGCAAGGGACTCGGTGTCGCCCCCTCGGATACACCCCAGGTGCGCTGTACAAGTGTCATCCCCGGGATGACACTGGGGCTGAGAAGCAGGCTCTGCAGCCAGTCGATCTGGTCAAAGGGCTGGCCGATGTCCCACGGCTCGAGTCCCTCCGGCAACGGGTCGGTGCCCTCGGGGCGCGGGCGGCGGGGGAAGGCGATGAGGTGGGGCCGGGCGCGTTCCCGGTAGTAGCGCACGGCCACCTCGTGGTCGGTGAGGTTCAGGCCCGCGGAGCGGAGAATCTGTCCGTATTCAAACGGCTCCCTCGCCTGGCCCCTGGCCTGATCAACCGGCGATTGCACCGAGGCGGGGGTGAGGCGATGTCCACGCCTTTCCGGATCGTTTTGGTCGGCATCAGGCACGGCGTCCTCGCCGGTGAGCACCGGATCGGAGGCGGGATGCGGGGCGTCCCGTTCGTCGGCGTCCTCCTCGACAGCGCCCACCGGCTCGCCCCCGGCGCCCGCCCCGCGGGTGTCATGCCAGCCGGCAAGGGCGGCGGCGGCGTGCTTCGCATCCGTGACCAGGTAGGGCAGGAGCAGCGCGGCGAACCGGCCGCTGCCACGCAAAAGGTCCCGGGCATAGACACGGATCAAACGCGCCCCGAGCCAGGCATCCCCCTCCAGTCGATCATCGGTTTCGCCTCCTCCGAGCGAGCCGCGCGGGAGGCTCCAGAGCACTTCGTAGATGCGCACGTACAAGGTCCACACGGCGCCCGAGGCTTTTCCCTCCGATCGAAGGGCCCGGTAGACATCAGCCAGGCGAAGCTCCGCGCCCCGCTGCAGCCGGTCGTTGATCAGCAGGTCCGTGTAGAGGTTGGCCAGCATCGGAGCGTGGGCCTTGAGCGTGGGCAGGGCCCGCTGCATGCGCGCCAGCATGCGCAGGTGATCCGTCAGGGTGGCGGGCGCCAGCACGTGATGGCCAATCTCGTGGGCCAGCACCTCCACCGCGTAGTCTCCCAGGTTGCGCGACGCCACTTCGGCCAGGTTCACGACGATGGCCTGGTCGCGAAGGCGGATCATGGCGAAACTCCCCTGGAGCCCCTCGGCAACCGCCGCACCGTTGTCCAGGCACAGCACGGGTTCGCGCAGGCGGGTGTGACGGCTCCAGCACGCAAGCGCCTGGGGCCAGGCGGCGAGCCAGCGATCGCGCAGCGAAAGGAGCGTGGACGAGGCCATCGGAACGTTCGCAGGTCAGGTCAAGGCGATCAGCACCACCGCGTGGGTGCCGTCACCGGTGACGGCGAGTGTGGCGCCATCGCTACTCAACGCGTGACTGGTGAGGGTGCCCAGCTCGCTGAGGTCGAGCTCGTCGCGGCCGCGTCGGAGTACGGCCCCCTGAAGGCGGAGTCCGTCCGGCAGGGCGCCAAACGCGGGGCGCGGCATCGAGTCATCGCCCGGAAGTTCGGCCCGATGCAGAGTCGCACCCCATCCATCCGCGATGAGGTGCCACGCGCTCCCATCGGCCAGGGCCAGCCAGTGACCCAGGGCGACGGCAATACGAGGCGGCTGCGCAAACAACCCGCCGAATCCACGGAAGGCTCCGACCCTGGCCGCCACCCGCAGGCGTGCGCGTTCGAGTCGTCCCCCCGGTTGGTGCCAGACATTGCGCTGCAAGTCCGTGCGCACCACGGGCCAGTCCGACCCGGGTGGTGCGTCGACCACCGCGAGCGCGAGCGCTGCGGGAAGTCGGTCCGCTGCCGCCAGGGCCCCCGTCCGGTAGTGGGACAATCCCGACCGCCAGGCTGCCACCTGGCCGAGCGCGAGCAGTTCCTCGACCGAGCCACAGGAGGGACCGAGGTCGCGCAGCAAGGTGATCCACTGCTCCGGTCGTGCCCCGGGCGTCGCCGCCACCTGACCTGCGGCGTTGCTCAGTGCGGCAATCAGGCGCTCCGGCGCCACCGCCACCAGACCTCCCAGGCGGGGAAGCACGTCCGCCCAAACTGCCTGGATCCAAGGATGGCGGGCGTCGGGCCCGGCCAGGCGCTGGCCGACCAGGAGCAAGGCGGCGTCGTAGACCGCTTGGGCCACCGCCCCGGCCGAGCCGGGCGCGGCCTGCTCGGCGGCGGCAACGAGGGCGTCACCGGGTCCCTGCAGGACCGCGGCGAAACGCTCGGGCGTCAGCTCGGGGTACCGGTGTCGCGCCTCGACGAAGCGCCGGTTGAAGTCGGCCCGCGCGGAGGCGAGCACCCGGGAAAAGGCGGCGTTCACGTCACTGGGTCTTCAGCCACCGCAGGTAGTTGGTGTAACGTTGGTGCAGGTACTTGAGCTGGAGCAAGTCGTCATAGAGATGTCCATACAGTTTTCCGCCCCGTGCCCACTCGCCGATGAGGCGCTCAATGCGGGCGAGGCGGTTGCGCACCTCCGGTTCCGACACGCCCTCCAGCCCGCGACGAAACTCGGTCGCCAGCGCCCCCGCCGGATCGTCGCGGTCGAGGTCGAGGCGGTCGTACTCGGTGCAGGCGAGATCGAACAGTCGCCGCAGCCAGCCGATGCGATCCTGGCGAAGCGAGGCGTTGCCCGGAGCATCGAAGAAGGGCGCCTCCAGGTCGGGCTGCAGTTTGGCGTGGAGCACAAAGGGCAGCACCTGCCGGACATCCTCCAGGTCGACGGTGCGGTGACCGCGAAAATACGCCATGGCCTTGGCGTAAATGAGCAGGGTCATGAGGTTGCGCACGGAGAGCCCGTTGCGCGTCTGGCAGCCGAGGTCCTTCAACCGATCGCGGCCGTTGTCCTGCGCGGAAAGGGCGGCCCAGTCGGTGCCGGCCAGCCGGGCGGTGTCCTTGGTCTTGTACTCAAACTGCGCCCCGCCCAGTTCGCAGAACTCGAACTGGCTGGCGAAGAACTCGATCCGGCGTCGCACGTCCGAGGGAAAAGCCACGGCGCGGATCTCTGTCTGCAGCCGGTCGATCTCAGCCTCGGTGAAGACGATGGCGCGCGGTACAACCTCCTCCGGACGCAGGTCGTCTTCGATGCGGGCCAGCAGGTCGCCGAGAAAGCGGGGATTGAAGGCGAGCGCCTGGACGATGACGTCGATGCGGTCGCGCAACGCCTCGATCACCTGGTAAGTGCCACCGCCCTGGTCGTCATTGGCGGTCAGATACCAGGCGGACTCCGGGCATTCGAAGATGTGATCGAGCAGCTCCGCGTAGCCGTCGCCCATCACCGTCAGCAGCGCGCTCTGGGTGCGGGTCGGGATGCGGTTGTACTCGTCGATGATCTTGACCCGCAGCCCCAGCCACTTGCGCCAGGCAATGCGGATGTCCTCCATCTTCTGCGCGGCGACCAGGTCGGCCGGGAGCGGACTGCCCAGCAGGTCGGCGATGGTCATCTGGGGGTGACCGTGCTGCATCGCCCGACGGACCTCGCGCACCGGATAACCCGCGAGAATGCCCATGAGCAGGGCGCTCGCGGTCTTGCCGCGGCCGGGACCCCCGATGAAGAGACACTTCCGTCGCGTGGCAAAGGTCAGCAGAGGCAGCAGCACGAAACTCGAGTAGCTCTGGGCGGACGGCAGCGTGAGGCGGCTCTTGGTGTCGCCCACCGTGAAATCGCCCGACGGCCCCTCGTTGTATTCAACATCGTAGTGCGGGCTGATGATCGCCGAGTTGACAATCCAGAAGTAGGCCTGGCGCAGCTTCTCGTCGAGGGCCGCCGCCCCGGCCTCGCCCGGAGCCGCCGGACCATCGGCGAGCGGACCTCGGTAGAGATCGGCAACGTCGAACGTTCGGGTGGGAGCGGCCGGCTGCGGGTTGGTCGGCGCCTGGGAGACCTTTTGGAAGAGGGAGAAGACGGCCATGACAAAATCGGGCGGGCGTTGCGGGCGTAGGGATTCAGCGGCGGACGATGCCACCGAGCAAGGTCCATCCCCAGCGGAGAGGCAAGACCCCTGCAGCCGGGTCCACTAGTCGCGTCGGGCGGGGACAGTCTTTCGCTCCCAGAATCCGATCCTCCAGCTGTCATCCTCGCCCAGGACCCCGTACCACTCGAACTCGGCAGCGATCTTGTCACTCAGGATCCGGAAACGCCGATTGCCATCGGTGTTGTCCCGTTGCAGCCAGAGCACGTACCGGATGTTGCGACGGACGAGCCACGCGGCAGGATCCGCCATCTGGTCGGCGTAGAACGCATCGATCTCGCGCCGGCGACGTTCGATCTCCGGGTGCCCGCCGCGCCAGAAGACGTCCTGGTGCGCGACCCAGCCGAGGTAGGCGGGCTTTCCGGCAAAGAGGGTGAGCACACTGTGCTCCGAGTTTTCCCGGACCGGGCCGCTTTCCATCGCGATGCCATCGGGCCGGGCTGCCAGTGCACGAACGAGGTTGTCGTTCGTGGCGTGCTGCGTGATCCAGTGATGGCCTGACAACCTCAAGGCGGACGGTTTTTCCCGGACGACAAAGGCCTGCGCGAGACGACCGCCAAAAAGGCTCATGGCGAGGAGACTGGCGACGGTGCCCCAGCGGCAAAACCGGTTCGATGAATCCAGGTTGTTCGCCGCCAGCGTGATCGTCATGCCGGCATAGATCCAGGGCCACCACTTCAACGTACTGTTGTAGCGATTCCAGGTGCCTCCCAGCAGGTCATCGTTGAAGGTAACATCGGCGAAAATCATGAGCAACGCCCAGGTTACCGTCAGAAAAAGCGTGAAACGCGGTCGGCGCCGGCTCCAGATGCCCAGCACCAGCAGGATGAGCACCGGCCAGAACATCAGCGCCCACTGGCCGATCGGGGTGCGTTCCGCGATCGAAGTCAGCTTGAGCGAGGACTGCTGGGTGATCGGCTGGCTGGCAAAGGCGATGAGGTGGGGAGCGCACAGACCGGCGGCGCCCAACCCACCGGCGAGGGTGGGAAGGAGCCAGTCGGTTTCGCGACACGACGCGCGGTAGACACAGATGCACACCACCAGGATAGCCTGGAGCGGCGCCACCCAGACATTGCCAATCAGGGCCAGCGGAACGGTGGCCGCGAGCAGGGCCAGCGCCCACGCCCGCTCTCGGCCCTGGCTGCCACGTTCCAGGATCGTTATCGAGAGGACAGAAAGACCCAGGAGCAGAAAGCCAAACAGGGGTGGGTGATACTCGCCGATGTAAATCAGATAGCTGAACGCATCCATCGGAAACTCGAGGGCGAACTCGCCTTGGGCTGGATTGAAGGTCCAGCCAATCGCCCGCCCCAGGGCATTCCATTCGTGGTCACCGACGTGAAACCCGAGAAAGCGCGAACTTTGGAAGAGCTCCGGTCCTTTCTTGACCAAGGCCGGCAGGCCGACGCTGACGCCATTGCCTCCCACCAGCAGCGCAAGCATCACCAGATACGGCGCCGGTTTCCACCCGCAGATCAACCGCACCGCGGACCCCACCGCCGCCGTGACGAGCCCCACGAGCACCGAAAAGCCCAGGTGATACGACACGCCGCCATCGACCGCCAACGCGCGGGAGATCCAAGCCGCGGCATAGTGCTGAAATCCATAGTAAAAGCTGATGTCAAACGGCGGCAGCCAGCGATCCGTGGCCGGCAGCTTGCCACCCGCCATGTAGTCATGGATGAACACCAAATCCGGTATCCGTTCCGCCTCCAAGTCGATGTCCGGAAACGCACAGCGCCACGCCAGACAATAAAGAAAACCCACCGCGAACATCGCCTCCACCGACCCGTGTTCCTTCAGCACCGCACGCTGCCGCCAGAGGAGCCAGACGCAAAGTGGAGTGGTCACGACGATGATGGGCGGACGCGCACCCAAACCGATAAAATGCTCCAGGAAAAAGAGCCCCAGCATGACCGCCAGACCACCCGCAACTCGAGCCATCGCATAGTTTCGCACCACGGGGTTGAGGAGCACCGCAACCGCAGCGAGGTGAACCCAGAGGAGCAGACTGACGAGAATGATAAGGACGAGAGCCATGGCGTCGAAACAACCTCGGAACTCGAAAGTCCGATCGCAAGGTGACCCCACGAGGCGAAGGACTGACCTGCGTGGTGTCAATCACCGGCAGGGTACACGCTTGGTCTAACTCTGGATCTGGGAACACTTTCATACGATTTTTCAGGAAAACCCAAGCCCGAGTCGGGATAATTGCTCGTCCCGGCGCAGGCGCGTCAGTTAAAGCCCCGACCCGAGCTCAGCGTCCGTTGGAGGTGGGGTCGACGACCCCGCGGGGATGAGTGTCGCGACCACAAAACGCCTGCCAAAGGGCGGGACCTTTCGGTCCCGTCGCGGCCTCACCGAGGCCACCTCCAACTGAAATGCGGGCACCACTCTCGCTCACTGTTAGGAGATCGCCGGGGGTGGACTTCGAGAGCGATTGCGGTTGCCTCCGTCCGATGCCTCAGGATGGAGTTCGCGCACCCCTCGCAGGTTCGTTGCTTTCAACCCCCTCCCCATGTTTGGCATTCACCTTCTGGATTTCGCCGTCATTGCCGGCTACCTCGTCCTAGTCATTTTCCTGGGGCAACGCGCTGCCCGAAAAGCAGGCTCCGGGCAGGAGAACTATTTTCTCGCCGGTCGAAAGCTGGGAAAGGTGTACCAGTTTTTCCTCAACTTCGGCAACTCCACCGATGCGAATGGCGCGGTCAGTGCGGCGAGCATCGTCTACCAGCAGGGGGTCTCGGGGATCTGGCTCGGGTTTCAGCTGATTTTCCTCAATCCCTACTACTGGTTCATGAACACCTGGTTTCGCCGGGTGCGGCTGGTGACGACCGCCGATTTGTTCGAAGACCGTCTCGGGAGCCGGAGCCTGGCCTCGTTTTATGCGGTGTTCCAGGTGATCGCTTCGATTGTAGTGGTGATCGGGTTTGGCAATCTGGTGACCTACAAGATCAGCTCGGCACTGGCGGTGAAACCCGAGGCGAGCTGGACCGCATCGGAACGCGCTTCGATCGACGGCCATCGCGAACTCCGGCAGTTGGAGCAAGTGACGAAGGTTCGCCCGGCCACGGAGTCCGAGACAGCCCGACTCAAGGTCCTCCGCGAACTCGACGCCCGCGGGGAGCTGAAGAGCTACATCACCGCGCTCCGGCCGCTGCCCTTCTACGTGGTGTACACCTTGGTCGTCGGAATCTACGTCATCCTTGGAGGCATGGCGGCCACGGCGATCAACGAGGTCCTGCAGAGCCTCATCATCGTGGCGTTTTCCATCATCCTGATCCCAACGGGCCTCGCGGCGATCGGCGGATTCGACGCCTTGCGGGAAAAGGTGCCAGCGGCCATGTTTGAGCTGATCGGTGCCGATTCGGGCCGGCAGCAGATCACGGCGTGGTCGCTCTTCGCCATCGGACTGGTCGCATTGGTCCAGATCAATGGCATCATTGGCAACATGGGGATCAGCGGCTCGGCCAAGAACGAGTTCGCCGCCCGCTTCGGGGCCGTCAGCGGCACCTACGCCAAGCGACTGATGTTTATCATGTGGGCCTTCGTCGGACTGATTGCGATCGCCCTCTATCAGGGTGAAAACGCACTCGCCGACCCGGATCTCGCCTGGGGCACCCTCTCCCGGCAGGTGCTGGGTCCCGGTCTGCTCGGACTGATGTTGACCGGAGTGCTGGCGGCCAACATGTCGACGGTCGCCGCCCAGACCGTGTCCGTGGCCGCCCTGTTTGTCCGCAATGTGTTCCGGCCCCTGCGCCCCGGCGCCAGTGAGAGCGCTTCCATCGCGGCCGGACGGTTCTCGATGTTCGCCGCCCTGGTCATCGGCATCATCGCCGCGTTGTCGATGGACAACCTGCTCTCGGCCCTGCTGCTGGTCCAAACGGTCAGCGTGCCCTTCGGCGCCGCCATCATGCTGATGTTCTTCTGGCGACGCCTGACTGTGGCGGGAACCTGGGTGGGTGTCCTCGTCGCCATCCTGCTCAACGTGGTGGGTCCGCTCGTGCTGACCCAGGTGCCGGCAATCCGGACCCACGAAACGCTCGTCCAGCGTGCGGTCGACAACCGGGGACGCCCCGAGCCCATCTACTTTGACAGCGTGGTCCGGGTCGACCCGGCGAATCCGCAGAGCGCCTTGGTCGGGCGGGGACGCCTGCACCTGGAGCTCGTCAGCCTGCGGTTGCTCGGGGTGCACGTGGAGTCCATGACCACGAGCGGTCGTTTCGCGGCCCGGTTCTTCTTCAACGCGCTCTTTCCGTTTGTCCTGCTCATCGGCGTCAGCCTGCTCACGCGCCCGCCCGCACGCGAACGGGTCGACGAATTCTTCGGTCGCATGAAGACACCGGTGGGAGCCACCCCCGCCGAGGAGGAAGAGGCTGTCGCCGCCACCCGGAGACAGCCGGACCGGTTCGACCACACCAAGCTCTTCCCGGGTTCCTCGTGGGAGTTCACCCGCTGGAACCGGGTCGACACCCTCGGGTTCCTCGCGTGTTGCGCCGTTTCCGGAGGGATCATCGGGTTGTTTGTGATGCTCCTGCGCTGGGCCGGGCCGGCTTGAGCCGGGGCTCGTGGGAGGGCGGAGCGGAAACCCGCCTGGACACGGGGAGACCGTCATTCCGCCGTTGCCAAATGGCGGGGGTTTCCCTGCTCTTCATGTATCCAGCCTTCGGCGGCATCTCCTGCCGAAAGGTCTCATGCGTCCGGTCGCCTCTCTCTCCCGCAGCCTTCGGCGTGCTTTTCTGGGCGCGCTGGCCGCGCTTGTCGCGGTTCTCGCGCTCTCCGCCCAGGCGGCGGCACCGGTCGACGAGGTCGACCCGAAGATTTTCTACCCAGTGGTGCTGCCCAACTACCTCGCCAACTTCGCGAAGTACGTGCGCTGGCCGGCCAGCTCTGGTACGGAAAAGGAAACCCTGCACATCGGGGTCTTCAGTCAGCACGTGGACGCACCTCTGATGGCGGAGGCGTTACGAGGCAAACGGGTGGAGAACCGCCCGGTGGAGGTCCACTTTTCGCCCGATGTCGACACCCTGCGCACCTGCGAGATGGTGTTCCTGGACCGTCCGGGCCGGGAGGAGTTCACGCGCATCCGGCAGGCTGTCGGCCAGCTCCCGGTGCTGATCGTTGGCTATCAGTCGGCGACCGGTCCGGGTCCGGTCGGCATTGAGCTCGTGGTCAAGGACGGTGCGGTCCGCTTCCATATTTCCGTGGGCACACTCAGCCAGGCGGGACTCACCCCCTCTCCGGAACTGCTTCAACTCGCCCTGCCCCCACCCATCATGCGGGTCAAATCCAGGCCCATGACTCCGGTGATCCCGGTTCCGTGACCGTGCCACGCAATGGTTCCATTCAGCGCCGGGTGACCAGTGCGCTCTTCGGCACCATCGCCATCGCCTTGGCGCTGATGGCGTCCGGCATCGCCTTCTATGAATACAAAGGCGCCGAACCCCGGCTGCGGGCCAATCTCGACCTCATCGCCGAATCGCTCTTCACCACGGTCGTCTCGACGGTCGACTTCAACCTTCCCTCCGTCGCCACCGAGACCCTGGCCCGCTTTCAGGCCGGACCGATGATTCAGGCCGCCCGCCTCTACAAGCACGACCCCGGCGGCACGATGCGGCTCTTCGCCGAGTATTCCCAACTGGGACACACCCCGGTTTTTTCCTCCATTCCCCGTCCAGACGGATTTCTGGTTTCAGGTGACGCCGCGCTGCTCACCACCACCTATGTTCGCAATGGCACCCCGGTCGCAACGCTCCAGATCGAAGGGAGCCTCACCGCGGTGCGTCGCCGGCTGGTGGAATCCCTGCGTGTCCTCGGACTGGGTTTTCTCATCCTGCTCCTCGTGGGCGCAGCCGTGTCCCACCTGCTCCAACGCTCCATCAGCCGCCCCCTCCGCAAACTCGCGGAAACCGCCCGCGCCGTCTCGACCACCGAGGATGTTCGTCTGCGGGCCGAGGTCGACAGCGCGGACGAAATCGGCCAGCTCGCCGGCCAATTCAACACCATGCTGGAACGCCTGGCGGAACGCGACCGCCGCATCGTCGAGGCGTACGCCTTCCAGACCGCCCTGGTGGAAAGCACCGGCGTCGCCGTCATCAGCTGCAAGCCCGACGGCACCGTACTGACCTTCAACCTCGCCGCCGAACAGATGCTCGGCTACTCCCGCACCGAGGTCGTGGGCAAAGCCACGCCGTCCCTCTGGCATCTCGAATCCGAGGTCCGGCAGCGGGCGGAGGAGCTGACGCGCGAACTGGGGCGCACGATCGAACCTGGATTCGCGGTGTTCGTGTGCCGGGTAAGCCACGGCCCCCCGGAAATCCGCGAGTGGACCTGGCTTCATCGGGATGGGACGCGCTTCCCGGTCCAGCTGGTGGTGTCGTCCATGCGCGATCCCGAGGGACGCCTGGTGGGCTTCTGCGGTCTGGCCACCAACCTGACCGAGCGCAAGAAGGCCGAGGAGTCACTCCGGGCCAGCGAACACCGGTACCGGATCGTCGTCGACCAGACCGGGCAGATGGTCTACGATCTGGACGTCAAGACCGGCGTGAACCTCTGGTTCGGCGCCTCCGCGGTCCGGCAGATCACGGGGTACACCCTGGAAGAGTTCCAGGCCGTGACGCTTCAGGGTTGGTCCGAAATGATCCATCCCGACGACCGCGCGGCGGCGCTGGAGAACTTCGACCAAAGCTGCGCCGCCGGTCTGCCGTACAGTGCCCTCTACCGCTTCCGGCACCGGGACGGATCCTACCGGGTGATCCAGGACCTTGGCGTCTTCCTCCGCGACGAGTCGGGTCGCGTGGTCCAGATGCTCGGTGTGATGTCCGACGTCTCCCAGCGGGTCGAATCCGCCGAAGCCATCCGTCGTCTCAACATCGAGTTGGAGCAGCGCGTCCGGGAGCGGACCG
Source organism: Opitutaceae bacterium (assembly GCA_016794725.1). Lineage (GTDB taxonomy): Bacteria > Verrucomicrobiota > Verrucomicrobiia > Opitutales > Opitutaceae > UBA6669. The sequence continues at coordinate 4,942 of JAEUGZ010000125.1, read as the reverse complement.
CCGAGCTCGGCCGGCGCGTTTCGGAGGTGGAAAAACTCAACGCCGACCAGCGGGGGCTCATGCAAAGCCTGGCCTCGAGCCAGCAGAATGCCGACCGTGCGGCCGCCCGGCTGCAGCAGGCCAACTCCAGCCTGCTCATCGCCAACCAGGAACTGGAGGCCTTTTCGTATTCGGTCTCCCACGACCTCCGCGCCCCGCTGCGCAACATCACCGGATTCCTCGAGCTCCTGGAGCGGCGGTCCGCCGGCCTGCTGGACGCCGAGTCCGCCCGCTACGTCACCGTCGTGATCGGGGAGGCGCGGCGCATGGGCATGCTGATCGACGACCTGCTTACGTTCTCACGCATTGGCCGGTCCGAGATGAACCTTCAGGAGGTCTCGATCGAGGCCCTGGTCGAGGAGGTGCGGCACGAAATGGCCAACGATGTCACTGACCGCACCCTGCACTGGACCATCAATCCGCTACCCCGGGTACAGGGCGACCGCACCCTGCTGCGCCAGGTCATCGCCAACCTGCTGGGCAACGCGGTCAAATTCACCCGCCGGCGGCCGGTCGCCGTCATCGAAATCGGGGTGGGAGCAACACGGCCCGGCGACACATTTCTCACCTTCTACGTCCGCGACAATGGCGCCGGGTTCAATCCCAAATACCTCGACAAGCTCTTTGGAGTTTTCCAGCGCCTGCACAATGCCCGCGATTTTGAAGGCACCGGCATCGGCCTGGCCAATGTGAAACGAATCATCACCCGTCACGGGGGACGCGTCTGGGCCGAGGGTGCGGTCGACAAGGGCGCCGTATTCTATTTCACACTTCCCGCCAGCCCCGCCGAACGCACCCACCTTCCTCCCGCATGACATCCGTACCGCCCGTGCGTGTCGCCAACCGGCGCCTGGCCTCGTCTCCGGCCACCGTTCGATGAAGATCACTCCGTTGACGCGCATCCTCCATCGCACGGGAAGATTGGACAATCCGTCGGACTTGCCCTTTACCCTCCCCTGCCCGAACTCTCCCCTATGACTGCACTGCTGCGCTCGCGCATCCTGCTTGTTGACGACGACCCGGCCGGGGCAGAACTCACGCTCGCGGCCCTGTCTGCGGTGGAGCCGGATGCGGACGTGGACGTCGTGGCGGACGGAGAAGAGGCGCTCGACTACCTTGCGGGCCGCTGTCCTTTCGAACGGGCCGATGACGAGCCGCCCCACGCCGTGCTGCTCGACCTGAAGATGCCCAAGATCGACGGCCACGAGGTGCTGCGCGAAATTCGCGCGGATCCCCGCCTGTGCCGGATGCGGGTCGTGGTGCTCACCTCGTCGGACCAGGAACGCGATCGGGAGCTCAGCCGGACCCTCGGGAGCGACCACTACCTGGTCAAGCCGCCCACGATCGCCGCGCTGATCGAACAATTGAAGGGCTGCTCTCACCTGTTCAGTCCGACCACTCCGGGTCCGCTTGGCTGAACGCGCCCCATGAGCACCTCTCCTCGCCTTCGTTTGGTCTACCTCGAAGACGACGAGAGCGCGTTTGACCTGGTCCGGTCACTGCTCAACGCCGAGGGTTTCGACTGCGAACTGGTCCACGTGGACCATGAGGAAGACTACCGCGCCGCCCTCCACCCCGAGGCCCCGGACGCCATCCTGTCCGATTTCAACCTGCCGACCATCGACGGCATGACTGCCCTGGAAATCCGGCACCAGCTGTGCCCGGCCACCCCGTTCATCTTTGTCTCCGGCGCCCTGGGCGAGGCCGCTGCCATTGATCTGCTCAAGGCCGGGGTGACCGACTTTGTCCTCAAGGACGCGCTCCCTCGTCTGATCCCTTCCATCCGGCGCTGCCTGGCCGAAGCGAGGGAGCATCGCGAACGTATCCGGGCCGAGGCGTCCTTGCGGGAAAGCGAGGCCCGCTTTCGCCGACTCGCGGAAAACGCCCCGGACGTGCTCTTCCGCTACCGGCTGGATACCGACCCTCCGTGTTGCGAGTTCATCAGCCCCGCCGTGGAGCGGATCACCGGGTACCGGCCCGCCGAGTTCTACGCCGACACACGGCTGCCGCTGCAGTTCGTCCATCCTGACGACCGCCCCATCATCCAATCATTGATCGAACGCCGTCGCATCCCCGAAGGCGCAGCTGAATTGCGGTGGATCGCCCGCGATGGGCGGGTCATTGTCACCGATCAGCGTTTTGTACCCGTCTATAGCCGGGACGGGCAGCTGACCGCGTTTGAAGGCATCGCGCGCGACGTCACCGCCGTCAAACAGGAGGCCGAGCGTCGCCGCTCCCTCGAAACGCAGCTGTTTCAGGTGCAGAAGATGGAGAGCATCGGGACCCTCGCGGGTGGCATCGCACATGATTTCAACAATATCCTGACCGGCATCCTCGGCTTCACCGAACTGGCGGAGATGGCGCTGCCCGAATCGAGCCCGGCCCAAAGTTCGCTGGCTGAAATCAAACGCGCCGGTCTGCGGGCCAAGGATCTGGTGGGACAAATCCTGACCTTCTCACGGCAGCGGGAGATTCAGCAGGTTCCCCTCGATCTTTCCCGAGCAGCCGCCGAGGCCATCAAGTTCCTCCGCGCCTCGACTCCCGCCACGATCCAGATCGAACGAAGGCTGACCCGGGGCACGATCCGCGCCGATCCGACCCAGATCCACCAGATCATCCTCAACCTCTGCACCAACGCGGTGCACGCCATGCGCGAGCGACCGGGCATTCTCACGATCGGGGTAAAGCCGGTGGAGGTGGATGACGCCCTCGCGGCCACCATGGTGAAATTCACCCCGGGCCGCTACCTGTGCCTATCCATCGCCGACACGGGGCATGGCATGGACGAAAGCACCCTTGCCCGAGTGTTCGATCCCTTCTTCACGACCAAGAAACCCGGGGAAGGCACGGGACTCGGTCTGCCGGTGGTGCAAGGGATCGTGCAGGCCCACGGCGGTGGCATCTCGGTGGAAAGCAAACCCGGAGTCGGTTCCACGTTCCGCGTCTACTTCCCGGTCTGCTCCGAGGAAGCGGTCCCCGCCGCAGCCGCCGCACCCGTGGAAGCCGGTCGGGGGGAACATATCCTGGTCATCGACGACGAAGCCTCCCTCGGAGTCTTCACCGGTGTGCGACTCGAACAGCACAACTACCGTGTCCTCGTCTACGACGACCCTCGCCAGGCCCTCGCCGTCCTGCGCGCCAACCCACGCAAGTTCGACGGGATCGTCACCGATCTGACCATGCCGCAACTGACCGGCAGTGATTTGATCCGTGACCTGCGCAACCAGGGGATTCACCTCCCTGCGGTCATTGTCACCGGAAACCGTGCCGCCCTGCCCCTCGACTGGATCAACGCCACGCTCCATCTGGTCGTGGTTGACAAACCGTTTAGCGGTGACGACATCGCGCGCGCCTTGAAAAAAGTCCTGCCGGCAAAGCCTGCTCTTCCTTGATGTCATGCCTGCCTCGTCTTCCGTGCCGCCCGTGGTTGCGGACACTTCTGTCGCGAACTTGATCGTCGTGGAGGACGATCCCACCGCGCGCGCCATGCTCGGAGCGTGGCTGCACACCGAGGGGTTTCGTTACGAACTCCACCCGGACGCGGCCTCGGCGCGGCCGGCACTGGCGGAGCGGAGTTTCGATCTCATGATCTGCGATGTGGAGCTCCCGGACACCACCGGACCAGAGTTGGCCGCCAGTCTCGGCGAGCCCAATGCCCATCTGCCGGTCATTTTCCTGACCGGTTCGCCGACACTCGAGACCGCCATGAAGTCGGTCCGTATCCGCGCCGTCGCCTACCTGGTCAAACCCCCGGACCTCGACGAGCTCCGCACCCTGGTCCAGCGCGAATCCGCCGCCTGCCGGCTGCGACGCACCGTCGCACAGGGGCGCGGTCACCTGTCGCTCTGGGACAAGGAACTGGCCGCGCTCGAGCTTCACCTGGGCGTTCCCGAATCCAACGCGGAGCTGGGTTACCTGCAGGTCACGGTGCGAAACCTGGTGGTCATTCTCGGCCAGTTGCACGGAACCCTTGCGGTCATGCGCAATCATCCCGATCAACGGGAACTGCTCGGCCAGATCGACCTCATCGGCAGCCTTCGGCGCACGGTGCGCGTGCTCGAACAAACCCGTGAACACTTCAAGAGCCGCGACTTGGGTGAACTTCGAAAGGAACTCGACGCCGTCTTGAAACGGGTCGACTCCGAGCTGGGCGCACCCTGAGTGCCGCCGGACGACCGCAGGCTTGCCTGCCAGGAGCCCAGGCGGCAAAACCCATCACGGCCCCCGCGCCCTTCTCCTTCGTGTTGTCCTCTCATCGCGCCCGTCCGGCGCTCCTTCCTCACCTCCGCACGCCCTCCCCTCAGTTTGCCGATCGGCACGATCGGTGTTCGCACGGATCCGGGATCAGCCCGTGACCCACGCCATGAGCTCAGTCCCGCCGGCCTCCCCACCACCGCCCGGCTCCGCCTCGACCGCTCCGGTTCCAATGTCGCCCAGCCCTTGGCTGGCACCAGCGGCGTTCGCTGCCGCTTACCTGGCCACCGCCACGCTGTCCCATTTCCTCGCCCATGGCGCGGGTCACGTCGCTCGCTTCTGGCTTCCGGGTGGGTTGTTTCTCGGCGTTCTCCTGTTGACGGAGGTTCGCGCCTGGCCGCGCTGGGTCGCGGCTGCGGCGGTCGGCTCCCTGGGCTTTGACCTCTTCATCGCCCATCATGACTCCCTGAGTTCAATCGCGGCGATCTTCTGCGGCAACGCCGCCGCCGCAGTGATCGGCGCCTGGACCCTGCGGCGCTTCGTCGTCGAACGTCCCACGCTCTCCACGGTGCGCGAGCTCGCCGGATGGGTGGTGTTTCCCGGCCTGGTCGCCACCCCCTTCGCGGCCACCCTCGGAGCCCTCGCGACCGATGACTTTGAATCGCCCACCTTCGTTGCCACCTGGGCCACGTGGTTCATCAGCCATGCC
>JAEUGZ010000113.1 GCA_016794725.1 Opitutaceae bacterium | reverse complement strand
TAACCCATCAGTCCGGATAGACTGTTACCAATCTGTGCGGATCATACCAACGCCCGATCAGCGGTCCGTCATTCGCGCCTCCGCGCCTTCGCGTGAGACCGTCTGCTCAGCCTTGCGCGAGCCGCCGGAGACGCGCGACGGATTCCAGCACCATGCGGCTATTGTGGTAGGGACACTTCCAAAAGCTGATTTTGGCCGGATCGCCGCTGGGGCGCCCGGCGCGGTCGACCGAACGGATCCACTCGCCGCGGGTGCGGTCGATGAGGTGCGAGTCAATGAACTCCCAACTCCGGAGGGCGGCGTCGAGGTGCTTCGGTTGACGGCCGATTTCGTACGCATTGAGGAATCCGATCACCGCCTCGGCCTGCGGCCACCAGTCCTTGCCGGTGTTGGTCAGGCCCTGGGGACCGCCCTGATTCATGACACCGCCGTCGGTGTCGACGCCTTCGGCCAGCGTCACGTCGGCGATTCTGACGGCGGCTTTGCGAATCCGCTCTCGAAGGGGTGCATCGTCGACGCCATCTCCGGCCTGAGTCAGGAGCCAAGCTGCCTCGATGTCGTGACCATAAGAGACCTGATCACTCTTGGGCTCCCAGTCGGCGCTGAAGAACAGCCCGAGGTGGCCCGAGTCCCCCTGCAGGACGTGGTCGAGCATGACTTTGAGCAGGTTGATCTGACTGCGTTCCAAGTCGGGGTTGGGCCAGACACGGAGCAGGCAGGCGTAGGCCTCCATGACATGGAGCAGGGTGTTTTGCGATTTGGGAACGTTCATGTCCCCTCCACTCAGGCGCATGTCGGGGATCGCCTGCCACTCGCGACCGAGTGCCTCCAGGTAGCCGCCATGGGTCGGATCGAGGGCGTGCCTCTCCAGCAGGCGGTGCACCTCGATCGCCAGTTCGAGGGGCTCCGGGCGTCCGCTCGCAGCGTGGTATTCACTCAGCCCATAAAGGGCGAAGGCCTGGCCATAGACCTGCTTTCGATCCTGCAGCACGGTGCCGTCCGGGCGCAGCGACCAGAAGAATCCGCCGTGCCGGGCGTCGTGAAAGTGGCTGATCAAATCGACATAGGCGAAGTCGGCCATGCGCAGGTACTCGATCGTCCGGTAGCGCCGGTAGGCGGCGGAAAACGTCCAGAGAATCCGGCTCGTCAGCAGGGCCCCGCGCACCGCAGTGGGGTCCGGCACCAGGTCGGGACTCACGGAGCCGTGAAAACAAGCGCGCTGTGGATCGATGGCGTGCTTCAGCCAGAAGGGCAGGATGTTGGTGAGGAGATCAGACTCGAGGCGGCGACTGCAGGCGCCCATGGCGTCCAGCCGGTAAGGGGCAGGCACAAGGATTGGGGTGGACACGGCGAGCGGTGGGGTGGAGGGGGACGGAATCGCGATCAGACGGCGGGGGACTTCGCCCGGCGGGACTCGAGGTCCGAATTGATCGACGCCATTCGCCGATCACTCAGCGGATAGAACAGGAAGATCACGATGGAAAGCACGCCCAGCACGGCGGGAATGAGGCTCATGAGCAGGACGAGGCTGTTTTTGGTGGCGCCCGTGGGTGCGACATTGGCCTCGAACCCGACGAACGAGAGGAGCTTGAAGGCGAAAAATGCGGCCAGAGCCCAGCCAAATTTCTGACTCATGGTCGACGCCGAGAAAACGAGAGCGGTGGTGCGCCGGCCCGACTTCCATTCGCCGTAGTCGGCCGTATCGGCGTACATGGCCCACAGCAACACCGGCAGTGGGGCGCCAACGAGATTGCCGAGAATCTCGATCGAGAAGATGGCTCCCAACTGGCCGGCAGGAAGCACGTAGTAGGAGGCGGTGCAGAGAATCGAAATGGCGAAGAGGACGATGAAGAGCGCCTTTTTGGGAAACTTGGGTGCGATGAAATTGATCAGGAAGACACCGGCGACGGATGCGGCCTGTCCGAGGGTGTTGAAGGTCGAAACCAATCCTTCGAGGGTGAAGGTTTGCGCGAGAAAAGTCAGAGGCTGGTCGGGACGACCGTCGTAGATGAAATACTTGAAGTAGTGGGTGGAGACCGAGCTGCGCAGGGCGACAAAGAGAATCCACGTCAGGGTCGTGGCGGTCAGAAGCAGCCAAGCCTGGTTGGCGAGGAGGTACCGCAGGTCACGCACCACCGACGTGTTTTTGTCCGGCGCGGGTTTGATGCGTTCCCGCGTGCCAAACGCGGTGATGAGGAAAAAGACGCAGGCGACGACCCCGTAGATCACGAAAGCGAGCTGCCAGCCGCGCTGATCATTGCCCTGGCCGAGGTACCCCACGAGCGGAAGAAGCGTCGCGGAGACGACCATGCCGGCTGAAAACGCAAAGATGAACTTCATCGATGACAACTGCGTGCGCTCGACCGAGGTGGTGGTCATCACCCCCAGCATCGCGGTGTAGGGAATGTTGATCGTGGTGTAGAGCATCATGAGCGCGTTGTACGTCAGGTAGGCCCAGACCAGTTTGCCCGAAGGGCCGAGCGACGGGGTCGTAAAGGTCAGCACACCGGCGATCGCGAAGGGCACGCAGCCGAACAGGATGAACGGACGGAACTTGCCCCATCGGGATTCGGTGCGGTCAGCTGCCATTCCAATGAGAGGATCGTTCACGCCGTCCCAGATGCGGCTCGCCAGCAGCATCGTCGCCAGCGCTCCGGCGCTGATGCCGAAGACATCGGTGTAAAAGAACGGCAGATACCGCATGAACGTCTGCCAGTAGAGCACCGACGCGAAGTCGCCGCAGCCATAGGCGAGTTTCTCGCGCAGTTTGAGTGTGTCCGGAGGTATGGTCATGTCGAGGGAGTGAGTTCAGGGCAGCGATTCAAGGGAGCTGGTAAACCTCCACCAGGGTCACGCCGCGGGCGCTGCCGGCTCCGGTGACGATGGCGGTGTATCCGCCGGGCGACTGAGCCGTGACGAGCGCACTATCCCGGCTGCCGCCGTTGAAAGGGAAGGCGCCGACCTGGGAGGAGCGGGTCGTGAGGTCCAACGCAGCCACCGGATCGGTGCTCCAGCCTGCGTTGCCGGCCAGCGTCACACCGGCCGCGGTTGTGAGTGTCAATTGCGGCGAAGCCAGGGCGCCGCTGACTCCGAACGGCGTCAATGCGGGACCTGCGGCCCGGACCAGGAGGCCGGGATGGGCGGGGGGCGTCACGACAAACCCGACGATGAGCGGCTGGCTGGCGGAGGCGCTTCCCCGCGCGGAGAGATTGATCAGCCGCACAGCATGGTCGGTGGCGGCATCGTAGATCTCGGCCAGGACGGTACCGGCGCTCACCGCGTCCGCGGATTGAATGAGCGCCGTGTATCCACCAGGTGGGAGCGTGATCCTCAGGGCGGCATCCTGGCTGCCGGTGGGCAACGCGAAGGCACCGACACCGGCGAAAGCGGCCTCCATCGCACCGGGGGGCGCTCCGGCCTGCCAGGCGTCATTTTCCGCCACCCAGGCACCGGCGCTGGACACCAGGGTGATTTTCGGATCGGCCAGCGGATTGGTGACACCGTAAGCGGCCAGCGTCGGTCCGATGGCGCGCAGAAGCAGCGGCTTGGCGCCGGAGCCATGGACCACGAACCCGACGATGAGCACATCCCCGTGCGTCGCGAGGGCGGCCCGGGTCGAGAGATTGGCGAGGGCGGCCGGCAGGGGCGGCGGGTGATTCTCGGTCACGGTCAGTGCTGCCGCCGCGCTGGTGGCTTCGCCAAAGCCATTGCGGACGGTGACGCCGTAGGCTCCGGCATCGGTGACTGCGGCCCGGGCGAACGACAGGGTCGGTCCGGTTGCCCCCGGCACCGGCGAGCCATCCTTGGTCCACTGGTAGGACAGAGGACCACTGCCGCGGACCGTGACCGCAAGCGCAAGCGTGTCACCGGTGCGGACCTGGGTTGCGCTCGGAGCGACCGTGATGAAGGGCGGCTGACTGAGTCGCCGGTAGACGTCCGGCATGGTTTCCAGGGTGATGGTGCGCGGATCCTGATAGGCCCGACGGAGAAAACTGGCGGAGTTCTGGGCGGAATCGGATTCGAATCCGTTCCAGGTGCAGAACGACGGCCATCCCGCGCCGGCGGCGAACATCGCATCGAGGTCGGGGATCGCTCCGTTTTCGGTCAGGGTGACGGGTTTTCTTCCGCCGGTAAAGTCACGGAAGTGCTGATACACCGAGGCGTAGTGGGGATGGCTTCCGGCCGAGGGGTAGATGTCGAGGCCGATCAGGTCGACCACATCGTCACCCGGGTACCAGGCCTCGAGGGCCCCGGTTGTTTCCGTCGGATTGTAGCACCAGATGAGGTTGTTCAGGCCGTGCAGGCGGGTGAACCGGTCAAACATGAGCCGGTAGGCCTGCTTGAACGGTTCGGGTCCCTTGGCCCCCCACCAGAACCAGCCGCCACTGCACTCGTGAAACGGCCGCCAGATGACGGGCACGCGTGCCTCGCGGAGCAGCTTCAACTCCTCGGCCATGAGGTCCATCTCGCGGAGCAGCTCGACGTTTTCCGGAGTGCCGGTGACCAGGGCCTGCCGGATGTCGAAGGTGGTTTCATTGGTGTAGAATTTGGGATTGCCCGGGGCGGATCCGGTATCGACGAACCAATGGACACAGAATTGCACCACGCCGCCCTTGCGCGCCCACACGATGGCGCGTTCCGCCGCCCGCTGGCCCTGCCGGCCGCCGGCGCTGTGGGTGTAGAACATGAAGTCAAACCCGCGCACGGCCGGTGTCAGCCCGGTGGCCTGGCGGACGAAGTCGAAGTTGACCTCGTTGTCCAAGCCGAACCAGTCGATGCGCTCCTGCTGTCCCGAAAGGATCTTGTTTCCCGACGTTTCCCGCAGGAGATCAAGCACCCACGCCACCTCGGGCAGGGAGCCGGGCGACACCGGCGCGTCCGCGGCGCGGCCGCGGGGAGCGGGCGCAAGCAGGAGGGTGAGGGCCGTTAGGCACACCCAGGGGAAGCGGCGGGGGGGCGACACGGAACGTCAGACGTGGGGAAACAGCACGGATCGAGCGATCAGTGTAGCTGAACCGCATGCCCGCCTCCATGAGAGTGGTTGTTCGGCAGTTGAGACCCTTGCCACCCGGGAGGCTCACCTCGGTCGTGCCATTTCGGACGACAGACCGCGGATGGCGCGGGTCGCACCGGCTCAGATTGATGTCAATCCAGGGCGCGTTCCCGAGTCGGCCTCCGTTGGAGGTGGAGTCGCCGACCCCGCGGGAATTGGCATTGCGTTAAGTAATCGGCCAGCGGAGGCGGGACCGGTTGGTCCCGTCGCGGCCTCATCGAGGCCACCTCCAACGGAAACGTAGGAAATTCCTGCCTTCGTTCGCCAACCCAAAGCGCCCTTACTTCGATTTCTCCGCCGACTGACGCTGGGTCCGGTAGTTTCCGGGAGAGTGGTCCGTGATGCGCTTGAAGACCACGCACATGTATTCGACGTGTTCGAACCCGGTCAGGTCGGCGATTTTCTTCAACGGGAAATCCGTCTCCACCAGCAATTGCTTGATGCGGGTGACCTGGATGCGCCGGATCTCGGCCTGAGGTGAACGTCCCAGGTAAGTGCGGAAGCGCTTCTCCAGCTGGCTGCGGGAAAGTGCGACGTGGTCAAGCACGTTGTCGACCGAGATGCCCGTGCAGGCGTGTTCTCGGATGTAGGCGATGGCGGCGGCGATGTTGCGGTCGTCGATGGCCAGAATATCGCTCGAGCGACGCGTCACCACCCCCGACGGGTCGATCCGGAGGTCGCGTTCCGCGGGTGTTTCGCCCCGCATCAAGGCGTCGAGCAACTCCGCGGCCCGGTAGCCGGAGAGATGCGCGTTGGTCGCCACGCTGGAGAGCGGCGGGTAGGCAAGATCGCACCGGGCTTCGTCGTTGTTGGCTCCCAGCACGGCCACCTCCTCGGGCACGAGCAGGCCTTCGGTGCGGGCAGCGTGGATCACCTGCAGGGCCCGAAGGTCGTTGCACGCCATGATGCAGGCCGGTTTCGGCAGTTGTTTCAGCCACTGCGCCAGTTGATCGGTTTGGACCAGGTCCCAGATCGGATCGAGATCGCCGGGGTATTCGGTATCGAGCACATCCACGTGGTGACCGCCCAGCTTGACGGCCTCGACGAAGCCGTCGCGTCGCTCGCACGACCAGCCGTTGTTCTTGAACCCGGTGAAACCGTAGTTCACGTAGCCGCGTTCCAGAAAGTGTTCTCCTCCCAAGTGCCCCATGGCAACATTGTCGGGCCGAACCTTGGGTACGTCGCCGAAGGGCGGAACGTCGTTCAGATCGACCAGCGGTATTTTCAGGCGGGCGCATTCCTTCACCAGCGCCGGTGTGGTGTGCCGGCTGATCACACCCTGCCACGCCCGGCGTCGCAGCCATTCCGGGTCCACTTCCGCGCGCGCCTGGTCATCAAGAAAGGCATCCCAGGGATGGTGCGAGCGTGCGTAGTGCGTGATGCCGCTCAGCATGGGTTTGCACTCCTCAAAGCGGGTCATGAAGACCAGCAGCACCTGGGGCGTCATGCCGGCCACCCAACACGCGGGCCCGTGGCGGCGCAAGGGAGAAGCCGCCGCCGCCGCGCAGCGCGGCGACGGAATGACGAATGACGAATGACGAATGACGAATGACGAATGACGGACGGGGGCGTTGCTCCGTCGGTGACGGGGAACGGTGCTCGCACGATGGCGGCG
>JAEUGZ010000057.1 GCA_016794725.1 Opitutaceae bacterium | reverse complement strand
AGCATGACCATCGATCCGCCGTGGGATTGGAACAGGTCGACGTAGCTGTCCATCCGACCCGCCGTGGTGGGCCCGAATGAACCGGAGGCGTAGCCCTTGGGAGTTTTGGCGGGGCCGGCATAATATACCGGATGAGCCTTCAGGTAGTCCGGCAGCCCGAGCCCGGCGTCGATGCGTTCCTTGAGTTTTGCGTGGGCGATGTCGCGGGCCACCACGAGCGGGCCATTGAGCAGGACGCGGGTGGTCACCGGGTGCCGGGAAAGCTCCGCGAGGATGGCGGGCATGGGCTGCCTAAGGTCAATGCGCACCACCTGGTCATCCTTCAACGTGCGTTGCGAGGCGGGGATGAAACGACCTGGATTGGTTTCCATCTTCTCCAGGAAAATGCCATCGCGGGTGATCTTCGCCTTGATGTTTCGATCTGCCGAGCAGGAGACCCCCATGCCCACGGGGCAGCTGGCGCCATGTCTGGGCAGTCGGATGACGCGGACGTCGAGCGCGAAATACTTGCCGCCAAATTGGGCTCCGATCCCGCTTTGTTGGGCGATCTTGAGGATCTTCTCCTCCCACTCGAGATCACGAAAGGCACGACCCTGGGCGTTGCCGGTTGTCGGCAGGTGATCGTAGTATTTGGTCGAGGCCAGCTTGACCGCCTTGAGACACGCCTCGGCGCTGGTGCCTCCAATCACGAATGCGAGGTGGTAGGGAGGACAAGCCGCGGTTCCGAGGTAGGAGAGTTTGTCGGTGACGAATTTTTCGAGGCTCTTTGGATTGAGCAACGCCTTGGTTTCCTGGAAGAGGAACGTCTTGTTGGCCGAGCCGCCGCCCTTGGCCACAAAGAGGAACTCGTACTTCATGCCCTCGCTGGCGTAGAGATCGATTTGCGCAGGGAGGTTGTGGCCCGTATTGACCTCATTCCACATGTCGAGCGGAGCCGTTTGCGAATACCGGAGGTTCTCCTTGGTATAGGTTTCGTGGATGCCTTTGGAAATCCACTCCGCATCGTTCGCGCCGGTCCAGACCTGCTGGCCTTTTTTTGCGACCACGGTCGCCGTGCCGGTGTCCTGGCAGAAAGGAAGAATGCCCTCAGCCGCCACCTCGGCGTTCTTGAGCAGTGTCAGAGCCACGTAGCGATCGTTGGCAGAGGCCTCGGGGTCCTCCAGAATGGCGGCGACCTGACTCAGGTGTTTGGGCCGCAGCAAGAATGACGTATCCCGCATCGCCTGATGGGCAACGAAAGCCAGGACCTCCGGGTCCACTTTCAAAATCTCGCGTCCCTCGAATTCGGCGACGGAAATGCCTTCCTTCGAGAGCAGGCGGTAGTCCGTATCATCGGGCCCGAGCGGGAAGGGATCCTGGTAAACAAACGGAGGCGTAGGCATGCAAGGGAGCGTGATCCCTGACCCGGGATTAGACAAGCCGTCCTCTGGGCATCCTTTGCAGAATGCAGAACGAGTCACGACCGGCATTAGGCCATGTCCTGACGCCTCCAACCCCCGCTGATAGGGTGGCAAGTCCTGAACCGGGGCGTCGCGTTACGGCTCGCGACGGAGGGAAGGTGCCACCTCTGCCGCCATGGCCTGCACGGTGGTGTGAAATCGTGCGAGATCCTGGAGCCCCACCTCAATCGCGGGCGAGGTGCGTTTCCAGCCGGATTCTCCCGGCCAGGCACCGTCGGAAATGAACCGTTCCTGAACGAGATTCAAGTCGTTGATAATGATGTAGTCCTTTTGATCCTGCGCGTTTCTCTGCCGCCGGATCGCCTCCCCCTCCAGAGTCTCAATGCGACCGCTGGAAACGTGGGCGAGGTCATTCAGCACAACGAACGGGCGGGAGTCGTCGAGCGTGGTGGCAGGTCGATCCGACTCATCCTTGAGGTACCGGTAGTAGTCGAGGTGGTTGTCGACCAACGTATCGAAGGGCACATAGGCAATGCGTTCCTTCCGGCCATCGTTCCATTGTACTTCGATGTCCTGGCCAACCACATACCGCAGGGTCGCCTGTTCGCAGACCACGGTCTCCACCGGCGTGCTTGACTCGATGCAGGCGTGGGAAAGCGCGATGCGCAGGTGCACGTGCTCCGGGGTGGTGGCGTGGACGAAAAAGGTGTCGGCACCCTCGATGGCGTGGACACGGTACAATTCCGCCCTCAGCCGGTCAGGCTGCGCCCAGCTCATCAAGGTGTGGGGACCGGACCAGAACAGCACATTGTGGACGAAATGGGCCATGGCATTGCCCAGGCAGGAATCGAGAACAATGCGGCCGTCTGATCCCAGCAGCCGTCCGGCCCAGGTGTTGCGCGTGAAGTAGCTGGTCGGGCGCGGCCAGCGTCCGGTCAAATGGACCTCCCGCAAAGGTCCAAAGTCGCCTCGCACCAAGCGCTCCTTCAGCGCGAGCCTGGGCTTCTCGATGATGAAGTTGAAGCCAACGAACGTCGCCTTCCGTGCGAGACGATCCTGACGGATCATTTCGTTCAACTCAAGGTAGTCGAGGGTCGGCGGTTTCTCGAGATACACGGCGAGTCCGGCGGCGATGCCGGCACGGTGCATTTCCGCATGCAGCGGGATCGGGGTGGGCACCACCAGCAGATCTAGGTTCGCACGGCATTCCTCGAGGAGGCGGGCGTGATGGTCGAAAACCTTGACGCCTCGGCGCGCCAGTCGCCACGCGCGCTGTTCGGCGAGGAATCCGTTCGGATTCGGATCACAGGTGCAGACGAGCCGCGCCTGCGATTTTTCCTCCAAGGCCAGCACCGCTTGGTGATGCGTCCCTGCAAATCCCCCCATCCCTACAATGCCGAGTCGGATCGGAGTGGTCACACAATCTTGAGTTTGGGAAGGTCCTGGCCGTCCACCAGCCCCACGGGCTTACCTTGGCGGTTTACGACGATTAAGTCATCGATCTTGTGTGCCTCAAAGAGCCTCAGCGCATCGACTCCGAGGGCAGTGTCCTGGATGGTCTTGGGAGAACGGGTCATGAAGCCGGCGACCGGTTGCGTCAGAAAGGTGGGTCCGGCGTTGAGCGCGCCGCGCCGAAAGTCGCCATCGGTCAAGATGCCGGTCAGGCGACCCGACTTGGGGTGCACCAGTGCGATCGAGCCGCTTTTGGCTTTGGTCATGGAAAGAATGGCGTCCTGTACCGTGATGGTCTCGACTGCGACCGGTAGGCGGTCGCCGGTACGCATGATGTCGCGGACGCGCAGAAGCAAGACTCGGCCTAGATTGCCCGCCGGGTGATATCGGGCAAAATCATCTCGCGTCAGCCCCCGTGACTCGAGCAGCACCATGGCGACCGCGTCGCCCAAGGCCAGGGCAGCCGTGGTGCTGGCGGTGGGTGCAAGTTTGAGCGGGCAGGCTTCGCGGGGAACCCGGTAAAGCAGGCAGGCGTCGGCGGCGCGCGTCAACTCGGAGTCAGGATTGCTGGTGAAGGCCACCACCCGGACTCCAAAGCGCTTGAGACAGGGGACGAGTCGGATGATCTCCTCCGACTGACCGCTGTTGCTGAGCAGCAAGGCCAGGTCGCCCTCGTCGACGAGGCCGAGATCACCATGCAGGGCCTGGGTCGCGTCGAGGAAGCACGAGGAAACGCCGGTGCTGTTGAAGGTGCCACAGAGTTTCTGGGCGATATGAGCTGACTTTCCGACCCCGGAAAAGATCAGTTTTCCCTGGGCGGCGACGGTGGACTCGATGCTGCGAACCACATCGACAAAGCCCGCATCGAGACCATCGGCGGTTGCCTCCAATGCTTCCATCTCGATGCGGATGCAGGCTCGGGCCTGGGCCAGGGCCGTTTTGGACGTGAGTGCCATTTCTCGTTTGTGTCGGTTGCCGAAAACGCGAACGTAACCGTCCACGCTTTTCCCACTCAATCACTTTCCCGTCTGATGGCGCATCGTTGGCCGCTCTTTCGTCTCTTGGCATCTTGTTTCCTGGTGATTCTCGCCGGATGCGAGCAGGGTGATCGCGCCGGATTTACTGCGGAGAGCGATGATCCGGGCTATCGTCGCGGCAAGGAACTCCTGCGACAGGGCCGCAACCAGGAGGCCCTGAGCGCATTTTTGAAGGTGGTGGAAAAGCGGGGTGACGACAGTCCGGAATCCCACCTCGAGGCTGGGCTCCTCTACCAACAGCACATCAAGGACCCGATTGCGGCCATCTACCACTATCGCAAGTTCCGCGAACTCAAACCCAACTCACCCCAGGCGGACCTCGTTCGCCAGCGTATCGACGCCGCGAAACGCGAATTCGCCAGCACGCTTCCCGGGGATCCGCTCAACAATGCGATCGATCCCCGGTTCGACGCTTACGAACAGGTTGAACGACTTCGGCGGGAGAATGAGGGCCTTAAGTCCGACCTTGCCGCCCTGCTGGCCAAGGGCATGACCCGACCCGGAGGCACCCAGCTTCCGGCCGAAAGGGAAACGACCACCACCGCCATTGTTCCTTCGGCGGAGAGCTCCACGGTTGCCCCTTCCGCCAACGAAACCACCGCGCCTCTCACCGCCTTTGAACCCCAGCGGGCCGCGCCTGCTCCGCTGGTCAGGACGCCCACCCCGATACCGCCGGTGCGCGCCCCGGACGCCACGTCATCGGCTCGGGTGCATGTGGTCGTGAAGGGTGATACGCTCCAGAGCATCGCCCTGCGCTATTATGGCGACCGCAGTCGATTTCGGGACCTCTATGCCGCCAATAAGCAGATCATGGCATCGCCCAACGATCTCCGGATCGGGATGGAGTTGCGCCTGCCTTGACCGTCCCTGATGCGGCGGGGAGTTGTTTGCGGCAGGATCTGCCTACGGCGTGTCCTGGGGGCGTGCGAGATGTTGCCGGTAGTCTTCCGGTGTATCCAGGTCGACACCCAACTCAGGAAGCGGCACCTCTGCCGCGTCGGAAGCGTCCACCGCGGAGACAATCACGTGGCGGGCGCCTTCGTCGCCATTCAGAGCGTGGAGAGCCGGAAAGTAGCAGCGGGTGAACAAGGCCGGGGCCCCGAGTCGATTCAAATACCGCGCTGCCACAATCCCAGCCCCCGTCTCGCGTTGCTGCTGGACGAGAAGCCTCAGGGAATCCGTGGAGAATCCGGGTTGATCGCAGAGTGCGACCACCACGCCATCAATGGTCCTGGAAAAGCACTCCAGGGTGGCGAGTCCGGTCCGGATCGAAGAGGCCATGCCTTCCTCCCACGCGGGGTTTTCGGCCAGCAGCACGGGATGACGAACCAGCGCCGGCTTGACCCGGGTGGCGTGGGCGCCCACCACCACGATCACGGGCCACGCGTCGGAGGCGAGCGCCGCCTCGGCGGCCCGCACCACCAGAGGGCGGCCGTCCACGTGAAGCAGTTGCTTGGGTTGGCCCATGCGTGCCGACTGGCCCGCCGCCAGGAGCACGACGCCCCAACGAGCCACCGTCACGCGGGCAGGTCTCGCCGCCGAGTTTGCCGACAGGGTCATGGGTGAATGGCTTGGGTTCGCTCGCGCAGGGGTCGTCCGTCCCGGCCGGAGAGAACCGCCTGAAGCTCGGCCACGATTGAAAGTGCCACGCTTTCGGGAGTGTCTCCCCCCAGATCAAGTCCGACCGGTGCGTGCAGTCGCCCCGATAGCTCGGCCGACACGGAAACACCCTGGCCGGCGAGGTCCTGGAGCAATCGCTGGGCGCGTTTGCGCGGGCCCAGGAGTCCCACGTAGGCCAGCGGTTTGCCGGCCAACGCCCCCAGGACCGGGAGGTCGTGTACATAGTGATGGGTCATGACCACGGCGGCGGTGCGCAGGTCGGTTTCAAGCGTGGGCAGGATGGTGGAAAGGGGACCGCCGACCACGGCGTCCGCCAGCGGGAAGCGTTCCGGCGTGGCCAGTGCGGTCCGCGGGTCGATCACCACGACGCGCCAACCGAACTCCTTGGCCAGGCGAACCAGGGGTTGCGCGTCGTCTCCGGCTCCAAAGATGAGCAGGGCAAGCAGAGGAGGGATTGCTTCGACGAAGACGGTGTCGTCGGACTCGCTCGTTTCCGACCAAAAGGTTCCCCACCTCCGCGGGTCGGGCCCGGCATGCACCGTGGCGAGCTGGAATGCCTTCCGCTCGGCCACCTGCCGGACGGCGGGTGCCAGCCAGTCCGGGGGGGCCGGCAGGGGTTCCAGCAGGACTCTGACCACCCCGTGGCAGCCGAGTCCCACCCCCCAGACCAGGTCGTTTTCGCTGGTGGTATCATAGACGACCGCCTCGGGCGTTTGCGTGCGGAGCACCCGGGGCACGCGCGCTACCAGATCATCCTCGAGACAGCCACCGCTGATGGAACCCACCCGCCGCCCCTGGGCGGTCACCAGCAAGCGGGCTCCCGGCCGCCGGTAGGACGAGCCTTCCACGCTCACCAGGGTCGCCAGCACGGCAGGGTACGAGTCAGACTGGGAAAGCTGGACGAGAATGGAGGAGAGTTCCTTCACGGTGCGACACTGACCGTGGCGGGAACTCGCTCCACGGCAAGTCGCGCCGCATTGAACCGCTGGCCACCTCCAAAGGGCGGCACCCCGGCTTTCCGGCGCAGTTCCGCTCGATCGGGCCGGGTTCGCGCAGACGCAAGTCGAACGAATGTGCAAGCGATCGGGAATGGCCGGAGATGAATGTGACTGGCGAAGCGATGCAATTTCATGCACCGCAATTGTCGGCCGGCCGGTTGGGTCAAAATCGCATGAATACGAATCAAGACAAAAGTAACCGATGTACTGATACAGATGAGGACCGCTTCTTTGCGACCGGTTACAAAATCCGAGCGTCGTAACAGGCGCCCAATTCAGCTCAGGTTCCCCGCGTCTGGACGCAGCTGAACCGGCGTTCGCCCCACACAAAGCAACCCAGTAAAGATGCGAACCTGACTATGGACAACAAACCTGACCTATTCGGCTATTGCGCCGCTGCGATCGTGGGGGCTTCGGCCTTCCTTTCGCCACCGGCGCTGGCCCAGAACAAGACAGCGATCCCGAACCCCGATGTGCAAGAGGATGTCAAACTGGAGAAGTTTGTCGTCACGGGGTCCTACATTCCCACCACGGGAACGGCGATGGATGCGACCGTTTCACCGGTCGTTCGGATTGATCGGAAGATCATCGACCAGACCGGTTACACCACGGCTGCTGATCTGCTGCAGAAGATCACGGCTTCAAACGGCGGCTCGGTTCCGATCTCGAACAACGCCACCGGTTTCACGCCCGCGGCCTCTTCGATTTCCCTGCGAGGACTTGGACCTGAAGCCACGCTTGTATTGATCAATGGCAGGCGGGTTGCACCTTATCCGGTCGGCACCGGAGGCACGACCGCGTTTGTTGACCTGAATTCCATCCCGCTGGCCGCGGTCGAGACGATCGAAGTGCTGAAAGACGGCGCTTCTGCGCTCTATGGCGCGGATGCTGTGGCCGGAGTCGTCAACATCAAGCTTCGCAAGGGCGTCGACGGATCGGAGGCGTTTGTCAGCTTTGGCAATACGACGGACAAGGACGCGTCGGAAACGGTCGCGAGCATCATCACCGGTGCGGAAACGGCCAATGCCAGCGTCGCGGTTGGCCTGAACTACTACAAGAAGGAGTCGATCGCGAATCGGGATCGTGACTACTCCGCGATTCCGCCGTTCCTGAGCTCAAACTCGAGCCCGTTGAACCTGGAAGTCGGCCGGCTCGCGGCGATCGCGGCAGGAGTGCCGGTGGCCGGTCTGCCCACCGCCAACACCTTCTTCGCGCAATCCGGTGCGACCAGTTCCAACAATGGTCAGCGCCCTGCGTCCGCGTACACCTACACGTCGGGTCGCAGTTCGGCGTTCAACTTCAATGAATTTTCCATGTCGTTTCCCGAATCCAAGCGGCTGGGCGCGTTCGCTTCGGCCGAGCGCAAGCTCTTCGGCACGGAGAACCTCAAGGGTTACATCGACGTCTCCTACCAGAACGTGAAGACCGAGAATCAACTCGCGCCCTCCGCGACCGGCAACTTCACCGGCGCCGGCCAGGTCGAACTCGTCATCCCGGCCCGTACCACAACGCCAATTCTGACCGTGATCGAGGGTGGTGTGCCGAGGCAGGTTGCCGCCGGTACGACGGTCCCGGCCGGAGCCATTCCGGGCTCAGGGACCAAGTTCATCAACGGGACCGTGCAGCGCGCCGCGGCCGCGGGTGCCTATAATCCGCTGAACCCCTTCAATCAGGACATCACCGGCGGCACCCGGGCCCGGTTCGCGGAGTTTGGGAACCGCATCTACCGCAATGAAACCGACGCGTTCAGCATCGCCACGGGAATCAAGGCGGATCGCATCCTCGGGAAATGGAATGTCGATGCGGGCTACAGCTACAGCCAGATCAAGGACACCTCGCGCAACTCGCTCGACTCCATTTCGCGCTTCAACCGTTTGGTCAATGCGGCCGACTCACTCTTCACCCCGAACAGCTCCGACTACTCGGGCCAGACCACCCCGTATAATCCGTTTGGTTACTACCAGGTGCCAATCGCGACGAACCAGACCATCACCGGTCTGGCCAAAGTGGATGTCAAGGACTCCAACAAGTCCGACCTTGGGCAGGCGTCCTTCACGGCCGCGACCGGCGAGCTCCTGGAGCTCGCTGCGGGCGGTGTGGGCTTTGCCTTCGGCGGCGACTTCCGAGCGGAAAAGCTCGCGCAATATCCGGACCCGGCGGGAGCGACCGGTGACCTTATCGGGTCATCTCCGAATGCCATCACCCGTGGGCAGCGCAAGATCGCCGGCGTCTTCGCCGAGACCAAGATTCCGGTTCTCAAGAATGCGCGTGGCGCGTACGACCTCTCATTGGACTTGGCGGTGCGTCACGAGATGTTCCTGACCTCCGATCGCAACGTCACGGTTCCGAAAATCGGTGTGCGCTGGCAACCGCTTGATCGCACCCTGACCGTGCGCTCGACCTTCTCCGAAGGATTCCGTGAACCCTCGTTGTACGAACTCTACTCGACTCCAACTTCCGGGCTGACCCCGATCACCGATCCCCGCAATGGCTCACGCGAGCCCGAGCAGGAGTTTACGGTCCGCGGCAACCGCAACCTGGATGCGGAGAAGACCAAGAGCTACAATGTCGGTGTGATCTACTCGCCCGAGGCCTTTGCCAAGGGCCTGACGGTCGGAGTGGATTTCTGGCGGATCGAACGCGACGGCACGGTCGAGGCCGATCCCCAAACCACGGTCAACAACTACTTCCAGAACCGGACGCTGGAGCCCGGGGAGAGTGTGGTCCTCCTGCCCAGCGGTAGCATCAGTGTGATCAACTCGGTCTTCTTCAATGTCGGTCAGACCGAAATCCAGGGCGTGGACGTCGATGCGTCCTACGTGATTCCGACCGAGCAAATCGGCCGCTTTGAAGTGAGCACCTCGTTCACCTTCCTCGACAGCTACAAGAAGGCGCAGACACGGCTCGATCCGATGTCGGAACTCGTCGGCACCGATGTCACGGGCGCGGGCGAAGACGGTTACCTGGAGTGGAAGGGACGAGTGAACCTTGATTGGACCTTCAAGGGATTCAATGTCTTCCTTTCGGGCTCCTATCTCGACGGATTTGAGGATCTCGATGTCGACGGGAATCCGTTTCAGGTCGACAGCACCTGGATCTTTGACGCGCAGGTCTCCTACCGCTTTGGAGCCCAGGCCTCGCGGTGGATGAGTGACACCAAGGTTACGCTGGGCGCTCGCAACCTGTTCGACAAAGATCCGCCCTACGCTTCCGGCTTTGGTGGCAATTCGACGGGCTACCCGAGTTTCCTCTATACCTCGGAAAACCAGTTCGTCTACGTGTCGATCGGCCGCAAGTTCTAGGCTGAACAGCGCCCCGGTTTACTCCCATGTCAGCGCCCACCGCTTCCGGTGGGCGCTTTTTTGTGCCGAGGCCGAGCAGCCCGTAGGTCAATCGAAAGAAGGAACAGGCGCGGTGGGCGTAGATGAGTCTTTGCCCGCCAGTCCAGGGTTTGGTGAACGAACCGAGCAGGGTAGGAGTTCGCCTTATGGGTCGGGCGCTCAAAATTGGCGTTTCGTCGCAAGCGGGAGCCGTTTTGACTTAGCTATTGCGCAATTCGTCACTGTTTGTTCACTCTGTTCAAAAATAAGCCAAGACGGTCATGAGATCGTTTGGCGTTTTTTGCACCAAACAAACACACCGATAGCTATGAACAACATCTGTTCGCGGACGTTGGTCTCGGAATCGTTGCCTTCGGGCACGGTTGCGAGTAAATCCGACGCCAGCACCCTCCGCATCGTAAGCACAGCCCTCGCTCTGATTGTTGCCGGCAGCACGGCCGTTCAGGCGCAGAACACCACCCCGGCCGCTCCTCGAGCCGTCTCTTCGTCCGACGAAAAGTCCGAAGAAGTGAAGCTCGAGAAGTTCGAAGTCACTGGATCGCGCATCAAGCGTCTGGACACGGAAACCCCCGCTCCGACCGTCACGATCACCTCCGAAGACATCCAAGCCAAGGGCTACACCAACATCGGCGACTTTATTCAAAGTCTGCCTTTCAACACCGGTTCAGCCAATTCGATCTACCAGACTGCAAGTTTCACCCGCGGCAGCGCGACGGCGAACATCCGTGGTCTCGGATCGCAGCGGTTCCTGGTGCTGGTCAACGGTCGCCGTGGCGTTTCCTACGCGCTGACCAACAGCGGTAACCGCTCGGTATTCGACTTCAACAGCCTTCCCGCTGCCGCCGTTGATAGCATCGAGTTCCTTAAAGACGGTGCATCAGCCATTTACGGCGCCGACGCCGTTACTGGCGTGCTCAACGTCAAGCTGAAGAAGAACTACTCCGGCGTCTACGTCTCCAGCCTCTATGGCAACACGCAGGGACACGACACGGGTCTGGTCGACTTCAGCGTCGTTGCGGGTTACGGCACGGGAAAGACCAAGCTGATGACCGCCATCAGCATGAAGACGGCCAATTCCAACTTCCTGCGCGACTACGACGTCTCCACGACGGACTACAGTGCCTCGGCACCGAAGGGCATCAATCAGAATTCGACGCTCAATTTCCCGGCGAATCTGACCCTGACCCGCGCCCAGGCGACGGCCCTCGGCCTTGCCTTCCCGGCGACGGCGACGACGGCGACGAGCTGGTCCTTCGTCCCCAAGGGTGGCGCCCTGCAAGGTTCGCCCGCTCTCTCGGGTTTTGAAGCTGCCCCGCAGAATCCCGCCAATCCGAACGCGGTGCTCATCGCGAATACCAATCGCTATAATTTTGCGCAGACGTACCAGCGCTACCCGGCCTACGACTACATCAGCGTCTACAACCAGGTGGAACATGAGTTCAGTGAGAAGCTGACTGGTTTCCTCGAAGCCACCTACTTCGACAACAACACGTACTACGCGTTTACGCCCGGCGTAATCAACTTCCCGACGGAAGGCCTGACCCTGCCGGCTTCCAACCCGTACAATCCCTTCGGCATCAATCTGACGACCCTGACCACCCGCACCAACTTCGGTCCGGTGCGCAAGTTCGACACCGACTCGCTCGGCGGCAACCTCCTGGGTGGCTTCCGTGGCACAATCCTCGACAAGTGGGATTGGGAAGTGGGAGCGGCCTACGGTTTCAACCGCGTCACGACCATTTCGCGCAATGCCATCCGCGCCTCGGTTTACCAGGCAGCGCTCAATGGTACGACCCGCGCAACGGCGATCAACCCCTTCGGCCCGACGGACAATCCGGCGATCATCGCTGGTCTGTTCACCACCTCGACGGCGACCGCCAAGTCGGATGGCTATCAGTTTGATGCTTCCATCGGCGGCACCTTGTTCGATCTCCCCGGCGGCCCGATCGGCGTCGCCGCCGGCGCCGAAGCACGCAACGAAGGCCTGACCACGAATCCCGACACCGCTGCCTACCTCGGTTCTGGTGGCGGTCTGCCGCTGCGGGGCGAGCGCGATGTGAAGTCGTACTACGCGGAGTTCACGATCCCGGTCATCAAGTCGCTCGAGATTCAAGGCGCGGTCCGTCACGAAGACTACAGTGACTTCGGCACCACGACGAAGCCCAAGATTGCGGCGAAGTTCCGCCTGCCCGAGAACAAGATCGCGAACGTGATCCTCCGCGCCTCGTACTCGGAGTCCTTCCAGGCTCCTGCGCTCGGCCTTCTCTATGCTTCGCAGACGACTGCGTTTTCGTCGACCGTGCTTCAGGACCCACTTCGTCCTCAGGATCCCGCCCAGCAGCAACGTATCATTACGGGCGGTAACCCCGGCCTGATTCCGGAAGAAGCTGAGTCCACCTACGCCGGCATCGTGATTGAAGTTCCCAAGGTCAAGGATCTCTCCTTCAACGTCGATTTCTTCAAGTTCCGGATCAACTCGGTCATCGTAACCCCGAGCGCGACCTACCTCCTGTCGGAGCGCGGTCGCAACCAGTTCCCGGCCGCGATCGTGCGTGACTCGTCCCTCGGCAATCCCGGTCCGATTCTCCGCATTGAGTCGGTTCCTTCCAACAACCCGGACGCCTATCAGATCTATAAGGGCGTGGACGTCGGTGTGAAGTACACCATCCGCAACACGCGCTTCGGTGACTTCCGCTTCACGGCGGATGCAACCCGGATCCTTGAGATCGGAAGCGACTCCGGTTTGGGCGGTGGCTACTTCGACAACATCGGCCTATACAACAACATGAAGTGGCGCGCGAATGCGTCGACGATCTGGCGCTACAAGGACTTCGGTGGTGCGGTTTCGGCCGACTACATCGGCAAGTACTTCAACGATGCGTACACGGTCCAGGGCTGGGGTGAGAATCCCTATGCTTTGATTGCAGCGCAGTTCAGCTACTCCGGGTTCTTTGGTACGACCATGACCCTGAGCGTGAACAACCTGTTCGACAAGCAGCCGCCCTTCAACGGTTACGATACGGCCGGTTTCGACCCGAACACCTACGGTGCGGGCGCTCTCGGTCGTTTCATCGCCCTGCGAGTTAGCAAGGAATTCTAAGCCAATGGCTTAGTCCCGGTTTCAATCGAGCGAGCCCTCGCACCGGGGGCTCGCTTTTTGTTGCCTTCATCACCCCCGTCACGTTTCGCCGTCCGTTCGTTCATGCGCGCTCCAGCCACTTTCCTCGTCGGCCTCGCCCTCATCCATTCGATTTCTCTTTCGGTTTCCCCCGTCGCCGCTGCGCCGGTCAAGGAGTTGCCGGTGGAGACGTTTTTCAAAAAAGCCACCCTGAGCGGACTTCGCTTCTCTCCCAATGGGAAGTACGTGCTCTGTGTGGTGCCCTATGAACGACGGCAAAATCTGGCGGTGATCGATCTGGAAAAGGGAACGAAGAACCTGCTCTCCAACTTCAAGGATCGGCAGGTCGATTCGCCCCGTTGGGCCGGCAATGATCGCATCCTCTTCCTCGTCGATGATCAGGGAAAGGAAGAGTTTTCGCTCTATGCCGTGAACCGCGATGGAAGGGACCCGTCGAACCTCGTTCCAGGACGATCGGTGAACTTCCTGCCCGGTTTTCCGGGTGACTCAAAATCGCTGCTGGTCATGGCCGCGATGACCCATGCGGACTGGTGGGACGTTGCCCCCATCAGTTTGACAACGGGAAAACTGTCGCCGCCCGTCGCGAAGGCTCCGGGTGATGTCCAGAGCTACCTGCTCGACTCCAAAAACGTGGTGCGTATCGCGGTGATTCGGGATGGCGAGCAGCTCATTGTGCTCCACCGGTTCGCCAACAAGGAACCCTGGAAGCAGATCGCGTCGCGTCACATCGACGGGGAAGGGTGGGATCCCATTCGTTTCGACGGCGACGATCGGACGCTCTTTGTCGCCTCAGATATCGGTCGCAAGACCAAGGCGGTCTATCGCTACGACACCCAGACGGGAGAAATGGGGGAGCTGGTCCATGGCGATGACACCTATGATGTCGAAAATGTGGTGTACGACGGCAGTAAGAAGAAAGTGGTCGCTGTATCTTACAATGCTGATCGTGAACGCTTTGTATGGTTGGATCCAGAGTTGAAAAAGATTCACGCTCGGATGGAGCTTTCACTCCCCGGAGTCGTCCACCGACCCCTTCAGTTTTCGGACGATGGAAATCGCATCATCTTTCAATCCTATGGAGACCGAGATCCCGGGGTGTACTATCTCTTTGATCGCACCACAAACAAGGTATCGGAGATCGCCGTGGTTAAACCCGAGGTGAACCCAGAGGAGATGGCGGCGACCCAGGCGGTTTCTTACAACGCCCGCGATCAGTTCTTGGTCCATGCTTACCTGACACTGCCGGTCGGAGTAGAACCGAAAAAACTACCCTTGATCATCCACCCCCACGGAGGGCCGTACGGCATTCGCGATGACTGGCTGTTCAACCCGGAAGTGCAATTCTATGCAAACCGTGGTTTTGCTGTGCTCCAGATCAACTACCGCGGATCGGGAGGTTATGGCCGTGCCTATGAACAGGCTGGCTTCAAGAAGTGGGGCCTCGAGATGCAGAATGACCTGAGCGACGGCATCGCGTGGGCGGTGGCGCAGGGAATTGCCGACCCCGACCGTGTGGTCATTTCGGGCGCGAGTTATGGTGGCTACGCGACCATGGCGGGTCTGACCTACACGCCGGAACTATATGTTGCCGGGATCAACTATGTCGGGGTCACCAATATCCTGGATTTGATGCCCAAGACAGCCACGGAGGAACGCAACTACTGGATGCGAACCCGTTTGGGAGATTTGTCGAACTTCGATGATCGGAAGCGGATTCACGACACCTCGCCCGTTCACTTTGCCGATCGGGTGCGGGTCCCGCTCCTCATGGCCTACGGCAAGAATGACCCGCGGGTGAAGATTTCCCATGCCTACGACATTGAACGTGCGCTGAAGAAAAACGACAAACCCTACGAGTTGATCGTGCAGGACGACGAGGGTCACGGCTTTCGCAACGAGGAGAATTCGATTGCATTCTTTTCGCGTGTGGATGCCTTCCTCAAAAAGTACGTCCCCAGGAAGCCTTAGTCGGGTGGACCGGCGGACGTGGAAATTCTCCATCCTTCCGCCGCCCCTTTCCCATGAAGCTTCGCTTGCTGGTCCTTTCGCTCTCAGCTCTATCGCTGGGAATCACTTCTACCTCCCCGGTTTCCGCCCAGTCGGCCGCGGATATTCGTGGATTCGCTCCGGTTTCGATCTCCTCTGCCAACTATGCGAACACGAGCCGCGATGCCTTGGTCCAGGCGGTCGAGGGACAAAATGTCGTCAATCCACCGCCTCTTTCTCTCAAGGCGTTGAGTGAGCCCGTGCACTTTGTGTTCATCCCGGGTGAAGTTTTCGAATCGGATCTCAGCTACGAAGACGTGTGTGAATTGCTCACGGCTTCGTTGAAGGAAAAAGGCTATATCAACGGAGCCGACAAGTTCGGCATCATCCGGGAACAGGCCAAGGTCAAGTTGGTGCTGCGCGTCAACTTCGGCATGCGGTCGTGGCGACTGCCCAAAGTGCGCACCGAAAGCCTGACCTGGTATGACGGTCTGGTTCCGCGCCCGCGCGGTCGCACCTTGACCACCCTGGGAGGTGAAGTGGCCTTTGAGAATCGCTCGGGGGGTGAGGACACGGCCCTTTCTTCCGTCGCCGCCAATATGAACAACACGAGTTCGCTCTTTGGGCGAGGTGCCTCGTCTGCCAATCAGACGGTGGCGGCTCCCGTCGATCCGGTGGGCGCGACCGGCGTGGCGTATGGGAATACCCGTGACTTCAACCTGATTGTGATCGATGCCTTCGACTATCAGGAGCTGAAGGCCAAGGGGAAGAGTGCCCGCCGTCAGTGGACCACTTTCGTCGCCTCTCCCGTCGAACCGGGCAAGAAGTTCTCCGACGTGGCGGTCACGCTCGTTCGCAGCGCCACCCCGCACTGGGGTGAGACCACCCAGGGCATGCAGGTCATCAACGACGCCCGGGCCGACGTGAAGATCGGTGAAGCGGTGGTGGTGCCGGACGGCAAGTAACCGCACGTCAGCCGGGACAGGCCGCACCGCGGGGCATGTCCCGTTCTACGGTGTGGCCGGAATCATGTGCTTCGCCAGGAAGCTCTCCATCTCGCGGTAGAAACGGAGACGGCTCGATTCATTTTGAAAGCCGTGTCCTTCGTTTCCTTCGCGAAAATACGTGTACGTTTTGCCGTGTTTCTTGAGTTCGCGCTCCAGGACGGTCCAGTGCGCAATGTCGACCCGCGGGTCGTTTTCTCCGTAGGCGTGCAGGGTGGGAACTCGGATTCGCTCGACATACTCACTGGGTGAGCGGCTGCGCAGGTCGTCCGGGTCCGAGCCAATCCAGTTGGCGGCAAAGAGATCAAATCCGCGCCCTTTGTCGCGCGCCGGTTTCACCAGGAGCCGCAAGTCTGATACTCCGACGTAGTTGATCCCGCAGCGGTACAACTCCGGCGTAAAGACCAGGCCGGCAAGGGTGGCGTAGCCGCCATAGCTGGCTCCGCTGATGGCTACGTTGTCGGCACGCGCATGGCCCTGCGCCACTGCCCAATGCACGGCGTCGGTTAAATCGTCCTGCATTTTACGACCCCATTCCCGTTTGCCGGCGAGTTTGAATTTTTCGCCATAGCCACCCGAACCGCGATAAT
>JAEUGZ010000042.1 GCA_016794725.1 Opitutaceae bacterium | reverse complement strand
AACTGGAATTCCCAAGAGCAATGGCAATGTGGTACTGCTGGGGGCCGCCGGAATTGAAAACGTGGGGATCGAAGGGACCGGAACCATCGATGGAAACGGGCTGAAATTCTGGACCGGACAGGGCGACAATACGGGACCCGGACAGAACTCGGCGCAGGGCTATTTCGAGCGTCCCCATCTGATCGTGTTCTCCCGGTGCCGGAACGTACGCCTGCGCGATGTGTTCCTCACCGCGAGTGCGTACCATTGCACCCGCATTCTCGACTGTGAATACGTCTGGTTCGACCGCGTGCGGATCTACAATCGCGTCAACAAGAACAACGACGGATTTCACTTCAACCGATGCCGGTACGTGCACGTCAACGCCTGCGACATCCAGTGCCAGGACGATGCGTGTGCGCTGTTTGGCAGCAATCAGTGGGTGACGATCGCCCATTGCACCTTCAGCACGCGCTGGTCGATCTTCCGCTTTGGCAGCGGGGAGGCAGAGAACATCACGATCACGAACTGTTTGATCTATGACACCTATGGGTCGGTGATCAAAATGGCGGCCCGGGCCGGCAGCCGCTACGAAAACATCTCGTTCTCAAACCTGATCATGCAGAATGTAACGGGTCCGATCACGGTCGGCCTCCACTCCGCCCGACGAGCCTCAGCCGCGGCGCCGGTGGAAGGCGAGAAGCGCCCGGCGAATGGCATCGTTCGCAATCTTTCCTTTCACCATATCCGCGCTCACGTCGTGGCCGAGGGACGACAGTTTCCCGACCTGCACTGGCCGCAGTCCTACCGGGACGGAGAGCGGCGCACCTGCATCACCCTCAATGGCGCCGGTGGCGAAATCCTAGAGAACATCAGCCTGCACGATGTGCACGTGACCTACGAAGGGGGAGGCACCGCGGAGGAGGCAGCCCTCCGTGATGTGCCGCAGGTGGCGGGCGAGTACTTTGAGATGGGTCCCCGGCCCGCCTATGGCCTCTATGCGCGCGGAGTGCGTGGCCTCACCCTCGACCAGGTGCGATTCGAAGTCGTGAAGCCGGACCTGCGGCCGGCGGTGGTGTTCGACCACGTCAGTGACGCCGCCGTGCATGGACTCAGCGCCCAGGGCAACCCGGAGGCGGAATCACTGCTTCGCTTCATCTCCACCCGGGACGTGCTGCTCACCGCATCGCGTGTCCTGACGCCCGCGGCGGTCTTCCTCCGCGTTGAGGGGGAGGGGAGCGCCGACATCCAGGTGGACGGCGGCAGTCTGGCCAAGGCGGCCACGCCCGTGGAGTTTGTCGCGGGAGCGACCCGGGCGTCGGTCCGCGGACTCGGGTAGGGCGTGGTGCGCGGCCGCGGTCAGAAGTTGCTCTTCACCCCCACGGTCCACTGGCCGCCGTATTTCTCCATTTGTCGGATACGCCCGTCGGTATCGCGATAGACCCAGGTCTTTCCGGAGTTGAAGGCATTGCGGCCGGAGAGGAAGAGCTCGGCGTACTTGTGCACCTTGTAGCCGAGGCCCACGTCGATGATCGTCCGGTGCTTGAGGTATTCGCGGTCGCCGGCGAAGTACGGCGCGGTCGCGCTCACTCCGTTCCCGCCGGTCAGGATGTCATCAGTCCAGGTTCCGGCCAGACTGGCATTGAACCGCTTGTAGCGATTCGAAATGCCTCCCGTGATGGCGGTGGGCACGAAGCCATTGGGTTGCGGCTTGGAGCGGTAGCGGGAGTACGTGGCAAAAATCCGGGTGCCGCGAAGGTACTCGTTGCGCAGGAAGGCCATTTGCTGGCTGTAGTTGAATTCAATGCCCTGGATCTTTCGGGTTCCCGGCACGTTTTCAAAGGTCCGGAAGTCGTAGGCGCCGTAAATCGGGTCGTCGCCGTAGCCAAAATCCGAGGCCGGACGGTACTCGCTGGTGTTGGTCGCGTTCTTGATGTCGGTTCGGAATACGTTGAGACCGATCGTGCCGGCAGGTTCAAAATAGTATTCGACGAGGGCGGAGAACTTCTGAGAACGCTCCGGTTTCAGGTCCGGATTGGGGATGGTGATGTCCTGGTTGGCCTCGTCGATCGACCACGTTCCCGCGAGACGATCCAGTGCCGGGCGTTTGATGGCGCGGTGATACCCGAACTTGGCGATGAGATCCGGGGACGCGCGGTATACGACGGAGGCGCTGGGAAGGAAGTCGTCATAGCGGCCGTCGCGAATCGTGCTGCCCTGACTCCAGCGATAGCGGATGCGCTCCAGGGTATTGGCGGCAAACGGATTCTTCGCATCCGGCACCCGTTCCATCACTTCGGTGGTGGTGTGGGTTCCCTCGTAACGCAGTCCGCCGTAGACCTGCCAGAGTCCGATGCGCGTATTGACCATCAGGTAGCCCGCGCGCACGGCTTCCTCGACGTCCTGGGGGCTGCCCAGCAGCGAATCAAGATTGGCTGCCTGCTGGGCCACGGTGGAGGTGAAGTACGACGGCTGCGTGCGCAGCAGGTCATTGAGCGCGGCCTTGTCCGGAACCGGCAGCCCGGCGATATTTCCGCCCCAGGCCGTCGAAATGAGAAAGCTGGCGGCTGAGGATGGCAGGGGGGCCGTCAGCTGATTGCCGGAGGGCCCCACGTAGGTGCCCGTGTAGGCCACGATCTGCTCCCGGTTGCGGGTCATGAGCTGGTGGTAGAGTCCGGCTTTGACGAAAGTGGGGAGTTGCCAGGGCAGCACGTAGCGGGCGTTGATCTGCTGCACGATCTGTTCCGTCTGGGCGCGCGAACGCGAGACGCTGATATTGCCCGCTTGGGCGTCATAACGTCCGTAGTTGCTCAAATCGTACCAGTTGGCTCCTCCGGTTTGGGTAAAGGTCCAGGCTGGGGAATCGACACTGGGACGCTCCGCTGTGTAGCTGATCCGGGTGAGTTGGAGATTGGCCTGGTCGACCGCGCCCATGTGGCCCGTGCCGTTCTGTTGACGGGCCCGCGAGTAGCTCGACTGCGCGTCGACCGTGAGGGCCCGCAGGCGGTAGACGAAGCCCAGGGAAAGATTGGTGGTGTCGGTCTTCTTCTTGCCATGGCTGCCGGTCTGCTCGATGCGGGTTCCGGTTCCCGCCACGGGACCGGCCACGACCCGGGTGAGGCTGGAACCGGCGCCCAGTTGGGCGGCGTTGACGCGGAAGTTGAGGTTTCGATTGGCGATTTCGTCGGCGAAGTAGATGTAGCTGGTCGCCAGGGTGACGCGGAGGTTGTTCGAGCCAAACGGCTGGTAGTCGACCTTAAGACCGCCCGATGATTTCTCGGTCATCTTCGGTCCATCCTTGAAGTTGAGTGCCGTGATCAGCGGCGACTTGGCGGCAATGGCCTGGGCGGACGTGTAGTCGTAGGTGAGCGCGTGGCGGAACTGCTCCTTGAAGACGTTGGTGAAGGCCCCGTTCACCGCGATCCCCACCTTGTTGTCGAAAAAGCTATTGGAGTAGTCGAATGAACCCGTGGGGCGCGTCTTGGCATGGCGGGCGTCATCGTGCCGCGGCGTGCGGCGCAGCGAGTGCTCGTATTCGTTACCGATGAAGCCGACCAGGGTGCTGAAGCGGGAGCCCTTGCGGTCGAGCGCGCTTCGGGTGCGAAGATTGATGCTGCCGGCGGGGGCGTCGGCCGGCATGTCGGCGGTCAGAGTCTTGTTCACCTCGATGGTCTCAATGTTGTTGATCGAGACAGCCTCGAATTCGAACTGCCGCGAGTCACCTCCGAAGCCGCCGGTGCTGGTGTTGGCCATCGAACCGCCGTCGAGCGTGACCGCCCCATACCGGGCTTCCAGACCGCCCATGCGGGCGGCGCGGGTGTCGGTTTCCACGTAGTCGAGTGTGATTCCCGGCATGAACTTCAGGAACTCGCCGATGTTGCCTTCGGCAATGTCGCCGAAGCTGTCGGTGGCCACGACCGTCTTCATATTGATGGCGTTCTTCTGTTCCATGATCGCCTTGGCGTTGCCTTCGCGTTCGGTGGCGACGACGAACTCGGTCAACCTGATGGCGGCATCGCCGGGCGGTCGGCGAAAATCGGCGGGAGCGAGTTCGAAGTCGCGCGTGGCGGTGTCACCCGCCGCGAGGGAGAGCGACGCCGAGACCGAACCGAGGCCGGTGTAGGTGGCGACCACCGTGAGCATGCCGGCGGGAGCGTGGTCGAGACGATAGAATCCACCCTCCTCGGACACGGTGGTGAGCGGAGTTCCCTCGACGCGCACCACGGCGTTGCGGATGTATTCACCGGTGGCCGGATTGAAAACGCGCCCGGTGATGGCGCCGACTCCTCCCGATTCGGCGGAGACCGACGGCAGTAGTCCGAGGACGGCGATGAGCAGGACGGGAAGGAACGGGGTGCAGCGGAGCATGGTGGGAGGGCTTAGAAACTGACGCTGTTGGTCCAGAGGATCATGCGCGGTTGCGCGAAATAGCGGGCGTTCAACACGGTGCCAGTCTGCTGACCACCATGAGCCC
Source organism: Opitutaceae bacterium (assembly GCA_016794725.1). GTDB lineage: Bacteria > Verrucomicrobiota > Verrucomicrobiia > Opitutales > Opitutaceae > UBA6669. The sequence continues at coordinate 9,034 of JAEUGZ010000042.1, read as the reverse complement.
GCTTCGAAACGGAGTGGATGTCACCCCCGCCTCCGGCTGAACCTGAGAGGATGGAATGGGGCCGGTCGGTGACTTCGAGTTGCTCGATCGGGACGTTGTCGGTGTTGCGAGTGGTGTTGCGCGCTTGGATCGGCGGCCCGATGAAGCCGGCGCGTTTGATCCCTCCGACGCTGACGCCTCGGATACTCAAACCCTGCGCCCCACCGCGGTCGCCCAGGGCTACTGATTGCGCCGGGGTCGAGGCGGCGACCAGCGTGGCGTAGCCGAAGACGACGGCCTGGTGCAAGGGAAGGGAAAACGACGTGGGGGTGGGCATGGGGTAGTTCTGGGTTCCCGAACATTCGGGCGGTTGCTGGTCGTGCGCCGGGGGCAGAAGGCGCGAGGGCAGGCACACCGTCGTGAAATTTCGTTGGGCTTGAAAAGGGCGGCGCCTCTTACATCGTTAAGAAGCCCCATGAATTCCGCTGTGACGATGAAGGACATTGCCGAACGCGCCGGTGTGACCACTGCGACGGTTTCGATGAGCCTGCGCGGCCACCCCGACATTCCGGTGACCACGCGTGAACGGATCGGCCGTTTTGCGCAAGAACTCGGCTACCGGCCCAATCCGCTGGTTTCGGCCCTGATGCGAAATCGGCGGCTCCGCCACCAGTCGTCGGGGCACACGGTGCTGGCGTTCGTTTGCGCCCTTGAGCATCCGGATGCCTGGAGGAATGCGGCGTCGCCGACTCGTCGCTACATTCGGAGCGGGGCCTTCGATCGGGCGGCGCAGCGAGGGTATGTGGGGCAGGAATTCTGGCTCCACCGCGACGGGATGTCACCCGAGCGCTTCAGCGAGATGCTGCACGCCCGGGGAATTCAGGGAGTGCTCCTGGGCCCCCTGCCGGATGGGGCGCCTCCGCCGGTCATGCGGTGGGACCTTTTTTCGGTGGTGAGCCTGAGTGTCCCGCTTCCTTCACTTACGCTTCATACCGTGTGCAACGACCACTACTTCTCCAGTCTGCGCACGGTTCAGGAGTGCTACAAGCTCGGGTATCGGCGTCCCGGACTGCTGCTGCGTGAGAGTCACCGCGCCTACTTTCAGGGGCGGTGGGAGGCCGGCTTCTTCACCGCACAGCAGAGCCTGGCGGGCGTGAAGACACTCAAGCCCCTGTTCCTTTCCAACATGGATGCCGTGACGGACCAGGAGCTGGGAGAGTGCGAGCGCTGGCTCGCGAAGGTGAAACCTGACGTGGTGGTGGCGCTCAATTGGGAATTCGCCGAAACGTTGCTCTATCGTCTGGGGCGGCGCGTGCCGCGTGACATCGGCCTGGCGAGCCTGTGTTGTCCGGAGAAGATCAGTCACATCAGCGGGGTGTATCAGGACGGTCCCCTCATTGGTGCGACCGCGGTTGACCAGCTCATCAGCCTGGTCGAACGCAATGAAAAGGGCCTGCCGGCCTATGCCATCACCACCATGGTCGAAGGAGCCTGGAGTCCCGGGGAGACGTTGCGCGCAAAGCCGTGCTAGGTGCGGCGCCCCGCTTAGTCCTGGTCTTTGAGGTGATTCGCGAGGACCCGCAAGGCACCGTCCTGAAGGAGGATCCGGTCGACGAGCTGGCTGACCTGCGCAACGAGTTGTACGGGCGTGATCGCCGTGGGGCCCATGCGTTGCAGGGTTGCGTTGGCGTCGGCTTTGACCACGCGACAGATCCGGGTCAGCTCTTCGGTCCAGAGGGCGCGATCCTTGAGTACGCCGATTTCCGCGATCAGCCGGCCGATGGCGAGGAATGCCCCTCGGTGCAGTTTCAACGGCTTTGTCTCGGCGGCGTTCCTGGGGAGACGGTTGAAGCGGCTTTTCAGCTGGTCGGGGGTGACATAGTGGGCGAGTGCACCGTCGGCGCCGGCCGTATCCAGAACGACCTTTCCACCCAACGCGTGACCATAGATCGGGATCCAGCGCAATTTCCGTCGCAGTTCATGCACGCCGGCTTCCACTTCGCTGAGTTGGAGGCGACCGCTGTTGAGGTCGTCCTGAATCTCCTCGGCCTCTTGGTGAAGAAATTCCGCCAGTCGGCGGCGCTCGCGTTTCGGACTCAACCACTCGGCCTCGGACAGGTACTCGCGCAGCCTTTCCGGCATCGGCCCCAGCCCCGCGGGGGCGCCTTCATGGTAGGTCAACCAGCCGAAGCGACCGAGCGCATACTCCAGCGCGCCGAGGGCCTGCAGGCGCCGCCCGGCGAGGTAGGCCGACACCGCAGGGTCGACTCCCCAGTCGAGGGCGTTGTGTTCAAGGACCACCCAGTAGTCGTAGGCGCCCAGTCGATCCTCGATCTCCTTGAACTCACCCAGCCAGGGCTCAATGCGTTTCTTCCCGGGACCCATGGCCCGGGTGAGTCGGGCCAGCCCCTGCAGGTAGAACAGGGGAGTCCGCCCGTCGGAGCGGTAGAGATGGTCTCCGACCGGGAGCGCGGGCTGGGCACGGTGCGCGACAAGTGCACGCTGCACGGCTTGTTCGAACCGGGCGAGTTGGCGGACGTACCGTTGGGCGGGCAGCGGCAATCTGACGATGGGTCGCCTTCGAGGAGCAGGGGCGTTCATGGTGGTTCGGGAAGTGGAGCTGGACTACGGTGTGGCTTGCTCCGCTCCATGCTGTGACGCAGGGGTCGCTGGACACAAGGGGGATGTGGATCTTCGCGGTGCGCCAGAGGCTCGTGATCGGTGTCTCTTGGGTTCGTTGGACTTAATGTTTTCTTAATGCTTTGGCGCCTCGCCTTAACTAGGCGGCTCAGGGCCGCCGGGTTAGAGTAGTGCCATGAAATGCGAACTCTGCTCTCAGCGCGTCATGAAGACCGGGTGCCGCCTCAATCGGGAGGACATGCCATGATCGACCTCCTCGTCGTGGCTGGCGTCGTCGCCTTTTTCTCCCTGTGTGCTCTCTACGCGAAGGCCTGCGGAAAACTCCACTGAGCGGCGCTGTCCGAACCCATCCCTCCGCCATGGAATTCGTCCTCATCAGTCTCATCGCACTCGGGTGCCTCGTGTACCTCGTGATCGCTGTCCTTTTCCCGGAAAAATTCTGACCGGCCTCCACCATGAACCACTCCAATGCCTGGCTGCAGTTTGGGCTCTTCGTGCTGTCGCTGGTCCTCGTGACCAAGCCCCTCGGGCTCCACCTGATGCAGGTGCTCGATGTCCGCGGGCGCACCTTCCTCGATCCGGTCGTGAAGCCGTTCGAGCGGATCACCTACCGGTTGTGTGGAATAGACCCGGAACAGGAACAGTCATGGATTGGATACACGCTTTCCTTGCTGATGTTCAGTTTGGTGGGACTGCTGTTCACCTACTTCGTCCTGCGTTTTCAGCACCTCCTGCCCTTGAATCCCCAGCACCTGCCCGGCGTGGAACCCGATCTCGCGCTCAACACGGCGATCAGCTTCACCACCAACACCAACTGGCAGAGCTATGGCGGGGAAGGCACCCTGAGCGCGTTTTCCCAGATGGTCGGGCTTGCCCTGCACAACTTCACCTCGGCCGCTGCGGGGATCGGAGTGGCGGCGGCTTTGGTGCGTGGACTTGCCCGTCACACGGCCAGCACGATTGGCAGTTTCTGGACGGACCTGATCCGTTGCACCTACTACCTGTTTGTCCCGGTCTGCGGCGTGTTTGCACTCGTGCTGGTGTCGCAGGGCATGATCCAGAATTTCAAACCTTACGACACGGCGAAGGTCATTGACTCCACGCCGATCCAGGTGCCGAAGGTGGACGAGAAGGGACAGGCCGTGCTGGCGGCCGACGGCAGGACGCCGGTGCTGGAAAAGAAGACCGTCGAAACCCAGACCATTGTTCAGGGACCGATGGCCTCGCAGGTCGCGATCAAGATGTTCGGCACGAATGGCGGCGGTTACACCAATGCCAACGCGGCCCATCCGTTCGAAAACCCCACACCGCTCTCCAATTTTCTGCAGATGCTCTCGATCTTTGCGATTCCGAGCGCGCTGACCTACTACCTCGGCCGGATGGTCAAAAACGCGAGGCATGGCTGGGCGGTGTGGACCACGATGTTCGTGCTGTTTGTTGGCGGAACGCTGGTCGCTTGGAAGTTCGAGGCGGCCGGGAATCCGATTCATCAGCAGGCCGGCGTCTCGGCTACGGACGGCAATCTGGAGGGAAAGGAAGTCCGCTTCGGTGTCTTCAATTCAGCGTTGTTTGCGACCATCACCACCGATGCCTCCTGTGGCGCGGTCAACGCGATGCACGATTCATTCACGCCCATCGGTGGACTGGTTCCGCTCTTCAATCTGCAGACAGGTGAGGTGATCTTCGGTGGGGTGGGGGCGGGGCTCTACGGCATGCTGATCTTTGTCGTCCTCGCGGTGTTCATCGCCGGACTGATGGTCGGGCGCACCCCGGAGTACCTGGGCAAGAAGATCGAGGCCATCGACGTCAAGCTGGTCATGCTGGTGCTGATGGCCCTGGCGGCTGCGACGCTCGGACTCACCGCCTGGGCGGCGGTCAGCCCCTGGGGGCAGGCGGGGCTGAACAACGTCGGTCCCCATGGCTTCTCCGAGATGCTCTATGCCTACAGTTCCGCGGTGGGCAACAACGGCAGCGCCTTTGCCGGACTCACGGCCAATCCGGCCGACGGGGATGTTCGTTACAATCTCACCCTGGGCGGGGGAATGCTGATCGGGCGCTTCTTCATGATCGTGCCCATCCTCGCCCTGGCCGGAAATCTTGCATCCAAGAAGCGGTTACCCGCCAGCGCCGGTACCTTCCGGACAGAGGGCCTGACCTTTGTCGTGCTCCTGCTCGGAACGGTGATCCTGGTCGGGGCGTTGACCCACCTGCCGGCCCTGGCGGTGGGTCCCGTGGTGGAACACTTTCTCGTGAAGGCCGGCTCCTTGTTCTGAAATCGCACCGCAGTCTTTGTCCGTCCATGAGCTCCAAGACCCTTTCCTTTTTCGACCGTGGCATCCTTTCTCAGGCTGCCGCCGACGCCTTTCGGAAACTCCATCCGAAGGCACAACTCAAGAACCCGGTGATGTTCGTGACGCTGGTGGGTGCGACCCTGGCCTTTGGGCAGCTCTTCACTTCGCAGGATCCGCTTGGCTACGTGCTGCAGATTGCGTTCTGGCTCCTGTTCACCGTGGTGTTCTCCAATTTCGCCGAGTCGGTGGCGGAGGGACGCGGCAAGGCCCAGGCGCGGGCGCTGCGGGATTCGCGCCGGCAACTGGTGGCCCGGCGGCGACGCAAGGATGGGACGTTTGAGAGCGTGGATGCCTCGCAGCTGCAGAAGGGCGATGTGGTGTCGGTCACGGCGCGTGAGACCATTCCGGGGGACGGAGAGGTGATCGAAGGCGCCGCGTCGGTTGACGAATCCGCCATCACCGGAGAATCGGCGCCGGTGATTCGTGAGGCGGGTGGTGACCGGAGCGCCGTCACCGGCGGAACCCTGGTGCTGTCGGATACCCTGCTTATCCGCGTCACGACCCGTCCGGGCGAGGGGTTTCTGGATCACATGATCAGCCTGGTCGAAGGGGCGACCCGTCAGAAGACCCCCAATGAACTCGCGCTGACGATTCTCCTCTCCTCGCTCACGGTCATCTTTTTGCTGGTGATCCTCACGCTCAAACCCTTCGGCCTGTACTCGCAGGTCACGTTCTCCATCACCACCCTCATTGCACTGCTGGTGTGCCTCATTCCCACCACCATTGGCGGCCTGCTGAGCGCGATTGGCATCGCGGGCATGGACCGACTGCTCCAGCGCAATGTGCTCGCGATGTCGGGTCGTGCGGTGGAGGCGGCGGGAGACATTGACGTGCTGCTGCTCGACAAGACCGGAACCATAACGTTGGGCAACCGGCAGGCGTCGGATTTTGTGAGTGCGCCGGGCGTGGGCCGGGATCGCCTGGCGGAAGCGGCCCAACTCGCCTCCCTCGCCGACGAAACTCCGGAAGGCCGCAGCATCGTGGTCCTGGCCAAGGAAAAGTTCAACCTGCGCGGGCGGGAGCTGACGACGTCGCACACCTTCGTGCCCTTCACGGCGCAGACGCGGATGAGCGGGATCGACCTTCCGGCCGCGGGGTCCGGCCAGCCAGCCCGGTCGATTCGCAAGGGAGCGGCGGACAGCGTGGTCCGCTGGATCGAATCCCAGGGCGGCACCTGCCCGGCGGAAGTGCGCACCGCGGTGGACGGAATATCCCGTCAGGGCGGGACGCCGCTGGTGGTGGCGGAGGGACGCACGGTGTTGGGGGTGATTGCGCTCAAGGATGTGGTCAAGGGAGGCATCAAGGAACGTTTTGCCCAGCTGCGGTCCATGGGCATTCGCACGGTGATGATCACCGGCGACAATCCGCTCACCGCCGCGGCGATCGCCGCTGAGGCCGGCGTGGACGATTTCCTGGCCCAGGCCACGCCGGAGATGAAACTGGCTCGTATCCGAGCGGAACAGGGGGCCGGTCACCTCGTGGCCATGACCGGAGACGGCACCAATGACGCTCCGGCCCTGGCCCAGGCTGATGTAGGTGTCGCCATGAATACGGGCACGCAGGCGGCAAAGGAAGCGGGCAACATGGTCGACCTGGACTCCAATCCGACCAAGCTGATCGAGATCGTCGAGATTGGCAAACAGCTCCTGATCACGCGGGGTGCGTTGACGACGTTCTCCATCGCCAACGACGTGGCGAAGTACTTCGCCATAATTCCAGCGATGCTCGTGGGGGCGTTTCCTGCCATTGCGCCGCTGAACATCATGGGACTGAAGACTCCCTACAGTGCGATCCTCAGTGCCGTGATTTTCAACGCCCTCGTCATTGTCGCCTTGATCCCGCTCGCGCTGAAGGGCGTTGCCTATCGTCCGATGGGGGCGGCCGCGATGCTGCGTCGCAATCTCCTCATCTACGGCCTGGGCGGAGTCCTGGTGCCTTTTGTTGGAATCAAACTGATCGATCTCCTGCTCACCTCGCTCGGCCTCGCCTGATCCGGGGTGCACATCCATTTCCGCCATGAAACTGCTGCTCACTGAACTCAAGACCTCGATCCTCGCCACGCTGGTACTCGTGATCGTGGTGTGTGGCATCTACCCGCTGGCCGTGTGGGCCGGCGCGCAACTTGCCTTTCCCGACCAGGCAAATGGCAGTTTGATCGTGGATGCCGATGGGACGGTGCGCGGCTCGCGCCTGCTCGCGCAGTCGTTCACTGCGGAAAAGTATTTTCATCCGCGACCCTCGGCGGCGGGTTCGGGATACGACGGCGCGTCGTCATCGGGATCCAACCTGGGACCCACCAGCCGCAAGCTGGCCGATACGGTGGCGGCGGAGGTTGCTGCCTACCGGCGCAGGAATGGGGTTCCGGAAACGGTGCCGGTGCCGGCCGACGCGGTCACCCGCTCGGCCAGCGGGTTGGATCCCCATATCAGCATCGCCAATGCACTGCTCCAGCTGCCGCGGGTGGCGCGGGCCCGCAACCTGGCTGACCAGGACCTTCGCGGGTTGATCGAGCTCCACACCGACCGACGGAGTCTGACGGTGCTGGGCGAACCGGGTGTCAACGTCCTGATGTTGAACCGCGCGCTCGACGCCCTGGAGTCGGCGCCGTGAGGGCCCGTTTCACGCACGCCATGAAGAACCCTTCACCCCGGGATCTGCGCAATGCGGTGGTGATCTCGGTCCTGCTCACCGCGATTGTCGTGCTGGCGCTGTTCGATCCCTCTTGCCGCCGTGATCCGAACACGGATCCACCCGGTCCGACCCGCCTGTCGCCAAATCACTGACCGTGCCTGTGGTGAACCGGGATTGTCCGTTTGCCTTCGTTTCGACTCCTGACCAAAGTGTTGGCCATGTTCCTCCGATTTACGCCATGAAAACGTGGGGCAAAGCCCGGAGTGGCCGCGCGGCGCCCGCGGGCGCCCAAAGCGTGGTTTCGGGTGGTCCGCTGGGCCGAGTCTTCTCCCATGCCTGACCTGCGACCCGATCCGGATTCCCTGCTGGCTTCACTCAACCGCGACGAAGCGCGGGGCCGTCGCGGACGCTTGAAGGTGTTCTTCGGCATGTGCCCCGGGGTGGGGAAGACCTACGCCATGCTCAAGGCGGCCCACCAGGAGGTGCGCGAGGGTCACGAGGTGGTGGTGGGACTGGTGGAGACGCATGGTCGCGCCGAAACCGAGGCGTTGCTGGAGGGTCTGACGGTGCTGCCCCGAAAACTGGTGGTGCACCGTGATCTTCGCCTGACTGAACTGGATCTCGAGGCGGTTCTTTCGCTGAAACCACGGCTGGTGCTGGTCGACGAACTGGCGCACACCAACGCTCCCGGGTCGCGCCATACGAAACGTTTCCAGGATGTGATCGAGCTCCTGGATGCCGGCATTCATGTTTTCACCACGCTCAATGTGCAGCATGTGGAGAGCCGGGCGGACACGGTCCGACAGATCACCGGTGCCACGGTGCATGAGACGGTGCCGGATTCGATTCTCGAATACGCGGATGAGATCGAGCTCGTCGATCTCACCCCGGAGCGACTGCGCGAGCGTCTGGCCGAGGGGAAGGTCTACCTGTCCGACCGCGCCGCGGCCGCGGCGGAGAACTTCTTTCGTGACACCCATCTGACCGCCCTGCGGGAGCTCGCGCTCCGCTTTGTGGCGGAGCGGGTCGACAAGCGCCTGCGCGAGCTCCGGTCGACGACGCCCCTCAAGACGGTCTGGCGTTCGGGAGAACGCCTGCTCGTGGGCGTGGGCCCCAGCCCGTATTCGACCCAGCTCGTGCGTTGGACGCGCCGGATGGCCGCGGCACAGGGGGCGGCCTGGGTGGCGGTCAGCGTCGAGTCCTCGCGGCAGCTGGTGCCGGAGTCTCGGCGTCGCCTCGAACAGAACCTGACGCTCGCTCGCGAACTGGGCGCCGAGGTGGTGGTGACCCAGGATGAGGATGTGGCGAAGGCGCTGGTGCGGATCGCGATCCAGTACAACGCGACGCAGATCGTGGTGGGCAAGTCCCGAACCCCTCATTGGTTCAATCTCCTGCGGGGTGGCAGTCTGGTCGACCGTCTGCTGCGAACCAGT
>JAEUGZ010000030.1 GCA_016794725.1 Opitutaceae bacterium | reverse complement strand
AAGTCGCCCTCAAAGGGCACCTCGCGCCGTCCCTTCTTGTCGAGGAGGACGCAAACCTTGACGCTGGCGGGCGACTGTTTGCGGATCAGGTTCACCACCATGGAAAGGGTCTTCCCCGTATCCAGAATGTCGTCGATCAGCAGCACGTGGCGGTTGGCAATGTCGAGGGAAAGGCTGTGAAGCAGTTGCGGTTTGCCATGCGACTTGGTGTCGTTGCGGTAGCTGGAGATGCGGATGCAGTCGAGCCGGACTGGGTTCGGAATCTCTCGGAGGAGATCGGCAGTGAAGAGAATGGCCCCGTTGATGATGGCGATCACGGTGATCTCCTCGTCCCCGTAGACCGCCTTGATTTCGGCCCCGAGTTTCTTCAACCGACGCTTGATGGCCTGCTCGGAAACGAGGATGGTCTCGAGGTCGGCGTGGGCAGGGGACTTGGTTGCGTTCGCGGGCATGATCTCGGAAGAAGCAAAATCCCGGCCAAGGGTGCAAGGTTCACCTCTCATTTCGGATCGGTTATTTCTTTTGACTCAGGCGCTGGCCAAACGTTGCTTCGGGCGCGACCATGGTCGCCGCATGATCGCGATTCGCATCGAGAAACTTACCAAACGGTTCGGCACCACCGTAGCTCTGCATGGGCTCGACCTGACAATTGAGGCGGGTGAGCTCTTTTTTCTTCTCGGGCCAAGTGGTTGCGGCAAGACCACCCTCCTGCGTAGCATGGCGGGTTTTTACATCCCTGAAGAAGGCCGTATTCTCTTTGGAAATGAGGATGTTACACGTCTGGAACCTCATCGGCGGAATACGGGCATGATGTTCCAGAGTTATGCGCTTTGGCCGCATATGACGGTGGCGCAGAACGTGGCCTTTGGTCTGGAAGAGCGGAAGGTGCCGGCGGCGGAAATTAGGCAGCGGGTGGGTGAAGCGCTGGAATCGGTCCGGATGAGCGCCTATGCTGAGCGTCGTCCCAACCAGCTTTCGGGTGGACAACAGCAGCGAGTGGCGCTGGCGAGGGCTTTGGTCATTCGTCCCCGATGCCTGTTGCTGGATGAACCGCTTTCGAATCTTGACGCCAAGCTGCGTCTGGAGATGCGCACCGAAATCCGGCGGGTGTGCAAGGAGTTCAAGCTGACAACGGTGTACGTGACGCATGACCAGAAGGAGGCGCTTTCGATCTCGGATCGCATGGCGATCCTCGAGAGTGGGCACATCCTCCAGGTGGGCACTCCTCGCGATGTCTATCGCCGGCCGAGGAGAAAGACCGTTGCGAATTTCATTGGGGACACCGACTTCCTGTCCGGAAAGGTCGTGGGAATTGCTGGCGAGCGTGCCGAGGTCGAAACTGCGATTGGCCGTTTCGAAGGTATTTTGGGGGATCCGACGTCCCCACCGGTGCCAGGCGCCACCGTTACCCTCTCCATTCGTCCCGAATGCTGGTCGTTGGGTTCAACCCGCACCGAACGCAATGCGGTGAAGGGAAGAATTGGTGAGTCGGTCTACCTCGGAGAGATCGCCCAGTATGATTTTCTCGTGGGCGAGGTCGATTTGAAGATCTACGAACTCAATCCGCGGCACATGGGTGCCACCAAAGGTGAGTTGTATGCCTCGGTCGAAACCGAGGACGTGGTCGTCCTGACCGCCTAGTTCCTGGGAACAATGGTGATGGTGCGCACTGCCAACCTCCTGCGGCCATGCTGAAGCGGATCCTCATCATTGTTGCTCTGGTTGCGACCGTTGCCCTTCCGTTTCTGTTGCGTCCGGAGAAAGCCGGCAGCCAGCGGGCCGACGAAACGCTCGTGATCATCACACCTCACAACGAGGCTATCCGTCACGAGTTTGCGGTGGCGTTCCGGGCGTGGTACAAGAAGAAGACTGGTCGGACCGTGTTCATCGATTGGCGCGTGATTGGGGGCACCAGCGAGATCGCGCGGTTCCTTGAGGGTGAGTACACGGCTTCCTTCCAGAATCATTGGACCAACACGCTGCGCAAACCTTGGAGCAATGATGTGCAGTCGGGTTTTGCGAATCACCGTCTTGCGGCCGACGCTCCGGCTCCGGCCAGAGAAGCCCGGGAGGTATTTCTCGCCTCGGAGGTGAGCTGCAAGATCGATCTCTTCTTTGGCGGAGGCACCTATGACTTTGTCCGCCAGGCTCAGGCGGGACGCCTCGTTGACAGTGGGGTGCTCAAGCGTCACCCGGAATGGTTTACCGCTGATGTCATTCCCCAGACTTTCGCCGGTGAAGACTATTGGGATGCGCAGGGACGCTGGGTGGGCACGGTGCTGAGCGCCTATGGCATGGTGTTCAATCGGGACTCTTTGCAGCGTTTGGGATTCCCCGGAGAGCCCGCGCACTGGGAAGATTTGCAGCACCCCAAGCTTTTCGGAGAGGTGGCACTGGCCGATCCCACCAAGAGTGGCTCCATTGCCAAGGCGTTCGAGAATGTGATCCAGCAGCAAATGCAACGGCGCTTGCTGGCGTTACGTTCGGCGAATCCAACGGGCGCCGCGCAAGAACTGGAGAAGCAGGCGGTGGACCAAGGCTGGATCGACGGGTTGCGGCTCCTTCAGCTCACCGGCGCCAATGCCCGGTATTTCACCGACACATCCCAGAAGCCTCCCATTGATGTCGCCACCGGCAACTGTGCCGTTGGGATGTGCATTGATTTCTACGGGCGCCAGCAGGAGGAGGCGGTCGTCCGTCGTGACCACAGCCATCGATTGGGTTATTTGTCACCTGTCGGCGGAACGGTGAGCTCCGTCGATCCGATCGCCCTCATGCGAGGCGCGCCCAACCGGCCGGCGGCAGAGGCGTTCATTGATTTCGTCATGTCCATGGAGGGGCAGAAACTCTGGAACTTTAAACCCGGAACCGAAGGCGGGCCCGAGCGGTTCGCCTTGCGGCGGCTCCCGGTCCGAAAAGACTTCTATCGTGAAGTCGGCTGGAAGGCATCGCGCAGCGATCCCGAGGACGCGCCATTCGATGTGAAGGACCAGCTGATTTATCACTCCCAATGGACGGGGGGGCTTTTCCGTGAGATGTCCTTTGTCATTCGTGTGATGTGTCTGGATACCCACGGCGAGCTGAAGCGCGCTTGGAAGGCGATCCTGGCTGCCCCGGAACCCCGGCGTGCCGAGGCGCTTCGCGTCCTGCAGGATCTGTCCGTGGTGTCCTATGCCGAGACCGGAACTCGGATAAAACGCGCTCTGAACTCCCGCAACAAAGTCGACGAGGTCGCTCTCGCCAACGAACTGGGCCGGATCTTTCGCGGCAACTATCTCCGTGCGACCGCAATCGCTGAAGGCGGGGGTTCCTAGTCCGGTCCTGTCTAGGAGATGACGCGAGCCGATTCCTCCGCCGCCACCCTGCGGATATAGGCCTGAAATCCGGCATCTTCACCGTCGAGGAGGATGGGAAGCTGGGCACGGAAGTCGCTTCTGCGACACCAGGAACGCATGTAGTCCTCCCACGTCTGCCAGAGTCGCGCGGCCTGGCGTGTCATGGCCTCCTCGTACACCAGGATGTAGGCGCGTTCAAACTGGGCGATGAGAATCTCAAACAGCACATGCCGTTTCTCCAGTTGCTCTGGCGTGAGCACCGGCTGTTCGGACAACGGCGCGAGAAGCCGGAGGTCGGTGTGCTGCAACACCAGTTTGAGAAAGGCCTCATAGTCGTCCGCCAGCTTGAGGTAAACTTCCTCGTCATCGTTGGCGCGTTCCTTGCGCTGCTCCTTGATGAAGACCCAGATCGCGAACGGAAGGGCCACGATTGTCACCAGGTAACTGAGCGCTTCGAGGATTTCGAGCGGGGTCATGGTGAGGGGCGCTACCAGGAGGCGACGGTGCGGGCGAAGCCGCTACGATCGGTGGAGTTGAAAAACGAGGTCCCGGCGACGAACGTATCGGCTCCTGCCTGTCGGCAAGCCGCCCCAGTTGCGAGGTCAATGCCTCCATCCACCTCAAGTCTAAATGCAAGGCCGTCCCGTTTGCGCCAGGCGTCCAGGATCGAGAGTTTGTCGAGCATGGCGGGGCGGAACGCCTGACCCCCGAATCCCGGTTGAACGGTCATGACGAGCACCAAGTCCACGATGGGAAGCAGGTGTCGGACTGATTCGGCCGGCGTATCCGGATTGAGGACGATTCCGTTTTGGCACCCCAGGGCACGGATCCGGGTCAGGGCGGCTCCGTGGTCAAACGCTGGTTCGATGTGCACGCTGATGAGATCTGAACCCGCCTTGGCGAACGCTTCGACGTACTTCTGCGGCTCATCGAGCATCAGGTGAGTGTCGAAGAACAGGGACGACTGCCGCCGGAGTGCGGCGACGGTTTGAGGGCCGAAGGTGAGGTTGGGGACAAAGTGCCCGTCCATGATATCCAAGTGGATCCATGAGACCCCCGTGTCTGCGGCGAGGCGTGCACTTTGCGCCAGGTTGGCGTGGTCGCCGGCGAGGATGGAGGGAGCGAGGATCGGCGGGTGCGGCACAACAGTCATGATTGACGCCGTTCGCGGCGGTGAGGCCAGACGAATTTGCTGCGTGGCGCTGATCCGAAGGTTATACGTTCAGCGATCAGAGGCAAGACCCACAGTCGCGGGCGGGATTCACGCCGCACCCCTCACCAACGATCGAGTACAGCGCCCAGGGCTGATTTGGCAATCGACTCGGCAAGCAAGGGCATTGCCTGGTACTCACTTTGTCGCTGCTGACCGAAGTTACCCGGCGAACGAGCATCGTCGGTATAAGCCTGGCGCCGGGCTTCCAGCGGGCGGTCGGTGAACAGGGTACTCGCGGTCCGATTGTCCGTCAGCGTCGCTGTGGCTCGCAATGTCAGGTCAAATTTTCTTGCCAGTCCGGTGTCGTTGGGGAGGACGGTGGCAACATCGCGCTGGTAGCGCGTCAGTCGAATGGAAAGGGTGGCGTCGGCTTCGGCCGCCGAGCTGGCCAGGGTGACGCGACCATCCCGAAGAAAGGCTTCGCGAATGTGAGTAGTCACGAGAGCCACCGCCTGGGGAAGCCCGGCTGCATTCTCAACCGGCTCCACGTAGAGCGTACGGAAGCCGGTTTGGGAACCCGTGCCGAGCTGATAGTGGAAGCACCCCGAGCCGCACAGGGTGATCAGCGCGAACAGGGAGACGGAAACGGCACAAAGGGACCGCACGGTTGAAGAAGACCGCAGAGGTCGAGACCGCTGGACGATCAGAAAAAGAGGAAACGCTTCTTGGACTTGCCGCTCAGTGCACCGGCGTTCGTTGCCGCGGTCTCCACCTTCGCAAGTTGCTCCCGCGCCTTCTGGGCGACAGCAGAGTCGGGATAGACGGTGATGGCCTCATTGTAGAAGACACGGGCCGCCGCGTAGTTGTCGCGCTTGTAGAAATAGAAATCTGCGATCCGCATCTTGCTCTCAGCCAGGACGCGCTTCATGTCGCCAAGTCCCTTTTCCGCCGCCCCCACATTTGAGTCGCTCGGGAACAGAATCATGAAGTCCTCAAAGTAGGTGATAGCCTCGCGGGTCGAACCCTGATCGTAGTAGGCGCCCTCAACGAGCGAGGCGTGGGTTTGGGCGAGTTTGAGGTAGGCGTCCGGGGCGAGCAGGCTCTGCGGGTAGGTGTTGATCATGCGATCCAAGGCGTCGATCGCCTCCTCGTCATTGCCCAACTTTTGATGGGCCCGGGCAATGTTCATCAACGAGAGGGGGGCGTAGTCGCTGTAGGGCGCGGTTGCTAGGAGGATCTCGAAGTACTCGACGGCCTTCTCCCGGTTGGCGAAACCGGGAATCTTGCCCCAGATCCGGTTGCGGGCCCCGTCGAGCAAGGCACTGGCGATGCGGTACTGTTCTCCAATGATTTCGCTGAAGCGTGGGAAGTTTGGATACCGTCCCACCACCTGTTGAAAGTCCTCGTGAGCTTTGAAATACTGCTTCCGCTGCAGCCGCATCCGGGCGGCGCGGTAGTAGGCTTCCGGGGCGTAGACTGAGTTTCCGAAGCGCTTACCGACCTTTTCGTAGTTCTTGGCCGCATCGCCATAGTCCTGACGTTCTTCGTCTTTGCGCGCCTTGTTCATCAGGTCGATGGCCTTGCGACCTTCCTCGCCCACCAGACCCGAGAGCACGCCGCCTTCGATGCGCCAGCCCGAGTCGGGCGACCACACCAGTTCGGCACGGGCGACGCCCACGACGGAACCCATCACGATCGCGAGGCACAGCACACGGCACGTACGGACAAACAAGTTGGTCATGACAATAAGATTACCAGCGAACCAAGGCGCCACCGTAGGTCAAGCCCGCCCCAAATGCGACTAGCAAGGTCAGGTCACCCGGACGAATTTTCCCCTGCTGGCGGGCCTCATGCAGAGCGAGGGGAATGGACGCGGCGGAGGTATTGCCGTAGCGATCCAGATTAATGTAGAAGCGGTCCAAGGGAAGTTTCAGGTAATGTGCGATGGCATCGATGATGCGCAGATTGGCCTGATGGGGAATGACGCGGTCGATTTGATGCGCCTCGATCTGATGTTGTTCCAATAATTCCCGCGCAACATCCTCCATGGCGCGGACCGCAAACTTGAAGACCTCGCGGCCCTTCATGCGCAACAGCCTGCGCAGATCAAGGGGGTTGGGGGATACTTCTGGACCCGGAATGTAGAGCAGCTCGGCGGCGCCAGGCACCGTGTGCAGCCGGGTTCCCAAGATCCCCTGGGTGTTGGTGCGGGCGGGTCCGAGAATCGCGGCGCCGGCGGCGTCTCCAAACAGGACGCAGGTGGAGCGGTCGGTCCAATCGAGTACCGACGAGAGTTTCTCGGCGCCGATCACTAGGGCGTGGCGATAGCGGCCGGACGCGAGCAACGCCCAGGCGGTGTCGAGCGCGTACAGAAATCCAGTGCAGGCGGCGTTGAGATCGAAACAGGCGGCGCGTTCGGACACCCCGAGCTTCTTCTGTACCAGGCAGGCCGTGGCGGGCATGGTCAACTCTGGGGTGAGGGTCGCCAGAATAATCAGATCAATCTGATCGGCAGAGATTTGGGCATCTTCGAGCGCCGCCCGAGCGGCGGCGGTGGCCATGTCGGACACGGTTTCGGTCGGCCCGGCAATGCGGCGTTCACGAATACCGGTGCGCGTGACGATCCACTCGTCGGAGGTTTCGACGCGCTGGGCGATCTCGTTGTTGCCGAGGATGCGTGAAGGAACGTAAGCGCCGGTGCCGAGAAATGCGATAGGCGGGTTGGCCATGCGTGCGGGTGCGCTAGGAAAGGCCGCGAGTGTCGCCGGTCATGCGACGGTCGAAGCGGGTCGAACCACCTCATTGGCGCGGGCGATGTCGGCTTCGATGCGGTGGTTCAATTCAACTCGGATAAATTCGCTGGCATCATGGATGGCATTCATCAGGGCGAAGCGATTGGCCGAGCCATGAGCTTTGATGACGCCTCCCCGCAAGCCCAACAGCGGGGCTCCGCCGTAACGCTCGGGCTGAATCCGTCGTTTCAAACCGACGAAGGCGCCACGAGAAAGCAGGGCTCCGGCTTTGCGCAGGAAATTCTTTGAAATCTCCCGTCGCAGTTCATTGCGAAAGAACTTTGAGAGGGACTCCCAGCTCTTCAGGCAGATATTGCCGGTAAATCCATCACAGACAACAACATCGACGTGGTCCGAAAATACCTGAAATCCCTCGATCGGCCCCACGTAGTTCACCAGCGAACCGAGACGTTTCAGGGCCTCATGCGTCTCCTGAATGAGGCTGTTGCCCTTGCCCTCTTCCGTGCCAATGGTCAGCAAGCCGATCCGAGGGGTGGCCACACCCAGCTCCAGCTGACAGTAGTGGTTGCCAAGGATTGCGTTGTGAACGAGATGTTCCGGACGGCAATCGGGGTTGGCTCCGGCGTCGATCAAAATGAAGTGCCCTTGGTCACGCGGAATCACGGGCGCGAGCGCCGGACGTTCCACCCCATTGAGGGTGCGGAGTTTCAGCGTCCCGGCCGCGACCAGAATCTTGGTGTTTCCCGTGCTCACCACCGCGGAGGCGGTGCCATCCTTGACCAGCTCGATCGCCCGAAGCATGGACGCATCCTTTTTGCGCTTCAGTGCGCTCATCACTTCGTCATCGGGACGAATGACTTCAGACGCGTGAAAGACGGTTAGCTTCGGGTGGTGAGTGAGACCTTGCTCCGCCAGCAGGGGTGCCAGAATGGACTGGTCACCCACCAGCGTGACAGGGCAGAGCGAGGGAAACTCGTGCAGGGCGAGTTTGAGGGCCGCCACCACTTCGGACGGCCCAAGGTCCCCTCCCATCGCGTCGACCGCGATCCGTGCAGGAACTCCGGATAGGGAACCCATCGCAGAGGAGTGGGAAGGCGCGATCGGGTCGGAAGGAACGATCAGACTTCGACGCTCAACACCTGGCGGCCACGGTAGGTGCCGCTCTTCGGGTTGACGCGATGCGGGCGGCAGGCGGAGCCGTCGCTGGGATCGCGGGCGAGCTCGGGAGCTTTGAAAGCGTTGGCCGCGCGGCGGTTGGCGCTGCGGCGTTTGGACTGCTTGCGTTTCGGATTGGCCATGGTCGGAAGGAGTTAGGAGTCACGCGGCCTGGATTGACCGGGCCTTGCGATACGTGTGAAAGGGTGGGAGTAAAGGCTGCGGTAGAGCAGCGTCAAGCGATGTTTCGCGCCATCGGCGAACGCCTGACCCAAAGGAATGGGGTGCTCCGGCCCTCCAGCGCCCAGTGGGCGCGCGTTTCACGTGGCTTCGGTTGGGCTCGTTAGTTGGAGCCGTGCGTCCGAACCGGTTCGATCTTCTTGGTTTCGGTCGCCACCGTGGCGGCTGGCTTCGGAGTCGAGTCTTCGTCGTCTTCGACCGAGGCTTTCTTGAATTCCTTGACCGAGCGACCGAGGCCTTTGGCCAATTCAGGCAGCTTCTTCGCACCGAAGAGCAGCAAGACCACGGCGAGAATAAGCAACAACTCGGGACCACCGAGGCCAAACACGGCAAGAATCGACACAAAAGAGGTCATGACTTCCGTACAGTACCCCGGCTGTCCGGGCTGTAAAGGGTGAATCGCTCGACTCACCTATCCCCGTTCACCTCCGCTCCCTGGCCATGTTCGAACCCTACGGGTCCCTGGCTGCTTACGCGGTGGTCAGAAAAGGCCGGGCTTCGCGTTTTTCTCCGGCGCGGCGATAAACGGGGCGGAGACAGGGCTCGTTCCAACGTGCCGCACGCAAGGAGGCCGATGCAGTCGGAGGGCCGGACGGGCGCAGGCACTACCGCCGCACAAAACGAAGAAGCGAGAGGAACACGAG
>JAEUGZ010000636.1 GCA_016794725.1 Opitutaceae bacterium | reverse complement strand
GACGCCCGAAAGCTGGTAGGGGAGCATCGTCCAGATATCGATCGCGGCGTAGGTGACGGTCCAGAACCGCGAGCCGGGCTTGAGCCGCAGCTTGCCGGTCATGATGCCCTCGCCGGTGGCCAGCGTGTAGCGGCTGGCTTCGACGTTGTAAATGTACTGGGCCAGCAGCGTCAGCAGCGTGATCCAGAGCAGCGCGCCGCCATAGCGGGCGGTGATGGCCGGACCGATCAGCCACTCGCCCGCTCCGAGGGACGCACCGGCCATGACAATGCCGGGACCGAGGAGTTGACGCCAGTTGCGGGGTGGTGGGGCGTCCAGTTCAGCCCGGGTCCAGGGTGGCAGACCGGTCCGTGCTTCGCGGGCCGGCGATTCGTTGGAGGAAGGGGCGGAGCGCAAGCGCGAAGAGAGAGTCGACGTGACGGCGTTGAGGCGTGGCCGGACTGCAAGTGGGGAGGGAACGCACGGCCGTGTCCGGCCGCGGGATCGAGTCCAGTGTCGCGGGACGGTCGTCCCTCGGCCAGTGGAAAATCGTCCCTCTGGGATCGGGCTTCGATGGGGCAAAGGGTTTTCATCGACCTGCGGCCAGGCTCTCGCCATCGTGACAGTGGCGTCGCGCGCGGGTTTCAACCGGACCCCGAGTCAGCCAAAGACCCATGTTGCTATCCCTTGCCTTGCTTTCATTTCAGCTGCCGGCCCACGAGCTCCCGCGTGTCCTGCCGCTCGCGGAGGCCGCGCTGGGAGTGCAGCCGGTGTCGATTACCGCCGTGGCCAATCCGCGCAGCCCGGGGGGACCGCATGACTTTTCGTCGGAGGGGGACTACTGGTGGCCGGATCCGAAGAACCCACAAGGTCCCTATGTGCGGCGCGATGGAGAAACCAATCCGGACAACTTTGTCGCCCACCGCCGCCTCCTGTTTGCCTTTGCCCGCGATGTGGGGGCATTGACGGCGGCCTACGACCTGACGCGCGAGGAACGCTTCGCGAAAGGCGCCGTGCAGCAACTGCGCGTCTGGTTCGTCGATCCCGCGACGCGGATGAATCCGAATCTGCAGTACGCCCAGTCCATTCAGGGCGTCTGCACGGGACGGGGCGTCGGCGTGATCGATACCGTCCACCTCGCGGAGGTGGCGCTGGGCGTGCGGTCCCTGCACGGATCGGCCGCCTTGGACGCCGCCAGCGAGGCCGGGATCAAGACCTGGTTCCGCGAGTACCTGCACTGGCTGCAGACGCACCCGTACGGAATCGACGAGAGCAAAGCGGAAAACAACCACGGCACTTGCTGGGCGCTGCAGGCCGCGGCGTTCGCCCGCTTGATCGGAGACGAGGCGACGCTGGCGGACTGCCGGCGCCGGTTTCGGGAGATTCTGCTGCCCACCCAAATGGCAGCGGACGGCAGTTTTCCCAAGGAACTCGCGCGCACCAAGCCCTATGGCTACTCGATTTTCAACCTCGATGTCATGACCGGCCTGGCGGTGGTGCTATCAACGCCGGGCGACGACCTCATGACCTTCCGCCTGACCGATGGACGTGGCCTGATCCGCGGAGTGGAGTTTCTCGCCCCGTTCATCGCCGACAAAGGTGCCTGGAAACGTCCGCCTGACGTCCTCTATTGGAAGGACTGGCCGGTGCGTCAGCCCGCGCTGCTGTTCGGGGCCCTGGCGGCGGGGCGCAGTGACTGGCTCGAACTGTGGAAACGACTTCCTTCCGACCCCGCGGTGGAGGAAGTGCGTCGGAATCTGCCAATCCGATTCCCCACGCTGTGGCTTCGAGGGGACGCCCCGTTGGGCTGAGTATCCAAATTTTGCCACTTCACCATGACCCGCCTCCTCCGCGCCAGAGACAATCGGAATCAAGCGTTGGTCGAGCCACGTTCCGGCCGGCTCGCTTTGAGTTACTTCAACCTGCTGCGCCTGCAATCGGGGGAGTCGTTCACGCTTCGAGTGGACGGGTGTGAGCTCCTGGCCGTGGTGTTCTCGGGGTCGGTGGACATTCGAGTGGGCGACCAGGCATTTGAGAGGGTCGGACGTCGAGCAGGCATCTGGGACGGAATGGCGGATTCAGTATACTGCGGGACCCGGCGTACGGTCACGGTTCACGCCCATCGCGATGGCACGGAGGTGGCAGTGGCCGGAGGCATCTGCAGCGGGGATTTTCCGCCATTCCGCATCACGCCTGACGAGGTGGAGGTGGTCGAAGTGGGCTCGGTGGCGACGCATTCTCGACGACGCATTTGTCACGTTCTAGGCCAGAATGGGTCCGGACGGGCTGGGCACCTCCTGGTGAGTGAGCTCTATTGTGATTCCGGATGCTGGTCCGGATACCCGCCGCACAAACATGATAACGAGCGACCCCCCGAAGAGACGGCGTTTGAAGAGATCTATCACTATCGATTTCGTCCCGAGACCGGATTCGGGGCTCAGTTCTGCTACGAGGAGCCGTCCGTGGGATGGGCGCCTGAACCCCAGGTGGTGATGACGCGTCATGGTGACACCTTCCTGGTCGACCGCGGCTATCATCCCACCGTGACCTCTCCAGGCCACGACGAATACATCTTTACCATCCTGGTGGGGAGTCACCAGCGGTCCCTCGTGCAGTCATTCGAACCGCGACACCGCCACCTCATCGGAACGATCCCGGGCATCGATGCCATGCGGGCGAAGTTCAAATAGAGGTCACATCCAGGACACTCAGGAAACCGCTTTTTTATCCATGTCCCAGACTCAACCCCTTTTCGACCTCACAGGGCACACGGCGCTCATCACCGGATCCAGCCAGGGAATTGGGCTCGCCCTGGCCCGCGGACTCGCTCAGGCCGGTGCAGCCGTGGTGCTCAATGGGCGGGATGAAACGAAACTCAAGGCGGCGGCATCCGCCCTCATGGCGGCGGTGCCGGGGGCGAAGGTGGCGACGGCGGCGTTCGATGTCACCGTGGCGGCAGAGATTGGGCGGGAGGTGGAGCGACTGGAAGCCGACTTCGCTCCGATTGATATTCTGATCAATAACGCCGGCATCCAACGGCGTTCGCCCCTCGCGGAGATGACCGAGGCCCAGTGGCGCGAAGTGCTGGATACCAACCTGACCAGCGCCTTTCTGGTGGCCCGTGCGGTGGCGCCCCGCATGATTGCCCGCAAATCGGGCAAGATCATCAACACGTGCTCCGTCATGAGCGAAGTCAGCCGACCCACCATCGCCAACTATTCGGCGGCGAAGGGCGGTCTGAAAATGCTGACCCGCGCCATGGCGGTGGAGTGGGCCAAGCATGGCCTGCAGTGCAATGGGCTCGGGCCCGGGTATATTGTGACGGAGCTGAATCGCTCGCTCGTGGAAAACGAGGACTTCAATCGCTGGATTTGCGGCCGAACTCCGGCGGGACGGTGGGGGCAGCCCGAAGAATTGACCGGTGCGGCGGTGTTTCTCGCCTCGGCCGCATCGAATTTCGTGAACGGACAGATCCTCTACGTCGACGGTGGATTGCTGGCGGCGTTATGAACGAGGAAGAGAAACGCGGAGGTGCAAAGGCGCGGAGAGCGGAAACGAGTGGGGTACGCTCTCTTGTTTGCATGGCTGAGAGGGAGGCGAGCGATCAGAAACCCTTGAAATGCTTCGGGTCGGTGGGGAGCTGGTAGCGGGTGGTGTAGGTCTTGTTGCTGGCTGCCAGCTTGAGGAAGACGTCGACCGGCACGATTTCGACCGGACCGTCGAGCTGTTTCGTGATCTCGACGAGACTGTTCACGTCGTTGGATTCGCGGACGTGGACGAGAAGAAAGTAAGGCCGCTTGGCGTTGATCGCGATCAACTCGTTCAAGTCGGCCGCCACCTCATCGCGCGGGCGACGCGGATCGATGTAGTAGTCGTAGGAGATCAGGGCGCGGGTGTCGCGTAGGTCGCGGGTGCGCGCGGGACCGTAGCCGTTGATGAAACCGATCACGTCGGGAAACGCGGCGTAGTACCGGTCGACGGTTTCCTTGGTCAGGTCCGCGTTGCCCAGGTTGCCGTCGGCTGCCGAGTTGTCCATGATCTCCATGATGTTCTCGTCGAGCGTGGCCATGAGCTTGCGTGCGTCCTGCATCAACAGGGCGAACCGGTCCGCAGGGATGTGGTTGGGGTACATGTAACCCGGGCCGGAGAGGCCGCCGATGAAGAGATCGTTGGGTGTGGCACTCTCGTGAAAATACTCGAGCGCAGCCGGCGAAAACTTGGTCCAGTTCATCGTCACCTGCCAGCCGAACGGCAGTTTGCCCCGCCCGGGTTTGGTCCAGACACCGATGCCAATGCTGTCCGATTGAACGAAGGCCAGGTAGACTTTCTTGTCCGCCGTGAGTTTGGCGTCGGCCGCGACCCGGTGGTTGTTCTTGAACTTGAACCCGGGAGTGAAGGTGAACTGGCAGTTGAAACTCAGATTCGGCAGGTTGTGCAGGCCTTCCATGCGCAGCCCGTAGGTGGACAGCAGGGTGGTCTGCTGCTCCTCGGTGTCCTTGGCGTAGGAGTGCCAGCCGAAGACGGTGGAGAGGGGCACCAACTCGGAGTACAGTTTCTTGTTCAGCGCGACTTCCTCGGCGTGGACCGGGTTGGCGGAGAGATCGTGGAAGAACATCTTCTGCCGGACACCCCAGTCGGCCATCGCGGGCATGCGCACCGCTCCGGCGTGTCCACCCATCAACATGATGGAGTCGTGCGTGCAGCGCGACCAATAGCGGGCGTAGGCATCGGTGTAGATCTGCGCGTCGGTTTGCCCGGCGTAGCGTCCGCGAAGATCATCGATTTTCTTGAGTCCATGTCGTTCCACCAGGGCCACCTGATCCGCGGTCACCACCACGGCCGATTCGAGACCGGCGATCGTGAAGGCGACATTGAGCGATGCGCTCACAGCCGGTTCCCAGATCACGTAGCCCTTGGCGTGTTGGGCGAAGAGGGCCAGGGCCTCGTACGCGGATTTGACCTCGGTGAAGGTGACGTGGTGCTTTCGCTGATAGAACTCGAACAGCGGCTCGGTGATCTCCCACTGAAAATCCTTCGGATGGACCACGTAGAGTTGGGGAGCGGCGCGGTTGGCGAGTCCCTGCAGGCTGACGAGCAGGACTTTTTCGGGCAGGCCACGCGCGACCAGCCAGTCTCCGTCAAAATGCATGACCCACGCCTTGCGTCCGGCGGGGGCCAAAACCGGATCGGCAGCATGCAGGCCCGAGGTGAGTGCGAACCAGGCAACGAGGAGGCAAAGCAGGTGTTTCATGGCTTATTTCTCCCCCGTAATTTTGGTGAAGCGATAGACGAGCGGTTTTCCGCGCGTACTGTGCAGCTCGATGAGCTGAAGTTCCTGGTCGCCCTCGATCAGGCGAAATTCCTGGTAGATGCGCATGGGTGTAGTGGACTGCGAACTCTCCACCGGCACAGTGGCCTCAACCCGCAAGGTGCGTTCGCCGTCGAGCCACTCGGCCCTGACGGGCGTGACGGCACCGGGAACCAGGTAGAGGGCCATGTGGCGCTGCTCGACCCGGAAAAAATCCTTCACCGTCGTCGGTGTAGCCGTGTCAACGGTGTTGGTTGAAGTGACCTTGGAGGTACGCCACTGCATGTCGTGCCGCAGGTCCACCCGCGTGCCATTGAGCCCAACGACCAGATCCCAGGTGTTCCAACCATCCAGCGCGGTGCTGCGCTTGGGATCCATGCGCCAGCGTCCGGCCATGGCCGGATTTGCCGCCCACGCTGCCAGCGGCAGCGCCACCATTGCCACGAGAACCTTCCAAATTGTTGAGTTCATTGCGGCGGCAATGAACTCACTCTCGGCGCTGAATGACTAGCCGAATATGCGTTGAACGGTGCGATGGCGGCGCGTCTTTGCCGCACGATGTCTGATCCGAGTGGGGTTTGGGCGCTGCGAGGGAGTCCGGCTGAAATTTCAGTCGTCGTTGCTTTGCTGAGGAGGCGGTCCTGCCGTCGCGCGAAGGCCGCGGAACGGCACCGATTGCGCGTCGCGTCATCGCATTGCGAGGGCGTGGGCCGGCCTGAGGTCAACAGGTCACGAACGGACGGTGACCTGCAGGTACGACGCCGTCACGGCAAAGCCGGAATCGGTGGTGCGTCCCTGGGATTCAGCCAGTGCGATCAGCTGTCGGTGCAGCTCCTCGGCCCGGCCGGCCTTGTGTGCGGCTTCGTAGGCGTTCATCGTGGGTCCATAGTAGTCGCGGAACAGTGCGATGAAGTCGGCGGCGGTGCCGTGCCGCCGGAACGTGAACGTCGACTTTTCCATGCCGATCCGATCGGCCGGCACACCGGCCTGACTGAATCGTTCCCGGATGTGACTCTCCACGCCCCAGGTCATCGGACTGACGAAACCCTCGGGCGGCGGCGGCGTAAAGGCTGCGCTGATCTTCAGCACCTGGGAGACGAAGGACGTGGGATCATTCGGAATCCAGTTACCCATGACAATACGGCCTCCGGGCCTGGTCACTCGGACGAGTTCACGGGCCACGTCGAACGGCCGCGGTGCGAACATCGCGCCAAAGATGCTCACGGTGAGGTCGAAGGTGTGGGTGGCAATTTCACCCAGATGGCAGGCGTCGCCTTCCCGAAAGGCCAGGCGATCGAGTCCCAGCGCGACTGCCCGGCGGTTGCCCGCCGCCACCAGGTTTCTGGCGATGTCGACGCCCACGACCTCCGCGCCAACCTGTGCGAGCGGCACGGCGGTGGTGCCGTCGCCACAGCCGAGGTCGAGGACGCGCATTCCCAGCCGGACGCCGAGCGAGTGCACGAGCGCCTCCCCCGAGTCCCTCATGGTCGCAGCAATGCGGGTGAAATCGCCTTTTTCCCAAAGCGCCTGGTTTGGACTGGCCGGCGGGCTTTGTAGGGCGTTGACGGTGCGTGAGATCGGTTGATCAGGAGACAGGGTCGCGGCGGAGCCGCTTCCGGTTTCTTGGTGATGTGACATGGATGGTGGGGATGAATTCGTCCGCTTGGTATCGGTTCGCGGACACGGGTCCCAGACTAGCAGAATCGTGGTTTGCCATCCACGACAGTTAATGTAGCAACCCACTCCATCTTCTGGAGTGAAGCCGCATGCGTCATGAGTATCCACTACGGTCAGTCCTGTCCGGTATCCAAGGCCGCCGAGGTGCTCGGGGAGCGTTGGACGATCCTGATCATCCGCGAGTTGCTGCTCGGAACCTCCCGATTCAGCGACTTCCAGCGCGCCCTGTCCCAGATCTCACCCACATTGCTGACCAAGCGCCTCAACCAATTGCAGGATTGGGGGCTCGTGGTGCGCAAGGCCGGGTCGGGTGGCCAGCGGCCCGAGTACTACCTGACGACTGCTGGGATTGAATTGAAGCCCATCGTGCTCGGCCTCGGAGAGTGGGGCATGAAATGGGCGCGTGGTCAGATGGGAGACGATGAGCTGGATGTGGAGATGCTCATGTTCGATTTCTGCCGTCGAATCGACGGGGCGAAACTGCCGGGCGGGCCGAGGGTGATTGAGTTTATCTTTCCGGGGCTCCCGAAGTATTCGCGCTGGTGGATTCTCGTGGATGCCGAGGGCAAACGCGAATTGTGCCTCCATTCCCCCGGGCAGCCGGTGGATCTGCAGATTCGGTGTGACCTAAGGATGATCGCGGAAATCTGGGCGGGCGACACCGACATTCGGGCCGCGACAAAGGACGGTCGTCTCCGTGTGACGGGCGACGCGGAGATGGTTCGTACGCTTGCGGCGTGGTTGCGTCCCGGTGCGATGGCGCACATCCGGCCCCATCCCGACGCGCTGCGCGTGTGATGCAGGGGAGCGACGCCCCCGGAGCGGATGGTGGGGTGCCCCGGCACCGGTCACGCGCGCATGAATCCGGTCTCGATGCGAGCGAAGTCCGGCTCACCCGCCGTGGGATCGTGGTGAGCGGGAGCCAGCTGAAGCTGCAGGTGTTCGTGCGCGTCGACCAGCGATTGCAGGGCGTTTTCGAATCTGACGGGGGTCGTTGTGTCCAGTTCCAAAGTCAGTACCAGGAGTGCCTCCTGCTTGACCGGATCGAGGCAGAGTGTGGCGCCGTCCGTGTCTCGACCGAAGAAATTGGCGACGAGCAGGCGCTCCAGCCATGCCGCCTTGTCCTCGCTGGGCGGACCGCCGAGCGAGGTGTAGAGGTGCAGGCGGTGCCGGGTGGCTTCGTGTTCAATCTGCACCTCGAGAGAACGGTCAATGATGAGTCGAGCGGTGCCGTCCTCGGAGAGTGCGAGGGTGGGCAGGCCCGCCTGTTGGGCAAATTCGGCGATGAGGTGATCGGCATGCATGGAGGGCGGGAGTCGGGGGTGCGAAGGGCTCACGTCTCTTCGGTTGCGCCGGGCATCTTCCCGAGCTCGGTGACGGGTTTGGCTTTGCCGTATCCACGATTACGTGCCTCGATTGTCCTGGCAGTGGAATAGGGGTTTTCCTCCTTGGACAAGCCTGGTTTGAGCTCGGTGATGGGAGTGGTCGACCCGTAGCCATCGGCCTTGTCTCGGAGGCTGGACAGCGACGCATAGGCGTTGGTTTCGGTGGAGGTAGGGGGTGGTTGGGAGAGGTCCTGGGAGGCCACTTCGTCACTTGGTATCAATTCGTGTTCCTCGATTGGGGCGTCGCTGGGAGCGACCAGCTCGTCTCCTGTTGTTTCGAAGGATACATTGGCGAAGGGGGTGGCGTCGGAGCGAGTGGTGTTCTGGCCGGTCTGGTTGCCGGAGGCCGAATAGAATGGCTCCGAGTTGGAGGCGGTGCCTCTAGCTCTCGTGGTGACAGGAGTCGTGCCACTCGGACTGTTCTCGTGTGGCGTGAGCTCAATCGGGCGCAGGGGATAGGTGGCGGTGAAGGCCTTGACAAAGATACTCTGAAACTCGGGACTTTGGAGTGTCTTCCAGACTGCCTCCTGTTGATCGGCGGGTACCGATTCGACGGCGTTCATCATCAATGCCTTCAGGGTAGTCTCGGGCGAGCTGAGCAGCGTGATCAGATTCGGATTGTCCGTGTACTTGACCTCGTCATTGGTGTAGGCGGCGATCAACGACGTGATGATTCCCTGTCGCCAGGTATCGGAGGGTTGGAGCGCGGTTTGTGCCATGTCCTGGGCGAGCTGTGACAGCTCGTGGGGGTTGTGGCTGAGGAGGACGTCGAGGAGTTTTCCGCTGTCGTCGACTCCGAGACCGGAGATCTTCATGATGTCCCGAAGCGACTGTTCGACCTCAACCATCGAGGGGCGGTCCTCGGGTTTGGGTTTGAGGATGGCCGTGAGCAAGGTGTGCAGCTTCTGATCCATCGGACTGGGCCAGCGGTTCGAATCGACGGCGGGCAGGTCCTTGGCGGGGTCAAACGCCAGGACCCGCTGGGCGATTTCGATGTTCAACGCTTCACCGCGGAGCAGTCCGTCTCCATCCCGTTGCAGGGGCGGCGTACCGTAAACGGCCTCGTACAGCGCCATTCCGAACATCCAGGTGTTGGCTTTCGAAGTGAGGACGGCGTCGGCCTTGTACTGTTCGGGTGGACTCCAGCGCAGGGGAACATGTTCCCCGCTGACTGATTTCGAAGCATTCTCTGGCGTGGTGCCGACGAGCGCGGTGGAGATTCCGAAATCGGCCAGCTTGCCTTTGCCCTCGGCGGTGACGAGCACGTTGCGGAGGGCAATGTCGCGATGGGCGATGCCCTTGGCCAGGTCGAGACCGATCACGGCGCGGGCGAGACCGACCAAGGGAGCAAGGAAAGCGGCGGCGATGGACGCTTTGGCGGGGAATCCCCGATTCATGGCGGAGTCGAAGGAGATCGAAAACACATGGTTCAAGGAACCGTGTTTGGCCATGGGAAGCACGATTACCCGACCGTGCAATTTCGAGACAAACGACGCCCGCGGAGGAGCGATATTTTCGTTGGAGCCTGACCCGACGGCATTGGCGAGGACCGTGGACTCCTCGGTGGGTCCCGTGATCTTGTCATCGCCGTTCGCAAATTTGACTGCAAGTCCCGGGTCGCTCGGATCCGGGATCAGCGTTTTGGGATGCCGGGGATCGGGAATCGCTCTTTGGTAGAGGCGAACGACCCCCGATGCGCCGGATCCGAGCGTCGCGGTGGGAAGGTGCGGGACCTTCCCAAGCCAGAGCACCCCGTCCTGATCGATCTTGTCCACGAGGTCGATCTTTGCGCGGGCAAAGACCTCCTGGAATTGATTGTTCCGGGACAGACGGTTTGCTTTCTCCTGGTAGGCGGCGTGGTCGTGGCTGGGTAAGTGGGCTTTCGCCGCTTCCACCAGTGAGTTCATGAAGGCCTTGCCGTCAGAGAGCGAGAAGGCCATGGGCATGCGGAGTTCCGGGTTGCCCTCCGCGTCCGTGAGCGAGAGGACCTTGTTGAGTTCATCTCCCATCCAGTTGGTCGGGAGCTCGGCATAGAGGTGGTGGGTCGTCATAACCTTCTTTGCCAGCTCGGCGAGGAACGC
>JAEUGZ010000588.1 GCA_016794725.1 Opitutaceae bacterium | reverse complement strand
TCCGCTCCAGGCCGCGGTCAAGGCGACCGAGCAGATCACCGTGGCCGTGGTCGGAACCACCGCCACGCTGCTCTTCGCCTTCCTGCCGCGCATCATGCTGCCGGGCGGCCCCGGCGAGTTCATCCGATCGCTGCCGCTTGCGGTCGTCTACACGGTGCTGGCCTCGATGATTGTCGCGCTCACGCTCATTCCGCTTCTCGCCAGCATCGTGCTACGCGGTGACGAAGCCCCCGACGGCAACCTGCTCCTGCGCCTGCTGCACCGCGGCATCGAGCGCAGCTACCGTCCCATCCTGCACTGGTGCATGCAGCACCGGGCTCTGACGCTGGCCGCCTCCGCCCTCCTCGTGGCGGGTAGCATTGCCCTGGTGCCGGGAATCGGGTTTTCACTCTTTCCCAAGGCCGGAGTGCCGCAGTTCCTCGTCAAGATCGAGGCCGAGGAGGGCGCGAGCATCGCCGCGACCGATGCCCTGGCCCGGCAGGTCGAGGCGATCCTGGCCGGCACTCCCGAGGTCGGCACGGTGTTCACCACCGTCGGCAACAACAATCCACAGATCTACTACAACGAGGTGCCCCAGGCCCCGAAGGCCAACGTCGCGGAGCTGTTCGCCGCCCTGCGCACCTACGACCCGAAAACCAGTCCGGCGGTGTTCGAGCGGCTGCGCACCGCGGTGGCGGGCATTCCCGGGGCGCACATCGTCGTCAAGGAACTGGAGAACGGTCCTCCGATCGAGGCGCCCATCGCCGTCCGGCTCTTCTCGGACAACCTCGACACGCTGGCCTCGCTCTCCACCCAGGTCGAGACGCTGCTCAACGGCATTGAGGGCACCCAGTCGGTCAACAACCCGGTCCGCGTCCGACGCACCGACCTGCGCGTGGTGGTTGACAAGCCCACCGCCGCACTGCTCGGCGTGAGCGAGGCGGAGATCGACCGGGCCGTGCGGCTGGCCTTCGCCGGGATCGATGTGAGCCGCTTTCGCGAGGAGGACGGTGATGAGTACCCGATCCAGATCGCCCTGCCCCGCGGGGAGCGTGCCACCCTGGAAAACTGGGGGCGCATTCAGGTGCAAAGCACCGCCACCGGCGTCTACCTGCCGCTGTCCCAGGTCGCGAAGCTGACATTCGAGGGCGCGCCCCCGGTCATCCAGCGCTTCAATCGTGAACGGTCGGTCACGGTGACCGCGTTTGTCCGCGACGGTTTCAACGTCGACCGCCTGACCCGGGCCACCGAGGCCGGGCTCCGACAGATGGCCTGGCCGGCCGGCGCCCGCTGGTCGTTTGGTGGTGAAGTGGAAAGTCGGCAGGAGAGTTTCGGCAATCTCGGGGGCGCCATTCTCATCGCCGCGTTTGGCATCCTCGCCATCCTCGTGCTCGAGTTCCGGAGTTTCCGCGGCACGTTCATCGTCGCCTCGGTCATCCCACTGGGCTTCATTGGCGGAATCCTCGGACTCTGGCTGACGGGTTACTCGCTGTCCTTCATGGCGGCCATCGGTTTCGTCGCGCTGATCGGCATTGAGATCAAGAATTCCATCCTGCTCGTCGATTTCACCAACCAGCTGCGGGCCCAGGGGGTGGAATTGAAGGAGGCGATCGAAAAGGCCGGGGAGATTCGTTTTCTCCCGGTCGTGCTCACCACGCTGACCGCGCTCGGAGCCCTGTTCCCGCTGGCCATCCAGGGGTCGGGACTCTACTCGCCGCTCGCGATTGTCATCATGGGCGGTCTGCTCAGCTCGCTGCTGTTGTCACGGCTCGTCACCCCGGTGCTCTATTCGCTGATCCCACCGCCGCGTCCGACGGAGCAGTGAACGCGGCGGGAGACCGGCGTCCATCCCGCGACTGCCGATGGCGTCAACCTAAGGACCGGGCATGTGAAATCGCAGACGTTCCTTTGGAGTTGGCCTCGATGAGGCCGCGACGGGACCGCACGGTCCCGCCTCCGTGGTCCGGTTTCTTCACGCGACGCCAACGCCCGCGGGGTCGGCGACCCGACCTCCAAGGGTGCCAGAACCGCAAGGAAATCGTTTAAAATTGTTTTATTGCAGTATCTTAGGAAGTTACCAGATCCGCCCGGCGACAATCTGTTCATTTGCGCGGTTTCTTCCTTTTACTGCCGCGCCGAGGTATCGCAGGATCTGCAGCTCAGTGCCCACCGATCTGCCCGGTCACGTCCTTTCTCTTCGGTCCATCGTCCCGACCCGGGCCGGGCCCGTCAGCCTTTGAGCACCCTTGCCTCCGCCTCTTTGGTCGAGTCGTCCCCTCCGCCGGACCCGGCGCTGCAACGGCTGCGCTGGCACTACCTGTCGGTGTACGGAGTGTTCGGCTGCGTTTCTCCGTACCTCTCGGTCTATCTCGGTGACGTCAAGGGCCTGTCGCCCTCACAGATCGGGCTCATCTTTGCGCTCGGGCAGGCCGGCGTGCTGGTGCTGCCGGCGCTCATGACTCTGCTCGCGGACCGGTACCGGATTGTCTCCCCGCTCATGGTCGCCCTGTTCGGGGTCAATCTCACCGCCATGGCCGGACTTTCGGCCGCGGCCGGATTCGCCGCCTGCCTGGTCGCGGTCGTGCTCAACCAGTTCGCCAACCAGCCGCAGCTGGCGCTGAGCGACGGTCTCTTCTTTTCTTTGCAGGCCCAGCCCGGCCGCAAGCGGGTGCCGTTCTCCTCGGTTCGGGTGTTCGGCACGATCGGACTCATCGTCCCCAGTGTGATCCTCTTCTTTGTGTATTCATGGGGCGGACTCACCCTGGTGCCCTACGCGGCGATGGTGATGGCGGTGATCGGGCTGCTGAACGCGCGCCGGCTGCCCCGACGTCTGCCGGACTCGGGACCCAAGGCGACGCGACTGCCGACGGCCGAGGCGGCGCGGATGCTGCGCCAGCCGCGCCTCGCTCTCTTCTGCCTCGGGCTGGGCTGCATTTTCGCCGCCAACGCCGCTTACTATGCGTTCTATCCCGTGTACCTGACGCGTCAGGTGGGCATTGAATCCCGGTGGATCGGTCTGGTCGCCAACGTGGGGGTCGCAATCGAAATCCTCTACATGCTCGGCTTTGAACGCCTGCGGGCGCGGTTTGGACTCGCCGGTCTGACCCTGGCCGGGATCTCGGCCGTGCTGCTGAGGAACGCGCTGCTCGCCTTCGTACCCGTGGCACCCGCGGCGATCGGCCTGCAGTCGTTCCATGGTCTCGCCATCGTCGGGGTGCACATCGCACCCTTGATGATCCTGAACAATCTGGTCACGAGTGACACCTACCGCAATTCCGTGCAGGGACTCTATGCCATGCTGGTCGTCGGCGTCTTCGGCATCATCGGAAACCTTGCGGCGGGACAGCTGGCCGAACTCGGCCTGCCGTTGCTCTATCGTTCGGCTCTTGTCGCCGCCGCCGTCGGCTTGGTGCTGGTCGTGGTTTCGCTGCGTTGGAAGGGCACCGCCTCAGGGCCGCTGGAGGGGCCCGGTACGCTCTGAGCCACCGCGCTTCGCTCCGCGCGCCGCGCCCCTCCCGCCATGTCCTCCTCGCCGCACACCCCACCCGTCGCGCCGCTCTGGCTGGCCGTCTTCAGTCTCGGCGTGGGGGCGGCTGCCTATCTGCCCACCCTCGGAGGCGGATTTCTGACCGACGACTTTGTCTACGTGTCGCGTTTCTTCACCTATGCGTGGAGCGACTGGCCGCGGCTGTTCACCCGCGAGTGGTCGGAAGGGGTGTGGGGCTTCCCGCTGATCGAGCTGCGCCCGTTCAGCGCCCTGGCCTTCATGATTGACGCCCGGCTCTGGGGAGGGGAGGCGGCGGGCTACCGCGTCACCAATCTTCTGTTACATCTGGGTGTCGTCTGGCTGGTGCTCCGTCTCACCTGGCGGTACAGCGGGGGCCACACCCTGGGTACGCTTGCCGCCGCTCTGGTATTTGCACTGCATCCGGCACACACCGAGCCGGTGGTGTGGATCACGGGCCGGGTCGACCTGCTGGCGACCTTCGCGGCGCTGGCGTTCTGGTCCCTGGCCGAATCCTGGATCGCGTCCGGGCGGGGATGGTGGCTCGGCCTGGCCCTGGGCGCACTCTTCGTCGGGGTCTTCTCGAAGGAGCTCTGCCTGTTCGCGCCGCCCCTGCTGCTGCTGCGCTGGCTCCTGGTCGAGGCGCGCGTGGACCGGGCGGTCTGGGTGCGTCGGGGACTGATCCTGCTTGGGGTCGCCCTGATCGCACTCCTCTACACGCTGGCACGTCGCGCTGCGTTCGGCGACGGCGCGGCCGTGCCGGCATCGTCGTGGCATCAGGACGACGCCTGGCGGCGACAGGTGAGCTACGCCGCATGGCTGGCCCCGGTGCTGCCGTTTCTGCAGCAGTTTGAAATCAAGACGCCGGTGTCACCCGCCACCCTGCGCGCCTTCGGGGTGGCGCTGGTCGCGCTCACCACCATCGGTCTCGGGATCGCTGCCTGGCGCAATCACCGCCGCTGGGGCAATCTGCTCTTTTTCACCAGTTTTTGGTGGATCGCCACGGTGGGGGGGCTCCTGCTGGTGGGCTATTTCTCCGCCCGGCATCTCTACTTTCCGACCACGGGGCTGGCCATCGGTTTCGGCCTGGCCATCGCCTGGCTCGGTCCGGTGTTCGGACGCGGCGTCGCAGTCGTGGTCCTGATTTGGTTGGGAGCAGGTCACCTCATGGCGGTTCGCCCCTGGCTCGAAAACGGACGGATCTCGCGACAACTGCTCGTCACCCTGCAAAGGGAAGTCCCCCGGCTGCCGGCGGGAGCGGCGGCGATCATCAATGCGCGCGAACTGAGAAAAAACGTCTTCCTCTGGTTCTGGGCCTGTCCCCACGCGCTCGGTGTTCCCTTTGTCTCTCCTCCGATGTCGCCCGACCGGGTGATCATGCGCGGGGGACTCTATTACCGACCGGAACAGTGGGAGAAGGACATCCATCCGCTTGCCGTGATCCAGACCGCCACGGCAGCCCTGGTGCTCGACATGACCGAGGCAGGCCAGGTTCAGTCGGCGGTCTTCTCTCGTGCCGATCTCGCCGCTCATCTTCCGGGACTTGCGGCGCGGACGAATGATGCCGACGGCATCCAGTCCGCGGAGTTGTCCAGTTGGGTCGAGGACCTGTTGAAGGCGCGTGCGCCGCCCTCCCGGTGACCTTTCCAGAATTCCTCCGCGCCCTGCGTTCACGCAATTACCGGTTGTTCTTTCTCGGCCAGGGCGTGTCGCTCACCGGAAACTGGATGACGACCACGGCCTCCGCCTGGCTCGCCTATGAGCTTTCCGGCAGCCCGTTCGTGGTCGGGCTGCTTGCCTTCACCAGCCATATCCCCGTGCTGCTGTTTTCTTCGGTCGCCGGCGTGTGGTGCGACCGCCTCAATCGTCACCGCCTCATCATCATCCTGCAGGTGCTGTGCTTCCTGCTCGCCGGCTTTTTGGCGGCCATCACCCTGACCGGCCATGTCTCTGTCACCTGGTTACTCGTGCTCTCGACCGTCCGGGGACTGATCAATGCCGTCGAGTTCCCGACCCGGCAGGCCTTCATCGTCGAGCTGATTGATGCGAAGAAGGACCTCAGCAACGCCATCGCGCTCAATTCCACCCTGTTCAACCTCGCACGACTCACGGGCCCCTCCGTGGCCGGACTTGTCATCGTTACGAGCGGGGCCGGCGGCTGTTACGCCCTCGACGCGTTGAGCTACATTCCGATCCTGATCAGCCTCACGCTCATTTCGCTCCCCCCGCGGGCGGTGGCGGCCGCATCGAGCCGCCCCTGGGAGGCCTTGCGTGCCGGGTGGCGCTATGCGGCGAGCTCGCCAGCCTTGCGCGCCCCGCTCCTGCTCGTGGCCGTCATGTCCATGGTCGCGTTTTCCGCCGCGACGCTGGCCCCGGTATTTGCACGGGATGTCTTTCATCGCGACGCCCGCACCCTGGGCCTGATGTTTGCCGCAGTGGGAGTCGGCGCCCTCGGCAGCGCCCTGTTCCTGGGCTCTCGCGCGTCCGCGGCCGGGTTGACCCGATGGGTGGCACGCGGAGCCGTCATGGTCGGCGCCGGACAAGCATCGTTTGCGGCGAGTCCGTGGCTGCCGCTCGCCCTCTTCAGCCTCACCGTGACAGGAGCCGGCATTGTGCTGACCATGGCGGGCTCGAACACCCTGATCCAAGCGTACGTGGACGACGACAAGCGGGGTCGCGTGATGGGTCTTTTCTCCATGGGACAGGGCATGTTCCCCATCGGCAGCCTGCTCGTCGGATTGGGGGCTTCCGCTCTCGGCCCCCGGCCGGCGGTCATGGCCTCGGCCATCATCTGCCTGATCGCCGCCCTCATTTTTGGACGCTCGACACGGCGGGCCACCGAGCCGGTTCCGATCCGTCCTTCCCTCGGTCTCGACCCCTCCACCACCCCGGAGTCCTGATACAAAGCAAGGGGTATTTGGGACAAAAAACGCCGAACTTTCGCGAGTAGATGCGAAGCCGCAACCGGGGAAGTGACTAGAATGGAGGTCGCTTCATCGCTTGCATCATGTCGTGTCCTCGCCGCCATCCTCCCGTCGGGAGTTCCCGGGGCCCCCGCCCATGGGTCCGGTGGTGGTTGATTGCGCAGCTCTGGCTGCTGGGAGCCCTTCACGCCCAGACTCCGGCCAAGGAAGCGGTCACCGCTGAGGCGACCCCTGCGCCAGCGGCGACAGCGGCCGTGGCTGAGCCCGCCGAACCGCCCCCGAACTCCAACGCCAGCTGTCTCGAGTGTCACAGCGACCCCAAGCTCTCGATGCGAAAAGCCGGCAAGAAATTCCCGCTTTTCGTTGAGGAAAAGACGCTGACTGACTCCGCCCACCGCAGTCTCGACTGTATCGACTGCCACGAGGAATTCGACGGTGAGAGCAACCCGCACCGCAAGCCGATGGTGCCCGTCGATTGTGCTTCCTGCCATGAGAAGACGGGGAAGAAACACGCCTTCCACTCGAGCCTGGCCCTCAAGCCCCTGCCAACCGGCCAGGATACCTCCTGCACGGCATGCCATGGCACACACGCCGTCGCCGAGGTGAAGAAGCCAAACTTCCCCTTTGCACCCGGATCCCAGCACCTGGCCTGTGCAAAGTGCCACGAAGACGTCGGCAAGCGGTTTGAGGCCTCCGCCCACGGCCACGCTGTCTTCCGCAACGCCAAGAACTCCCCGGACTGCCTCTCCTGCCATCGCCAGCCCTCTCCACCGAAGAACAGTCCGCAAACCCTGGAGCACAAACTCGCCCTGACCCGGCTCTGCGAATCCTGTCACGTGGACAAGGCCAGCGTCGCCGAGAAATCGTTACGCGGAACTCACTTCGTCGAATCCTACGAAAAGAGTGTGCATGGTCTGGCCCTGGCCGCAGGCAAGGCCGATACCGCCACCTGCATCGACTGCCACGGTTCCCATGAGATGAACCGGGCGATGGCGAGCGACGCCCGCGTCAATCGGCTGCACGTCGCCGAAACCTGCTCCGCCTGTCACGAGAAACAGTCCCAGGAGTTCCACTCCAGCGTGCACGCCTCGGCCCTGATCGAGGGCAATCAGGACAGCCCGACCTGCACCACCTGCCACGGTGAACACACGATCCTGACCCACACCAATCCCCTGTCGCCGGTGCACAAGGAGAACGTCGCCCGCGAAGTGTGCGCCACGTGTCACGCCTCACTCAAACTGACGGCGAAGTACGGGCTCGCCTCGCACACCTTCCAGACCTTCTCCGATAGTTTTCACGGGCTGGCGGTGCGCGGAGGCTCGGTCGAGGTGGTCAACTGCGCCAGCTGTCACAGCTCACACGCGATCAAGTCGCAGGACGATCCCACTTCGACGGTGCACAAGGACAACCTGATTCAGACCTGCGGTCAGTGTCACCCCGGCGCGAATTCCCGCTTCACGGTGGGCAAGGTCCATGTCAGCCCCGAGGCCGAATCCGGCAAGGGCGGAAACCACCCGCTGCTCTACCTCGTCTCCAGCCTCTACACCCTGCTCATCATCGTCTGCGTGGGCGGCATGGCGGTGCATAACATTCTCGATTTCACCCGCAAGATCCTGCGCAAGCTGGCCATCCAGAAAGGCCAGATCGAGGAGGAGCACGTGGCCCACCGGCTCTACCTGCGCATGACCGGGCAGGAG
The DNA here is from genome assembly GCA_016794725.1 of Opitutaceae bacterium. GTDB lineage: Bacteria > Verrucomicrobiota > Verrucomicrobiia > Opitutales > Opitutaceae > UBA6669. Next base: position 479 of record JAEUGZ010000588.1, on the reverse strand, counting down.
CGACTGCAGCACGCCACGCTGGTGATCAGCTTTGTGCTGCTTGTCGTGTCCGGGTTCATGCTCCGTTTTCCCGAGGCCTGGTGGGTGGTCGGTATCCGAAACTTGAACTCGCATGCCTTCGAATGGCGGGGTCTGATCCACCGGGTGGCGGGCGTTGTCTTGCTGGCCGCGGGCGTCTGGCACGTCTGCTACCTCGCCTTCACCGAGGCCGGTCGCTCGCTGTTCCGCGATCTGTGGTTGCGGCGCCGGGACTTCACCGATCCGTGGGCCGTGCTCCGCTTCAACCTCGGCCTGTCGCCGACCAAGCCCGCCTTCCCGCGCTTCAGCTACATTGAAAAGGCCGAGTACTGGGCCTTGGTGTGGGGCACGCTGCTGATGGGAGTGACCGGCATCGTCCTCTGGTTCGACAATATCTCGATGGGACTGCTGACCAAACTGGGCTTCGACCTTTCGCGCACGATTCACTTCTACGAAGCGGT
>JAEUGZ010000532.1 GCA_016794725.1 Opitutaceae bacterium | reverse complement strand
TGAACGCTGAACGCTGAACGCGGCACGCTGACCGCTGCACGCGGAACGCTGACCGCTGCACGCTGAACGCTGAACGCTGAACGCGGAACGGATGCTGGCCATTGGCAGATGGTAAGTAACGGGGCAATACCTCTCTGAACTTCAGAGTTCAAAGTTAAGCGTTCAGCGTTCGGCGTTTTCGTCCGCCCCCTTGGCGCTTTCGCGGCTTCGCGTGAGCAGTCCGGGTCTTCCCGGCGTGAGTTCAGCGCGCGCGCGGGGCTTCCATCGATCGGATGAAGTCGAGGTTGAGGTCGAGGCCGAGTCCCGGGGTGTTGGGCACTTCGAAGCACCCGTCGACGAGCGGAAGCGGGGTCCGGAGGAGGCCAGAGGCGAAGGGGTTCTCGGTCACGTCGAATTCCACCATCGGCGGGTTCACGCCCGGCATGAGCGTGGGCTCCGGTAGCAGGGAAACGATGTGTACGGTGGCGGCGTTGAGGATCGCCCCGCTCCAGGAGTGAGGAATGCACTGCACGCCGTAAAGCTCCGCGAGTTCCGCCACGAAGAGCACCTCGCGGATGCCGCCGCAGAGGCTGGCATCGGGCTGGACGATGTCGACGGCCCGGCGGTCGAGCAGCTCCTTGAAGGCCTGGCGGTGTTGCAGCATTTCGCCCCCGGCGACGGCGATGTCGAGCTGGGCGGCGAGCTGGTCGTATCCACGATATCCAAACTGGGGCAGCGGCTCCTCGTAGAACGTGACACCGAGTTTCTCCAGTTCACGGCCGACCTGCAGGGCCGTCGCGAGGGTGTAGGAGCCCCAGGCGTCGACCATGAGTTTGACGTCTCCCGGAAGCCCCTTCCGGACTTCCGCGAGGGCATCGAGCTCCGAGCGAGGGTCGTACCGGCCGATCTTGAGTTTGATCGCCTTGAATCCGCGCTCGGCGAGCGCACGCGTCTCCGCCGGCCAGACATCCGCTGGGTGGACGCCCTCGACGTACCCGCCGCCGGAGGCGTAGACGAGCACCCGTGAGCGGCGGGCTCCGCCGTAGAGCTGGTGGACCGGAACCCCGAGCGCCTGTCCAACCAGGTCGTGCAGGGCGATGTCGAGGGCTCCGATCGCCAGTCGGTTCTCAAAAGGAGCGAGCCAGCGCGTCCGCCAGGTGTTGCTGATCGCCCGGGGATCGCGGCCCACCAGGAGAGGAGCCATGGCCTGCTCAATCGTCTCCCTCACACCGGCGAGCGGGGCGGTTTCGCCCCAGCCCACGAGACCGCCGTCGGTCGCGATCCGGACCAGCAGTGTTTTCCTCCAGGAGTTCAGGACCGACGCCGGACCGCTCGGCCGGGACAATTTGTGTTCGAGGAGAATCGTTTCGACCGAGGCGATCTTCATCAGGGCAATGGGAGGTGGAACCACGGATGGACGCGGATGGACACGGATTCAAACCGGATGTGCAGCTTTCGATTTGGTTGGAGGCGGTCTTCCCGCGACTGAGCTTGCGCGTCAACGTATAGGCCGAACGTGGGAAACTCCTGCGTTTCAGTTGGAGGTGGCCTCGGTGAGGCCGCGACGGGACCGACCGGTCCCGCCTCCGTTGCCTGATTTGTTCACGCGACGCCAATCCCTGCGGGGTCGGCGACCTCCAACGGACGACGCCCTTGGAGCGAGGTTTATTGAGCCGACCCGCAGGCGCGACCGCGGGATTCGTTCGCATCCGTGGTTCCACCGGATCGTTGCCGCTTCAGGGCCAGTCGATCCGGAGGGCGGCCGCGAGGCGACGGGGGGCTCCGAAGGTGACCAGGCCGGAGCTCGATTCGTCCGTGCGGACCCGGGCGTTCCCCACGTTTTCGCCGGTGAGCGTCAGCTGCACCCGCCGCGCGAGACGCACGTTCATGCCGATGTCCGTCACCGCGGCGCCTTCGAGCGTGCGGGTGTTCTCGGTGTCGACGAACTGCGGGCCGAACGCTCGCACGTTCAGACGAAACTCATACCTTACCCGGGTGCTCCATACCGCCCCGAGGGTGGCGACGCGGCGCGCCACCTGGGGCGGCGTTCTCCCTTGCAACTCGGGGGCCGACGCCAGCCGGTCGAGGGTCACGTTGTTCCAGAGCATCGTGGCTTCGAGCGCCAGCCGGGGTGAAAGCGTCCACTTACCGGACAGCTTGGCCCCGTGGCCCTCCATGCGATCAACATTGGTGCGGGTCCAGACCTCGTAGCCGGAGGGCGCCCCGTCGAGCAGCCGGGGCACCTGGGAGGTGGCGGGGAGTCGTCGCACGCTGAGGGCGTGGTGGCGCTGGTTCGCAAACACGGCCGTGTCCAGTTCAAGGCGGCGCGTCGCGTTCCAGCTGGTGCTCACTTCGATGCTGGTGACGCGCTCGCGCCGGAGAAACGGGTCGGCGAGGATGAATCGGCTGTTATAGCCGAGGTCCTGAAAACGCTCCTGCAGCGACGGCCGGCGAAAGCCCTGTTGTCCACTGATGCGAAGGTGCACCTCATCGGTCGCGTGCCAGACGAGGCCGGCTCCCGCGCTGGTCTCCAGCCCACTCTGGAAAGGGAAACGTTCGTCGCTGCGCACCCCTGCGGGATCGCGGCTGCTTTCCCGTCGAAACGCATGGCCGTCCCGCCAGGCGTCGAGCCGGGCTCCCACCGAGGCGCGCAGCCTCGGAGTGAGGCCGCGATTGTGCGACACGTAGGCGCCGAGGATGCCCTGGTTTCCTCCCGCATTCCGGACCTTCTGGAACGCTCCGTTCGTAAACTCGCGGTGCTCCCGCAACTCGCCCTGCACCAGACGGACGTCGGCGCCCGCCATCGTCCGGGCATCGCCCCCGTTCCACCACGCGCCCCCCCAAAGGGCGCCAAGGGCGACGGAGGGCATGGCGAATTGATCGACGACCGGAGTTTCGGTCGTGCGTGTCGCGTCAACCCAGCTCCAGCGCTGGTGACTGCGTTGCGCGTGTACGTAGGCGACGCCCGTCCAGGTCGGTACGCCGTAGGGAGCGTCGGTCAGGGCGAGCGAAGCAAACGTACCGGTCGCACCGGTCTGCTGATATGGGGTTCCTTCGCTGCGGAGATCCTCGGTGATGCGGACGGTGCCGAGGAGTTCCGCGGAGCGAAAGACGGGCTGCCGCCAGCGCGCGGAGAGCCGATGTCCGCGACTCCAGGTGCGGCCATCGATGGCGCCCCGCTGACCGGCCGAGAGCGGTGAAAACCCATCGGAGGAAAAGGCAGTGCCGGTGATCTGGGCAATGCCTGTCTCCTTGCGCTGTTCCCAGGTGATGTCCATGCGGCGCGTGCCGTCGTCGGCGATCAGTGCGGTCGTTTCGTAGGAGCTCACCAGGCTCCGTGTGATCTGTCCGACGGCGGTGGGCTGACGGAATGAACCGTCCTGGGTTTGTGCGGTTGGGCGGCTCGGGGTCAGGGATCTTGGGTTCGGTTGGCTTTTGCTGGCCATCGGGCGAAATTGCGTGCGCATCCGACCCGAGGGGGGAGTGGAGATGAGCTGGATTACGCCCCCACCCGCGCCCTCGCCCCAGGACGGCGCTCCTCCGGCTGGGACACTCTCCGCCCGGATCAGTCCGGTGCGCGGCACGTCGCTCCACCGCGGAAGATTGCCCCAAGGATCGTTGAGCGGTGCGCCGTCGAGCAGCACGAGCGTGCCTCCGCCCAGAGCGCCGATTCCCCGGAGCGCCGCGCCCTGCAGAAAGCCGGGTGACGACAGGCTATCGTTACGCGAAGAGAGACTGAACTCCGGCAGGGCTTGGGCGAGGGCGCGATCGATGGAGAGCGCCGGAGCATTCTTCAGATCCTTGGTGATGAGCAGGGCGACGGCCGGAGAGGAATTCTTCTCCTTTTGCATCACGCGGCTGGGCGTGAAAACGGACTTAAAGTCGCCCCAATTGGCGTCGCCAAAGCTGCCGAATCGCAGTTTCACCTCCAGCGGTAGATCGCGACGATCGATGGTCATGTCGACCTCCGGGACCGCTTTCTCTTCCTTGTAACGCGAGGCCTCCACGATCATCGCAGGCATGGCCTGCCCGGAGGGCGGATTCGATGGAGGGTCCGGTTCCTGGGCTTGCAGCCCGAACGCACCGACCACCGCCATGGGCAGAACCCGAAGTGAGGGTGACCGGGGCCGTGTCATGGGGGATGCCACCGGAGGTTCGAGCGGGACTACCTGACCCGCAAGATGGCCTCTGCTTCCGGAGGAACCTGGACGACGGTGGTTCCGATCCTGCTCAACCTGAAATTGTACTCCGTGGTAAGCGTCCTTTTCTCGAGGGAACCGCCTTCCCCGGGGACGAGCCCGATCATCGTGTGTTCGAGGGAGACCTCTGAGATTGCTCCTCGGCTGGTCAACACGGTGAACGAGCAGGAGGTCCGAGGGTCGTCCTTTCGAAAGAGGCCCACACTTGAGGATCGGGGCGGCAAACGGGCAGGGGATCGAAGCAGGTACGCGGATAGATTCCGCGCTTCGGTGTCCGGAAGATCGCCCGTATACGTGGTTCCCACCTTGCGCACGTTTCGGCCGTATTGAACGATCAGCTCGAGCACCTTGTGGGGAAAAACCACCGTGTGGCGCGCGAGGCTGTACTGGAGCAGTTTGGGTGAACTGCTCTGCGTCGACTTCCTGCGAAGAGACTGCAGGTCGTCAGGGGTCATGTCCTTGCTGTGACGCCAGGTGTCGTCCGGGAGAAGGAACGCCAGGTTGTTTTCAAATTCCATCACTCGAAATCCCTCCACGTCTGCCACGGTGAATCCACCGATCGTCGCCTCGCCCCTGGCTCGGGTGGGCGGGCGGGGTCGAGGAGGTTGAGTATTCGCCGGGCTTGAGACTGGCAGCTGACGTTCCTCGAACGTGTAGCTTCCCGCGGTCAACAGCCGCTCGACCGCCTCCGCCAGCTCTGCTTCCGGCGTTTGTGCCATCAGCGGAGCGCAGACGAGAAGGCAAAGCCCGGCCACCGTTGACCGAATCGAATCCACCCCTCGCCACCCTAAAGACCGGAAGCCCAACGACTCAGCGAGCGGCCGACCAGGAGGTGCCAGACGGAGGGGCATTATTGAAAGGTATATGATTTGCAGGCCTCCTCAAGGGAAATGCGTCCGGCGGTCGAACCGCGCAGCCGAAACTTGGTTCGAGAGGTGCCACTGGCCTGCGCCGCCGGCTCCTGTCGGACTTTCGGTTTAACCTAGAAACCGCGATTGAACCACGGATGGACACGGATCGACACGGATACAAACGAGTTACGCCAAAGCTGGCATTCACCTGGTGGGTGAAGCACTCTCCACGCTCCGAATCCGCGTTTATCTGTGTCCATCCGTGGTTTATGAACGGATCGATTCGTTTCAGCTGCGGAAAATAGGTTCAACGAACCCGCGCCTTGGATGTTTTCCTGCCGGCGGATCCGGCTCGGCGGCTTGATCCGAGGGGGAGCTGCCCAAGGTCGATTGAGTACCGCTTGCGGAAGTCCCTGGGGGGGCAACCGCAGATGCGCAGGAAGGCTCGATTGAAGCGACTGAGTGAGCCAAAGCCCGTCGCCTCGGAGACGTCGACAATGCGGGCGTCCGTGGTCACCAGCAGCCGTTGCGCCTGCGCGATGCGGTATTCGGCGAGAAACCCGGAGACACTGCTTCCGAAAACCATGCGGAACAACTTCATCGCCCGCTTCGGCACCAGATCCACCTGGCGCGTAAGCTCGACGGCATCGACCGGCTCCGCGTAGCGGTTGGCCACCAGCTGGGCGATTTGGCCGGCTTTGGCCAGTGCTCCGTCCGGAATGACGCCCGCGCGTCGGGGGTTGCTGCCATTGACCGCCGACGGAGGCTGGCAACTCAGGCTCAACCGACGGACCATCGCTTCAATCTCCAGCAAGGCGGCCCGATGATCGTGGGCATCCGTGGAATTGAAGTCCTCTTCCCAGGTCGCGAGGCGGGCCTGCGCCAGCTCGCTGCGGGTCCGCGCCGGAGCGGTCACCATCTGTCCATGCATGAGTGTCTGCACAAAGCTGTCGGCGAGGCGCAGGCTGAGAAACCAACTCAAAGGAAGGGTGATGACGAAATAGTCGCCTTGGTTTCCATGATCGACGATCTGGTGGGGCACCGCCGCCCAAAACGCCGTCAACCGATGGGGTTCGATCCGGACGATTCTGCCGCCGAAAAGGTAGGTGATCCACCCCTTCGTGAGGAAGTTGAGCTCGATTTCGTTGTGCCGGTCCGGACGGCGCATGACCGAGGGAACCCACCGCACGCACGAAAAGCCATAGGGTGCCAAATCCAGCCGCGATGGATCAAAAACCGCCATGGGATCGCGCCGCAGTCCGGGCGTGACGTGTGACACTGGAGTCTCCGAGAGCAGACATGGGATGAGCGAACGACCAATCCATTGACTCGAAAACGAAAGTCGCCGAGAGGGGTAGGAGGTACGAGACGAGATCTAGCAGACTGTCCCCCCGCGGTCTTCGCCGTTTGCCGGCATTTCCAACGCTTTCCTAAGATGGCCAGCACCCCAGCACCGGTCTCCTTCGATCCAAGCCGGCCCGATTTCGAGCCCTACGGACTTACCTGCGTGCACTGGTCTCCATCCAAAATGCTGCGGCCCGACCATCACAACGAGGTTGAACTCAACTTCCTTGAGTCAGGAACCGTCACCTACCTGCTGGGCGGTCGCAAGGTGACGCTCGCGGCCGCCCACCTTGGCGTGTTCTGGGCTGCCGTACCCCACCAGATCATCGATTTTGGCGACGAGCCCTCCTACTTTGTGGCGACGATTCCCCTGCCGTGGTTTCTGCAGTGGCGTCTTCCGTCCAACCTCACGGCTCCGCTGCTCGCGGGTGAGTTCATCGTGGAGACTTCTGGGCGAAATGCCCGCACCGACCTCCAGCTCTTTTCCCAATGGGAGTCGGATTTGCAGCAGGCAACCCCCGGGTTGTCCAAGTCCGTTCTCCTCGAGATGCAGGCCCGTCTCGTGCGACTGGCTCCACACTTCCCCGCCCGGGCTGCGCCGAAGCGATCGCGAAAACCCGCCCGCTCCGGCTTGAGCAAAGTCGAACAGATGGCCTGCTTCGTGGCCCGAAACTACCTGGAACGGCTCGAGGTGCAGAGCATCGCCGACGTCGTGGGCCTGCACCCCAACTACGCGATGAACCTGTTTCAGAGGACCTTGGGTTCTACACTCAAGGACTACGTGATCAAGCACCGGGTGGCGCACGCGCAACGGTTGCTCGCCACGACCGATGCCAAAATCAACGACGTCGCGGCTCAATCCGGGTTCTCGTCGGTCAGCTGGTTCAACATTGCCTTTCGCAAGACCTGCGGGTGCTCCCCTCACAAATACCGCCGGTCCCATCGGATTGATGACCTCGATTCCGGAGAATCGACGGAGTAATCCGAGATCCCTGCTCAGGGCGGTCGGCCGCATCGTCTCCGCGAGGTCTGTGACTGGCAATCGGCGCAGGACCAACGACTCACGCACCTGGCGGTGCTGATTGAGTGGGGGCCGCGATGGTTTCCTCCCTTGGAGCACCCTTATTTTCCGCGCTTTTTTTGGGTGCTTGGGGCGTGGTTTTGATCACTTCCCTGGTGTTAAGCTCGGCAAATCAGGGGGCCAAAACCTATTTGGACTTTCCCCGCCTTTCTACCCCTTATGACAACCTCGAGCTCCCCGTTGATTCGGAGCGCGTGCCGGATGGCTGCCATCCTCGCGCTCGTCCCTGGCCTCACGCCTGCCCTGACCTTTGCTCAACTGGCTCCGCCGCCCCCCGCGTCCGAGGAGAATGCCGCGCCGGCCAATGGCGCGAAGCCGAATGTCGCGAAACCGAAACCAAAGGTGGTGCCCGTGGTGCAAGCCACGTCGAAACAGACGGAAGAACCCCTGGTGGAACTGTCACCATTCGAGGTGGTGGCCGATACCACCGGTTACTTCCAGTCCAACTCGATGTCGGGCACCCGCCTCAACTCGAAGATCGAGGACCTGGGCCAGTCGATCACGGTCATGACCAAGGAGCAGATGTCGGACTTCGCGATGCTCGACATCAACGACGTGTTCGACCACATGGCGAGCACCGAGGGCACCGGATCCTACTCCGAGTTCATCACCGACCGCACCGGCGCGGTGGTCGACAACGTGAGCCTCAGCCCGAACACAGCCAACCGCGTGCGCGGCATCGGCAGCGCCAACATCGCCTTCAACAACATCGCGACGACGGGCCGCGTTCCCGTCGATCCGCTCTGGATGGATTCGCTCGAGCTGAGCCGCGGGCCCAATGCCAACATCTTCGGCCTCGGCAACGCGTCCGGCACCGTCAACCAGGTGCCGGCCACCGCGAATCTTTCCCGTGACTTCACCAAGGCTGAGCTCCGCGTCGACAGTTACGGCGGCTGGCGTGGCTCCCTTGATGTGAACCGCCGGGTGTTCAAGGACAAGCTGGCGGTGCGTGCGAGTTATGCCGAGCAGCACATCGGCTTTGTCCGCAAACCCTCCGGCGAGGATGTCCGCCGTCTGAGCCTCCAGGTCAAATACCAGCCCTTCAAGAATACCACCCTCTCGGCTTCCTGGTACGGATACAAGAACACCTCCGTGCGACCGAACTTCACCACGCCGCGCGACTACTATACGGATTGGCTCGAGGCGGGGAAACCCATGTGGAATCCTGTCACCCGCTTGGTCCGGTTCGCGGACGGACGGATCATGGGCAACGGCAACGTCATTGGCTCCACCACGCCCTACACGGCCACGCCGGCCATCTTCACCGGTGGCGCGGAGAGCCGTTCACCGTTCCAGATCGGCGCCTCGGGTGAAGCCCCGTACTGGACGATGGCGCGTTACACCGCCAATCCGGCAACGCCGGCGGGGAACAACTTCGCCACCACCGACCCCTTTGCCGCGTCGGCCTCGGGCATCGGCCTCCTGACGATGGGGGCGTCGGACACCTACACTGCCACCCAGCAGCCGCTGTACAACTCCGTCGCGCGACCCATCTCGGACAAGGGGATCTATGACTGGACCGACATCAATTTGATGGGCAACAGCAAGGCCTGGGACGATGACGACACCTACATGGCCCAGCTTGACCAGATTTTTCTGAACAACGCCCGGCACACCCTGGCGGCCCAGGCCACGTTCATGCGCGAAGACTCCAAGCGCGTCGAGAACCTGCCGATGGGCCCCGCCAGCGTGAACAGCAACGTCGGCCAGCTTCAACCCGACGTGAACTCCCATTATCTGGACGGCACCCCGAATCCCTACGCCGGCCGTCCCTACCTGCGGAGCAGCGAACCCTTTCTGCGCGTCCGACCCATGCTCTGGGAAACCACCCGCGCCCAGGCCGTCTATCGCATCGATTTCAGCCAAAACGACGGGTTCACGAAGTGGTTCGGCACCCAGCAGGTCCTTGGCTACTATGAATACAAGGATCAGCAGAACCGCCAATACCACTACCGGCACACCGCGCTGGGCAAAGACAAGGCGTGGCAGCAGAAATACGCCAACACGCTGCTGGGCACGCAGACCGTGACCAACATCGATCCCAGGTATCTGATCAACGGCACCTCCATTGTTCCGGGCAATTACACGCGGGTGAACGAACAGTACTATGTCGGCAGCACGCCCGGCGGCGGCATCGAGTACGGCCCGAGCTATTTCCCCGAGGGCGTCAGCCTGCCCTTTGTCTGGGGTCCGTCCTCCGATGCAATGATCCGGGATGTGTCCCAGATCGGCTGGTCTCCGGCTCCGGGTGGCGGCCTCTCCAATGTCAACACGGTCATCAAGACCTCGGGCGGTCTGCTTCAGAGCACGTTCCTGAACGGCAAGATCGTGGGCACGTTCGGCCGGCGCAAGGACAAGGTGTTCGACCGGAATGCCCCCTTTGCGACCCTGACCTCCGATCTCCGGGACTACGACTTCGATGCGTCGGATGCGTGGAACACCTCGTGGCGTATGGCCCAGGGCACGACGAGCTCCCTCTCGGTGGTGGCCCGTCCGTTCAAGGATATCCGGTCCCTCCGGGCCCGCGCGGAGGGCGGCAGCGGCATCGGCCGACTCCTCGCCGAGGCGGCCACTGGCCTGTCGCTGACCTACAACAAGTCGGACAATTTCATCGCCCAGGGGCCGGCCTACGACCTCTTCCTCAAGCAGCTCCCCAATCAGACCGGCACGAGCAAGGACCTTGGTTTCTGGCTGACCGTGCTGGATGGGAAGTTCTCTCTCCGCTACACCAACTTCGTCACCAATCAGCTCAATCTGCGCAATGGCGACATCTCCACGATGGCCCAGCGCATCCTGCGCTATGAGGGCTTTGTCTCGAACGACGCCTGGAACCTGCGGAGCCAGACCACCGCCTGGCTGAACGGTCTCGGCACCGGCGGCACCGCCACCAACGCGCAGATCGCCGCGGCCATCAAGATGCCGCTGGAGCAGTACAACGGGCTGCAGACGATCGGCGCCAACGGCACCTACGCCGCGGTCAACGACGCCGAATCCAAGGGGCATGAGTTGGAAATCAACTACAACCCGACCAAGTATTGGACCGTGAGCGCCTCGGTCACCAAGACCACGTCGATCAACACGGCGGCGGGTGCCGCCGTCGACGAGTACATTGCGGCCCGCATGCCCGTCTGGACCACCCTGGAGGATCCGCGCTACACCCAGACCACCGCGACCATCAAGGGCGTCACCACCCCGATCAATGCCACCAACATCCCGACCGGCGCCACCGGTCACCTGCTCTGGTGGAACATCCTGGGAACGACGTTCAGCAGCGGGGCCACGGGAGCCGGCTACAACGCCACCAACTCGGCCGCGACGAACTTCGCCGGCAACGTCAATGCACCGATGGCTGTCTTCCGCGCCCTGATCGGCCGTCCGCGGCCGCAGGTCCGCGAATATTCGGCCAAACTGAGCACCCGGTACAATCTGGCCGGCTTCAGCGACAACAAGATCATCAAGGCCATGAGCGTGGGTGGCTCCGTGCGCTACGCCAGCAAGGGCTCCATCGGGTTTTACGGTCTTGGCTACACCGACAACATGGACCTCACGCTCGCGGCCAACCGGATTCTGGAACTCGATCCCAACCGGCCGATCTACTCGCCGGACGAGACGTATGTGGACGTATTCGTGACCTACAGCACGAAACTCTTCAACGACAAGGTGCGCGCCCGCTTCCAGCTCAACGTGAAGAATGTGCAGGAGAACGGAGGCGGGCTCCAGGCGACGGGTGCGTTCTTCGACGGAAAAGCTCAAACCTACCGGATTGTCGACCCGCGTCAGTTCGTCCTGTCCGCATCGTTCGACCTCTAGGCCGAGAATTGCGGTTGATTCACGAAGCCTGCCGTCGCGCCTGTGTGTCATCGCAGGCGCGACCCAATCGGAAACGTCCGTGGGCGACGCATAGGAGTTGGTTTTGGAGGCAGGCCGTGGGAGGGGAGCTTCTCGGCGAGCGGTGGATCGATGGAGGGCGTCGCTCCGACGACGCCGGGGGACGCGCCCCGAACCACCGCGCCTGACCGGTTTTGGTGATGCCACGCGTAACCGGCGCCGATCCCGCGGCTGCGGGATCGCCCTCCACCGGAACTGAACCGTGGTTTCCGCGGCAGCATGGGAGCATCCTGCGCTTCCGTTGGAGGCGGCCTCGATGAGGCCGCGACGGGACCGCCCGGTCCCGCCTCCGTTGCCCGATTTCTTCACGCGACGCCCCTTCCCCGCGGGGTCGGCGACCCATAGGCGCTAACTTTGAGAAATGACGAGGCGGAGAACCCTCTGTGTGCGTTGGATTGATGGAGGGCGTC
>JAEUGZ010000531.1 GCA_016794725.1 Opitutaceae bacterium | reverse complement strand
GGCGAATCGTCTCCGTTTCTATGGTGGTACAAGCATATCGGGGTGAAAGGGTTTCTTGAGAAGCGAATGCTTCACACCTGAATTTGGACCCGGGTGCCGCTCCAAGGTTCGCGTCGGGCGTGTCCGGGTGCGGGTATTTCGGTGGCTGCTGCGAGCCCCCTCGTCGTTTTTTTGCGTCGAGACGATCGAGAACCCCGATGGATCAAGATCAGCCCGGGCACCACGGGAGGAAGCGGAAATAGGGTGCAACTGTCCACGGAGGCATTCCGGCGCTCCAGTACCGTTTGTCGTTTTTTCTCCCCCTGTGGTTTGTGAATTCACGATGCCGATCCTCGGCAGGAGAAGAATTCCGTGACCCTAGATTGAGTTCCGATGCCAAACCGGGCCTCGGGATGCTGCCCGTTCCCTTGCGAGACCGGTAGCTCCGATCCGGGGTTGGCCTGCGACGGGAGACGGCTCCGTTCAGCCCACCGCAGCCTAGGTGACAGGGCGTGTTGAATGTGCCTTGGGAGCGTGCCCATGCGTTCCCGGGTGGGCTTAAATACATCTGGTTTGCATAAATTCTTGAGGTAGACCTCCACGCTCTTATGATTTTGCCCTTGCCATCCCTGACCGCGATCTCTGCTTTCTTCCGTTCTCCATGCAAAAGACCAAAAAGTCCGTTGCCAAACGCTTCAAGCTGAGTGCCCGGGGTAAGCTCATCCGCCGCACCCCCGGCTTTCGGCACCTGCTGGCGTCCAAGAGCACGAAGTCCAAACGTCGTGCGAACAAGGACAAGCTCGTCGCCGAGGGGCATGCTCGCCCGCTGAAGCGTTGCCTCCCGTTCGGTCTGTAATCTGTACCGAACTCCCTCCCAACCTACGCCAGGCGGGTGATTTATCTCAAGCCGACCCGCCGGCGACTAAAATAAAGGAAAACCTAACATGGCTCGTGTAACGAATGCAGCGGCCTCGCGCCGCCGCCGTAAGAAAGTTCTGAAGTACGCCAAAGGCTATTTCGGAAACAAATCGAAGCTGTTCCGCTATGCCAAAGAAGCGGTTCAGCACGCTTGGCAGTACGCCTACCGCGATCGCAAGAAGAAGAAGGGCGCAATCCGCGGTTTGTGGATTGTCCGATTGAATGCCGCCTGTCGCAATGCCGGCATCACCTACAGTCGTTTCATCGAGGGCCTGAAAGCCGCCCAAATCGAACTGGATCGCAAGATCCTGTCCGACATCGCGGTGCGCGACGAGGCTGCCTTTAACGCGCTGGTCAAGAAGGCCCAAGACGCGTTGAAGACCAAGGCTGCCGCCCCCAAGGCGAAGGCCTAAATCCCAAACAACGCGAGCCGGGCCGGCTCGCCCCTGGCAGAGCGATCCGCGTGCGGGTCGCTCCGACTCCCGAGGACGGGTCTCAACTTGAGGCGCCGTCCTTTTTTTGTTGGTGAGTCGGGTGCTTGGACCCTGACAATCCGGCCCCGCCCCCCTTTCTTCCGAATCACATTCACCCTCTCCATGGAACAGCAACTCACCGTTCTGCAACAGAAGGCACAGGCCGAACTGGGCGCGATCCGCACGCGTCCCGAGCTCGAGGCGGCGAAGGCGCGATATGTCGGGCCCAATGGAGAGTTGACGGCGCTGATGAAGCAAATGGGCGCCGTACCCAAGGAGCAGCGGCCCGCCATGGGCAAGCTGATCAATGAATCAAAGGTGCGCATCGTCGCCGAACTCGATCTGGCCTTGGCGCGAGTCGCCGAAGCTGAAATTGCGGCGCAGGTGGGACCCTCGATCGACGTCACGCTTCCTTCACCGGACCGCGGGCCGGGAACGCTCCATCCGTTGACCCAGGTTCGCGAAGAGATGTGCCGGATCCTCCGCAAAGTCGGGTTTGCAGTCGCTGATGGCCCGGAGGTGGAAACCGAGTACTATTGTTTCGATGCGCTCAACACCCCGGCCGATCACCCGGCGCGGGACGCACAGGATACGTTTTATCTGCCCGCCACGGCCGACTTCGGGAACATCAGCAAGCGCACCCCTGGCGAGCGCTACCTGCTTCGTACCCACACCTCGTCGGTGCAGATCCGCACCATGCTCAAGGGCTCGCCGCCCATCCGCATTGTCTCGCCGGGAAGGGTTTATCGCCGGGATACCACGGACGCGACGCACTCGGCGAATTTTCACCAATTGGAATGTCTTTACGTCGATCGCAATGTGACGGTTCGCGACCTGAAGGCGTTGTTGGACTACATTTTCACTTCGTTGCTAGGCAAGGATACGAAGACGCGCTTTCGTCCGCACTACTTCGGCTACACTGAGCCGAGTTTTGAGGTCGACTTGAGCGCCCGGCATCTGCCCAAGGTGAACAAGGAGTGGATTGAGATCGGCGGCTGTGGCATGGTCGATCCAGTGGTGTTTGACGGGGTCGGCTACGATTCCAAGGTATGGACCGGATATGCCTTTGGCATGGGTCTCGAACGCCTTGCGATGCTGTTATACGGGATCGATGACATCCGCACTTTCTACCAAAATGATCTGCGGTTTCTGAAGCAGTTCGCCTGAGGGCGAACCTCTGGCCGCGCGCATGATCATGTCCGGAAACTCAAAGCTCTCTCGCCCGTGAAAATCTCCAGAAACTGGCTTCAATCCTACGTCAATCTCGCAGGTAAAACCGACGACGAGATTTCCCGCGCCGTGACTTTCCTCGGTTTTGAGGTCGAGTCTGTGCAACTGACTGGAGCACCCAAGCTGGATTCCGTGTTTGTCGGTGAAGTCCTGACCCGGAACCGGCACCCCAACGCGGACAAGTTATCGGTTTGTACCGTAGACGTGGGGCCGGCGCACGGCGTGAAAACCATCGTGTGCGGAGCTCAGAATTACCGGGTGGGCGACCGGGTGCCGGTCGCGCTCGCCGGCGCGGTGCTCCCTGGAAATTTCGTCATCAAGCAGTCGAAGATTCGAGGAGAACTCTCGGATGGAATGATGTGTTCGGGCAAGGAACTGGGAATTGGCGAGGATCATTCGGGTCTGCTCATCCTTGAGCAGAGACCTGCGCTGGGGCTTCCGATCAATGAAGTGCTGCCTCCGGGGGACGTCGTTTTTGATATCGAGATCACGCCGAATCGGCCGGATTGCCTCTGCCACCTTGGTATTGCGCGCGAACTGGCCGCGTGGTTTCGCGTGCCGCTCAACTACCCGGATGTGATGGTCGAACCCGCTGTCCCATCGAAAGATTCTGTCCGGTCCGACCTACTGGGTGGCGTCCGCGTCGACGCAGTCGAGGATTGCCCGCTCTACCTCGCGCGCATCATTTCCGGAGTGAAGATCGGTCCGAGTCCTGCCTGGCTGCAGGAGCGGCTGACGGCGGTGGGACTCCGCCCCATCAACAACGTGGTCGATGTCGGTAATTTCGTCATGCTCGAATATGGTCAGCCGTTGCATGCGTTTGATGCGCGCAAGCTGGCTGGTTCCGCGATTGTGGTGCGACGGGCGGTCGACGGAGAGTCGATCGTGACCTTGGATGGCAAGCCGCGCACCCTGACTTCACAGACACTGGTCATTGCGGATGCGACCAAGCCGGTGGTGATTGCAGGTGTGATGGGTGGCGTGAATTCGGGTGTCGATGAGTCGACCACGGACCTGGTGCTGGAGGCGGCCTATTTCAAACGGCAATCCATCCGTGCCACCACCAAGCGACTCGGCCTTTCCAGTGACTCATCCTATCGCTATGAACGCGGGGTCGATCCCCATGCGCTGCCTGAAGCGGCGCGGCGGGCCATCAGCTTGATTCTGCAGACAGCGGGAGGGCAGCTCGTCGGCCCCTCTTTTCGAGTAGGTGGAGATGTTCCGTGGCAGCGCGAAATCGTGCTCCATCCTCGGTTCGTCACGGAGCGGCTCGGATTTGAGATACCTCTGACCGACATGAAGGCAGCTCTTGAGTCACTCGAGCTGACACTTGCACGGGATGACGAATTGGATACTGGGCCTGTGTGGACGGTGGAGATTCCAAGTTGGCGTGACGATCTGGACCGCCCGATTGATTTGGTGGAAGAGATTTTGCGCCTGCATGGGACGGAGCGAATTCCAGTGGCGCCGGTGTCCTCGCCGGGCTTGCCGGAAAATGACGATCCCGTGGTTGAGTTCAATCGCAGGGCCATGGCCTATCTGGTGGGTCATGACTTTCACGAGTGCGTGAACTATACGCTGCGATCCGCGCGGGAAGCTGCGGTCACCGTTGAGTCAGCCACCGTGGAAAAACTCGGACTGTCGAATCCTTTTGTGGAGGATCAGTCACATTTGCGCGCCAGCCTCCTCGGCGGTTTGGTGGAGTCTTTAAGGCTCAACCAGTCGAGAGGACTTTCAGTTTCGCTGCTGGGCGAATCTGGACGCGTGTTTCATGAGCGTGACGGCCGTTTGCTGGAGTGTGTGGCCATTGGCTTCATCATGGCAGAAGACGTGGCGGAGCGGACCTGGTTGCGTCGGACGGAGACCGACTTCTTCAGCGTCAAACACCACGCCCAGTCCCTCGCGGCCTTGGCGGGAATTGATCTGGTCCGGCTCACGCGTCCCGTGAGCGAAGGTGAGTGCCGGCAGTGGCAGGCGGGTCATGCGGCCAGTGCGGGTGACCTCAGCCAAGGCTGGCGGGCTTCGTTTGGATTACTCAACGTCGCGGCAATGAAGGCGCTGGGTATCAGCGGGCGTGTCTATGGTGGAGAGGTGATGGTGCTTCCGGAGAAGATTTCCGCCGAGGGCTCCCACCGCCGCTACAAACCCTTTGGTCAGTTCCCTGCGGCGTTGCGCGATTTGGCACTCGTGGTGGACGAAGCGCTTCCCTCCGAGGAAGCGCGTCGGGCTTTGGCCAAGGCCGCTCGGGCGGTGATCGGCACCGCATTTGCGGTGGAGCGTATTTCAGTGTTCGACGTTTACCGTGGCGAGGGCGTGCCGGATGGGAAAAAAAGCTTGGCGTTCTCCCTGGTATTCCGCGCGGAGGATCGGACCTTGACCGACGAGGAGGTCAATCGTGCGTTTCAGGCCTTGCAGGAGTCGCTGATTGCCGCCACCGGATACGGGATCCGCAAATAAAACCATGTCGCAGCCGATTGACCTCGATATTGATCATGTGGCGAATCTCGCCCGTATCGCCCTGACGCCGGGGGAGAAGGCACAGTACGCGGCACAATTGGGGGAAATCCTTGGGCATATTGCGAAGCTCAAAGAGGTGAATGTCGACGGGGTGGAGCCCACGGCGCACGCCTTTCCTTTGTACAATGTCTGGAGCAAGGACGAGGCCGCCCCCGGGTTGACGGCCGAGGCTGCCTTGCGGAACGCTCCGGCGCAGCGAGACCAGATGTTTTCAGTACCCAAGGTCGTTGAATGATGCACTTCGACGGAATAGGGACCGCAAGACTCGACCCCAGGTCCAGGGTGTCTTTCACCTTGGCCGCCTCTCTGTTTTCTGAAGGCAGAACCTGTTTGAATGTCCACTGAAACCTACTTTCTCAGCATTGGAGCGCTCTCTGCGGCCCTTGCGCGAGGTGAACTTTCCTCCGTCGAACTCGTCCAGGCCGTCATTGCTCGAACCGAGGCGGTGGAGACCAAAGTGAGGGCTTTCAATTCCTATGATCGGGAGGATGCGATGGCGCAAGCGCGAGCCTCGGACACGCGGCGAGCCGCCGGACGCGCTCTCGGACCCCTTGACGGAATTCCGATCGGGATGAAGGACGTGATTGCGGTGGCTGGCCAGCCATTGACGGCTTCCAGTCGCATGCTGGAGCATTTTGTTTCGCCCTATGACGCGACCGTGGTGAAACGCCTGCGTAATGCGGGAGCGATCTGCTGGGGACGGCTGAATCTGGATGAGTTTGCGATGGGCTCATCGACAGAAAACTCGGCATTTCAGGCCACCGCAAACCCCTACGCTCTTGATTGTGTGCCGGGTGGATCGTCCGGAGGCAGCGCCGCGGCCGTCGCCGCAGGGGAGGCGATTGCGTCATTGGGTTCTGACACCGGGGGATCAATCCGTCAGCCCGCCGCCTTTTGCAACCTGGTGGGGCTTAAGCCCACCTATGGGCTGGTTTCGCGCTACGGTCTGATCGCGTTTGCTTCGTCACTTGATCAGATCGGGCCCTTTGGGCGCAGCGTCGATGATGTTGCCCACTTGCTCGGAGTGATTGCCGGACATGATCCCCTCGACTCGACCTCGTACCAGGTGGAGATTCCCGACTACCGAGCAGAGATTGCGCGACGCCAGGGACCTTGGCGCCTAGGCATTCCGCGCGAGTATTTCGGCGAAGGATTGGACCCGGAAGTGGCGCAGGCGGTGCAAAAGGCCGTTGCGTTCTACCAGTCGCTAGGGTGCGAGATAAAGGACGTCTCGCTCCCGCACACCGAGTACGGCGTCGGGGCTTACTACATCATTGCGACGGCCGAATGCTCGTCAAATCTCGCCCGGTTTGACGGGGTTCGCTACGGCCACCGTTCAAAGGACGCGAAGGATGCCGTGGACCTCTACTTCAAGTCACGGGCGGAGGGTTTCGGTGCGGAGGTCAAACGTCGGATCATTCTCGGGACCTACGTCTTGTCGAGTGGTTACTATGATGCCTATTACCTTAGAGCTCAGAAGGTCCGGACACTGATTCGAAATGATTTTCTCGCGGCCTATCGCGACGTTGACGCGATCCTGACCCCCACAGCGCCCACCCCTGCCTTTCGCAGAGGTACGAAGGCTGACCCGCTCGCAATGTACCTTTGCGACATTTACACCATTGGTGTAAATTTGGCGGGATTGCCGGCGGTGAGCGTGCCTTGCGGCTTTAGCCAGGATGGACGCCCGATTGGCATGCAGCTGATCGGGCAACCTTACCAAGAGGCCGAACTCCTCAGTATCGCCAGCGCCTACGAGCGGGCGCATGGATGGGGGCAGCGACGCCCGGTGGTCTAGGGGTGAACACCGTGCCAGTCGTTGCCATCGCCCATCTAGCCTGCACCTGAATCGACTCCATGAACTACGAAGCGGTCATCGGACTTGAGGTCCACGTTCAGATCAAGACCCAGTCCAAGATGTTCACCCGCGTGGCGGCGGGCTATGGCCACGATGCCAACACCCTGACGGACCCGGTGATCCTCGCCTTGCCTGGCGTCCTGCCCGTGATGAACAAGGCCGCGATCGACGCGATCGTGAAGGCGGGCCTGCTCTTGGGAAGTGAGATTGCTCCGGTCTGCAAATGGGATCGGAAAAACTACTTCTACCCCGACTCGCCGAAGAACTATCAGATCTCGCAGTATGACCAGCCGATGTGCCGGGGTGGCTCGGTTGAGATCGAACTGCCCGGCCCGGCCCGGAATATTCAGGGAGAGCACAAACAAATTCCCCTCACTCGGATTCACCTTGAGGAAGACGTGGGCAAATTAAACCACGGCGCCACAGATTCCCTGATCGATTTTAATCGTGCGGGCACACCGCTGATGGAAATTGTCTCTGAGCCGGCGATGCACTCGGCCGAGGAAGCGTTCGCATTTTTGACCTCGCTGCGGATGGCAATGGTGTATGCGGGCATATCGGATTGCGACATGGAGAAGGGCCAGATGCGGTGTGACGCGAACATTTCGATTCGACCGGTGGGGCAGACGACCTTGGGGACGAAAGTTGAGCTGAAAAATCTCAACTCAATTTCATTTGTGCGTGATGGTATCGCCCACGAGATCCGTCGACAGGTGGCCGTCCTGGGATCGGGAGGGACCATTGTGCAAGAGACGCGTGACTATGATGGCCAGACTGGAACCTCGCAGTCCCTTCGGTCGAAAGAAATGGCGCACGACTACCGCTATTTTCCGGATCCGGATCTCATGCCGGTCAAGGTGGATGAAGCGTGGAAACAGCGTCTACGAGAGACGTGTCCTGAATTGCCGTTTGAGAAGCAGCGTCGGTTTATTGCGCACTATCAGATTCCCTATACGATCACATCCGTGCTCGTTCCTGATCGCGGGTTGAGCGACTATTTTGAAGCCGCCGTGGCCGCGGCCGGCCCCGGTCGCGCCCAAATGGTGGGAAACTGGATCGCCAATGATCTGCTGCGCGAGCTCGGCGCGGCGAAAGTCGCATTGGCAGACTCCCGGCTCACTCCGATCCATGTTGCCGAGTTGGTGAAGCTGATCGACTCCGGCACACTCTTGACATCGGCGGCGCGCGAAGTCTTCGCGGAGATGTTTGCTACGGGCGAACTGCCGGGAGCGATTGTCGACCGCCGAGGCTTGCGGGCTGAAACCAATGCGGGAGAACTTGAGCAGTGGTGCCGCGATGCACTCGCCGGAAACCCAAAGTCGGTTTCGGATTTCAAGGCGGGTAAGGAAAGTGCGCTGAACGCCTTCAAGGGGCCCGTGATGAAGGCCTCCAAGGGCAAGGCCAATCCCAAGCTGGTCGACGAAACGCTGCGGCGGTTACTCGCCGCGCTGTGAACAGCGTTTGGTGGGACTAAACGGGGTTGGACGAAAACCAACCCACGGTGGAGCTTCTTATCTGAGGTGAGCCTGCCTAGACCGCGCAGAGCTTGATCGCTTCCTCCAGCGAGGTCAGCGGATCGCGTTTGGGAATGAACTCCTGGCCGACAAATCCCGCATACCCCGTTTCCTTGATGGCCCGCATGATCGCTGGATAGTAAAGCTCCTGAGTCTCGTCGATTTCGTTTCGACCCGGGTTTCCTCCGGTGTGGTAGTGGCCAAAGTAGGTGTGATGGGTTTGGATCGTGCGAATCACATCACCCTCCATGATCTGCATGTGGTAAATGTCGTAGAGCAGCTTGAATCGCTCGGAGCCGACTCGTTTGCAGAGTTCCACGCCCCACGGAGTGCGATCGCATTGGTAGTCTTTGTGATTCACGCGACTGTTGAGCAACTCCATGCAAACGGTCACCCTGCGTTTTTCGGCCTCGGCGACGATTTGCTTGATCCCCTCGGCACAGATCTCGAGTCCTTCTTCGTCGCTTTGACCCCGTCGGTTGCCGGAGAAACAAATGACATTGGGAATGCCGGCCTCTTCACATTCGCGGATGCGTTCGTGAAAAGCAGGAATCAGTTTTGCGTGATTTTCCCGCCGGTTGAATCCGTCCGGGATCGTGCTGGGCCCGTTGGAAATGGCACAAGTCAGACCGAATTCCTTGACCACCGGCCATTCCTTCGGACCGAGCAGTTCAATCGACTGCAGTCCGAATTTCGCGCCTGCGCGCGCCAAGTCGGCCAGAGGAATCTTCGGGTAACACCATTTGCAGACGGAGTGGCGGATCGAGGACATGGTTGTGGGGGGGGTGGGGGTGTTCCCGCGTGACGATGAGGCGGCCGTGGCAAGCACGGCGCCGGTGAGCGTAGCGAGCGCCTGGCGGCGAGTGACCGGGTTTGACATCTCCCGCGAACCTGTCGGATCAGCCGCGGGACCGCAAGTCCGGTTCCCGCGCCTCGAGTGAGGTGCCGGGATAACATTAAGCACCCCGCCCGGCGAAGGGCGTTGCTTCCCCCGCTTCCGACGGTTGCCTTGGGTGAGCCCGTGAGAACGAGTGTCATCAAGCCCCTTCTTGGATTCCTGCTGGCCGCTTTGGGACTGACGTTGGTCCTCTACTTGTTCGGCCTCGGTTTTCGCCCCGACGTCACCACCCCGCCGCCGGCACCCGAGGCGCGTGCTCTGGCGGAGGTCGAAAAGTCGAGAGAGATGACCCTGCATCGTGAGAATCCGCCGCGGATCCAAAAGGACGTGGTCTATTCGCAGGATCCCCGCGAGCCGTGGTGGCCGAAGGGAGAGGCGCCGGTGTTGGCCGAACTGGTCCGCGAGGGGAAGCTCCCGCCGGTTGCTGCCAGGGTGGGACCAGAACCGGTGGTGCTGGTCGGAGTGGAAGGGGTGGGGAAGTTTGGCGGCACCTGGCAGCGGCTCGCGGTGTCGAATGCAGACGTCAACACCATTTCGTGGCGCCTCTCCGGGGGGAATCTGGTCCGCTGGTCGCCTGAAGGGTATCCAATTGTGCCCCACGCAGCCAAGTCCTGGAAGGCGTCACCCGACTTCCGGGTGTTCACGTTTGAGCTCCGCCGGGGCATGCGCTGGTCCGACGGGATGCCGTTCACGGCGGACGATCTTGTCTATTGGTATCGGGACGAGGTGCTTTTTTTTGAGGCGGCGCCCCGGTTGCTGCGCAATGCCGCGGGGCAGGGTTCGCTGGAAAAGGTCGATGACTACACGGTGAGGTTTGTTTTTCAGCAGCCAAATCCCCTGTTCATTGAGCGTCTGGCCTCCTATGCTCAGAATCCGGTGGAGTACTCGGAATACTGCACCCCGGCGCACTACCTTCGCCAGTTTCACCCGCAGCTGGGCGACCAGGCGCTCATCCAGCGCCACATGCAGGCCTTTCAGCTCTCCAGCAGCCGCGCGGTTTATCAGCGTCTCAGGCAATGGAACAACCCCGATCACCCCAGGCTTTGGCCGTGGGTGTACCGTAACTACACCGCCAACGCGCCGTTCGTCTTTGTCCGGAATCCCTATTATGCCGCCGTTGACGGGGCCGGCAACCAGCTGCCCTATCTGGACCGGCTGGTGATGGACATCCGGCCCAACAATCTGTTTGGACTGACCGCGTCCGGAGGACATCTCTCCATGCAGGACCGCTTCATGCGCTATGAGGACCATGTTCTGCTGATGGGGTCCGCGCGCAAGAACGGATACTCGGTTTACCATTGGTACCAGGGAACAAGATCCCCGTTTACCATCTACCCCGTCATCAATCGCCGCATTGATCCGGACCGGCCGGAGACGGCCTTGAAAGTCAGGTTTCTGAACGATAAACGCTTCCGACAGGCGCTGTCGCTCGCCATCAACCGAAGGGACATCATCGCGGCGTTGTTCAATGGCCAGGGCGAACCGGCGCAGATCGATCCGGGGCCGCAATCGGACTATTACAGCGAAGCGCTGTTCAAGAGTTTCACCGAGTACGATCCCGCTCGTGCCAATGCGATTCTGGATGAGTTGGGACTGACCGCCCGTGACAGCGATGGCTACCGGATGTTTCCAGATGGAACAAAGATGGCGTGGTACCTGAACATGACCGAGTTCACCGGCAATGATCCGGCTCAATTTGTGGTGGATGACTGGGCGAAGGTGGGGATCCGCTGCATTCAGCGGATCCGGGCGCGGCCGCTCTTTTATGCAGAGAAGGCCGCGTTCGAGCACGATTTCACGGTCTGGACCGGAGAGAGCGAGGCGATGCCGCTGGTGGAGTCGCGGAACTTTGTGCCCACCTATGTCGAGTCGTTTTTCGCCCCGGGTTATGGGCAGTGGTATCAATTTGGCGGGGTGTATGGTGACGAGCGGGCGAACAAGCCTGGGTCGCTTGAGCCTCCCCCGGGGCATCCGCTGCGCCGCAACATGGAACGGCTCGAGCAGTTGTTTCAGGAGGCCGATCCGACGCGTCGGATTGCGCTCTTCCGGGAGATTCAAACGAGCAATGCCGAGGAAGTCTGGCACATCAGCGTGACCACCTCCCCTCCTCAACTGGTGGTCGTCAAGGACGGCTTCAGGAATGTCCCGAAGAATGTGATCACGGGTGCGATCTGGATGTCGCCTGCGAATGGTGGGCTGGAAACCTACTATTGGGACCAGCCGTCCGACCCGCCCTCCACTGTGGCTGCCACGCGCGAGGCGATGTTGAAGGTGGAGGGCGACCCCGCCATTCTGCTCGCCCGGGAAGGCAGACCAGGCGAACCGGGTGAGACTGCGGGCGGGCTGGCCTGGCTTTCGACGGTGCTTCGCGTTCTCATGGTTGCTTCGGTGCTGCTCGTGCTGGTGCTGGCGGCGGCGCGGCACCCCTTCATCGGACGCCGGTTGGCGTTGATGGTGCCCACCTTGGGCGTCGTGTCGGTGATCATCTTTGTGATTGTGCAACTGCCTCCGGGGGATTTCGCCCACTCACGGGTTCTGGAGCTCCAAATGCAGGGAACATCGACCTCGGATCAAATGGTGTCGGATCTGCGGAACGACTTTCATCTCAATGAATCCATGACGAAGCGATACCTCCGGTGGGTCGGCCTTTACTGGTTTGTCAGTTTCCGGACCGAGGACGCGGGTCTGCTGCAGGGCAACCTCGGGCTTTCGATGGAGCACAATCGATCGGTGAATTCGGTGGTGGGGGATCGCATCGCCCTGACGGTGGTGGTGTCGCTTGCCACGTTGATTTTCACCTGGGCGCTGGCGCTCCCGACCGGCATATTTTCGGCCGTCAAGCAGTATTCGTGGGGCGACTACCTATTGACGCTGTTTGGTTTCCTCGGCATGTCGGTGCCCGGCTTCCTGCTCGCGATTGTCCTCATGTACGTCGCCAACCAATGGCTGGGACTTTCCGTGTCCGGCCTCTTCTCGCCCGAATATGCGACGAGTTCGGAATGGACCTGGGGAAAGGTGCTGGACCTCGCGCGCCATGTCTGGGTACCGGTAGTGGTGCTGGGTTTTGGTGGAACGGCGGGAATGATCCGGGTGATGCGGGCCAACCTACTGGACGAATTGAGAAAGCCCTATGTTACGACCGCGCGCGCGAAGGGGGTCAGGCCGATCCGTCTGCTCTTCAAGTATCCGGTGCGCCTGGCACTCAACCCGTTTGTTTCCGGACTTGGCGCGCTGTTTCCGCAATTGGTCTCGGGGGGAGCCATCGTGGCGCTGGTGTTGAGTTTGCCGATGGTGGGTCCGGTGATGCTGGATGCGCTGCTGGCGGAAGACATTTATCTGGCCGGGTCCATGCTGATGGTCATGAGCGTGCTTGGGGTCTTCGGCACGCTCGTCAGCGATTTGCTGCTGCTTTGGCTCGATCCGCGGATCCGAATCGGCGGGGCGTCGAGGTAAGTCCAGGGACCGCTTCCCGGGCTTGCGACTTTGCCGATTCGGAGTACCTCTGGCCCATGATGTCTTCACCGGAACCCAAGTCTGGCCACTTCTCCCGACGGGATGCGCTGCGTCTGTTGGGTGGGGTGGGTGCGGTTGCGTTGGCGGGGCAGGGTACAGTGCAGGGGGCCGCGCCGGTTGCCGTTAAGCCCTCGACCTCTCAACCGTTTGTCCTGCCAGCACTGGGATTTGCATTCGCGGCCCTGGAGCCGCATATCGACGCGCGGACCATGGAGATTCACCATGGGCGTCATCACAAGACGTACATCGACAATGCCAATCGAGCCCTTCAGGAGTTTCCTGACCTGAAAGCGTGGTCGGCGGAGACGCTTCTGGAGAAACTGGGGTCACTCCCGGAGTCAATCCGCGGAGCAGTGCGTAACAATGTCGGTGGTCACGTAAATCATTCCCTCTTCTGGACATTACTAACACCGGGCGGTGCCCAGGGCCCCGGGACTGAGCTTGGCGCCGCGCTCCGGTCGTCCTTCGGCTCATTGGAGGCTTTCCGGGATCAATTTGTCGATGCCGGGCTGAAACGTTTTGGAAGCGGGTGGGCCTGGCTGGTGTTCCAGTCCGGACAATTGCGGATCACATCGACGGCCAATCAGGACAGTCCGCTTTCAGAGGCTGCGTTTCCGCTCATCGGTCTCGATGTCTGGGAGCATGCCTACTACCTCGCCTACCAGAACCGCCGCGCTGACTACGCGCAGGCATTCTGGAAAGTCCTGAATTGGACTGCGGTCGACCGGCGATTCCAGCTCGCCCGCAGTTGACAGGCGTTCCCGACGGCCCGCGACGTCCAAAAAAAACCCGCTCCTTTCGAAGCGGGTTTTCAAGTATTAATTATTAAGAATGCCGGTCACATACCGGCGTCGACTGCGAGTTTGCCCGCGCCTTCTACTTTGGCGCCGGGGCTCACAGCGAAAAACTCGACCATGTGGCCGATGTCCGAATAGCCGCGTGACTTCAGGACATCTTCCACGCGCTTGATCGCCGAATTGAGATCGGCGGTCGTTTGCGGATCCAATTGCTCCATGGAATTGGTGACCTTGCAAACCACGTGATAGGTCGTTTCGCCAGCGAGATTAATCTGCCACAAACTGGTTCCGTTGTGGAAGAAACAACGCCGAACAAGGTCAAGTTCTTCAAACGCAGCCAGACAGCGATAGACCGTCACCAGATCGCAGAAGGTGTTCCCTTTTAGATCATTATGAATCTGCTCAATGCTCGCCGGCTGCTCCCGCCGGATGAGCGCATTTAGGATCGCAATGCGCGGTTGCGTGATGCGCAATCCCGCAGCCCGCAAACGAGCGACGGCAACTTCAATCGGAGTGCCTGCGGCGGAAGAATCCGAAGCGAGCACGGTATTTGTTTCTGGAGTATCGATCATGGTTAATGGTTTGAAAGAAAGCGTCACCGGTCCGTGACGCAATTTGGAAATCTACGTATAAGGGGTAATTAATTGCTATGACTTGCGTTACAAGAGGTGACTGACAGCGGTAACATAGTGCAATCTCCCAGCGGCATGCAAGCGGATGATTGCGGAACCGTGTTCCCTCTGCAAACTCGACTGACCGCCCATGCAGGATTTGGACTTCGACGAGATCGTAGAATTGATTTGCAAGGAAGATCCGCGCTTTGATCCGAAAGCGTATACCTTTACCCGGCATGGACTTGATCATGCAGTGAAGGAGCTCAAGAAGCGTGACCTGGATCGAGCGCAGCGCTCGCTGCATGTCAGTGGGCCCGAGCTTCTCGACGGTCTGAGGGCCTATGCGTTGGATCAGTTTGGCCCGCTGGCCATCACCGTGCTGAACGGCTGGGGGATACGCGCGTGTACGGACTTCGGTGATATCGTTTTCAGCCTGATCGAATACAACGTCTTTTCGAAGACGGACAATGACCGGCGCGAGGACTTTTCGGACATCTACTCGTTTGAGGATGCATTTGTGAAACCGTTTCTGCCCAAGCATCCGCGTCCTGCCGGATGGCCAAAGTCCGTGGTGGGAGAGGCAGTCTAGATTTTTCGGACGGGACCGGTTGATATCCGGGCCGGTTTCCATGTAGTGCCGAATCGAATTCCTATTCATGTCGAAGTCCCAGCCGTCCGCCTCCTCTGACCTCCATTTGCTCGAGTCTTTCTGGAAGGAGAGCATCGACCGATGGGTGCTGCCGAATGGACTCACCTTGATCGTCAAGCGGGACAGCTCTGCAGCACTCGCATCCGTCCAGGTCTGGGTCAAGACGGGCAGTATCCACGAGGGCGACCTCCTCGGCGCGGGGCTTTCGCATTACCTGGAACACATGCTTTTCAAGGGAACGGAGAAAAGAGCCGGACGGGAGATCAGTGCGACCGTCCAGGCTCATGGAGGCTACATCAATGCCTACACGACCTTTGATCGCACCGTCTACTACATCGATCTGCCGAGTGAACATGTCGGGGTGGCGGTCGATGTGCTGGCGGACGCCGTGTTCCGCTCCACCCTGCCGGCGGAGGAGGTCGAGCGGGAGAAGAACGTGATTCTTCGCGAGATCGACATGGGGCGCGACGATCCGGACCAGCGGCTGGGTGAGACGCTCTTCGAGGCGGCCTTCAAGGTGCATCCCTACCGGCTTCCCATCATCGGTCACCGGGAGATTTTTTCCGGGGTCGGCCGGGATGAGCTATATTCGTACTATAAGGGTAGATACGTACCGAACAACACCGTGGTCGTGGTGGTCGGCGATGTCGAGCCTGAGGCCGTTCGGCGCCTGGTGGACAGCCACCTGGGCGTCCTGCCTCGCGGACGCCTGGCTCCGGTGGTCATTCCCGAGGAGCCACGTGCGCTGGCCTCGCGGTCCGATCACCGTTACGAGGGAGTTGAACTCACGCGGGCGGGGCTGGCCTG
Organism: Opitutaceae bacterium; assembly: GCA_016794725.1. Lineage (GTDB taxonomy): Bacteria > Verrucomicrobiota > Verrucomicrobiia > Opitutales > Opitutaceae > UBA6669. The sequence goes on along the minus strand of JAEUGZ010000531.1, from coordinate 16,661 downwards.
GCAGATTCCGGGCCTGGCTCATGAAGACGCGCCCGGACTGGAGCTGTTGGCGATGGTGCTGGGCGCGGGTGACAGCTCGGTATTGTGGCGAGCGGTCCGGGAAAAGGCGCGTTTGGTTCACTCCATTGATGCCACGAGCTGGAATCCCGGGACAGCCGGCCTCTTCTACGTTTCCTTCACGTGCGATGCAGGCCGCCGAGAACGGGCGACCCAGTGCATCGAGCGCACCCTCGCGGAGGTGACCCGACGAGGCTTTTCACCCGCGCAAATCCGGAAGGCCATCCGCCAATTGATGGTGGGTGAAATCAATACGAGAAAGACGATGTCGGGACAGGCGTCTCGTCTGGGAGCGGCGGAAGTGGTGGTGGGTGACCTGTGGTTTACACGAACCTACTTTGATCGACTCCGGAAACTGTCGTCCGCCGATCTCGTTCGCTTGGCTCGGACCTATCTCATTCCCCAGACCCAGACTGCGGTCTCCATCAGCCCCTTGGCGCAGGCTCCGCGCGCTCCATCGGTCGAGACGGTCCGTTTGCGTTCCCCGGGGTTTGAGGAAATTCGACTTCCGAATGGGGCTCGGTTGTTGCTACAGGAAGACAGTCGGATTCCCAATCTGCATTTTCGAATGGCCTTCATGGGGGGACCGAGCCTTGAGGCCCCGAATCGGCGTGGTGCGTCGGCACTGCTTGCGACCTTGCTCACGAAAGACACCCGCCGCCGCACAGCGGCCGAGGTGGCGCAGCGTATCGAGGAGGTGGGCGGGTCGTTTGGGTCGTTTGCAGGAAACAATGCCCTTGGCCTTTCCCTGGAGGTGCTTCCCACTGATTCCCTCCGCGCCATTGACCTGCTGGGAGACGCCGTGCTCGCGCCCGCGTTTCAGCCCCAGACGTTTGACATTGAGCGTGGAGCCCAGCTCGCCGATCTGCAGCAGGATGCGGACGATGTCGTTACCTACGGCCGAAAGCTCCTGCGGCGACGTTTCTTTGGGGACCATCCGCTCGCAATCGACTCCCATGGCGATCCCGCCGGATTGCAGGCACTCTCTCCCGCCGATGTTCGCAAACTCCACCAGCAGGTGGTGGTGGGTGGGAATGCGGTTCTGGCCGTGGCCGGTGCCTTTTCCCGCAAAGAGCTGCTGCCGCACCTGAAGAAATTCCTCGCGAAACTTCCTCGGAAGTCCCCACCTCCGCTCCCCGTGCCGTTTGATGGTCCTGCGGCGAACGGGAACTCCGTCGACCTCCAGCCGCGCGAACAAGCGGTGGTGTTCCAGGGGTTTCCGGGACCGGGCGCAATTGACGCCGATATGTATGTTGCGGACGTCGCGGACGAGCTCTTCAGTGGAATGGCATCGCGGTTGTTCGAGCGAGTCCGAGAGGAGAAAGGGCTCGCCTACTTCGTTCGATCCAGCCGGGTCGTCGGATTGCGCGGTGGGTTGTTTTACTTTTATGCAGGAACAGCGCCGGTTCACGCTGACGAGGTGCTGGCCGAGATTGACGCCGAGATTGCCCGAGTGGCGGCGGGGCAGATCGAACCTGCCGAATTGCTACGGTGCCAGGTGCGACTCAAAGCGGCTAAGCGGCAGTCCATGCAGACGAATGCAAGCCGAGCCATGCAGGCCGCTCTGAATGCTCTCTACGGACAGCCCGTCAACGACTGGCTGGACTTCGATCGGCGAATCGAGTCCGTGACGATCGACGATCTTTCCCGTTTCGCCCGAACTTATTTGAGGGCGGAGAAGCGAGTTCAGGTGGTGGTTCGCCCCGCCTAATGGCCACCGGTGGGCCCGCGACACCGGCCTGCCGAACGTGAGTTGGACGGAGATTCTAGTCCTTCACTCATCATGCGAAGTTGAGGTGGACGGGTTTGCCCTGAAAAGGGGTGTTTATGCATCTAATTTGCTATTGATCTCAAGGCCGGCGACGGCTGGTGTTTAATTGCATGAAAACTGCAATTAAATCCTGTTCCCGCGGCAGTCTCCGACTGCTGGCTTTCTCCCTCGTTTGTTTCAGCGCGAATGCCCAAGACACGTCCGAAAAGGAAAAGGCGAAATCTCTTCCTCCGGCGATTCTACGAAAGTACGACGCGGATCGAGACGGGCTCTTGAGCGACAGCGAAAAGGCGGCATGGAAGGCAGATGTCCAACGGGGTCGCGCCGAAGCGCAAGCGAAGCGACTCGAGAAGTTCGACGCCAATCACGACGGCAAACTCGACAAGGGCGAGAAGGCCGAAGCTTCCAAGTCGTCACTCCTGAAGTCGTCGGCGACCAAACCCGGTTCCGATTGAGCGTCGCGCAGGATGATTAGCCAGGGACATCTGCAACCTCGAGCAGGTGTCCCTTCAACCTGGCCCCAGATATCAGGCAGGTGAGGAAGCCCGTTCTTCGTTTCCACCGCTCCACTTGAGTTTGGTGCGAACGACGGAAAAGTGGGAATAGTCCAATCGCTGCGCGAGGCGCAGAGATTGCGTGGAAACCGAGATCTCGACCGGTGACGTTTCGCAGCTAACCAGATTGCGCTGTCCGTCCATCGCCACCAGCAACCGGGCGTTGTTGCCTCGATTGAAGACCTGCAGCTTTACGTCGTGCCGGAAGATAATCGAACGGTTGCTCAGGGTATGGGGACAAATCGGCGTCATCGCCACAACCTGGGCTGCCGGGTGGATCAAGGGGCCTCCAGCCGACAGATTGTAGGCAGTTGAACCCGTAGGCGTGGCGAAAATAAGACCGTCACAGTAGTATTCAGTCACGAGCTGGCCATCTGCATAAACCTCAAGCTGGGCCAGCCGAGAATTGGCCTCCGCCTTGATCAGTACGTCGTTGAGGGCAAGGTCATGCTGGCCCGGCCCGGTCGAACAATCGAGCAGCGAGCGTTCGGCCACCTTGAACTCGCCTCGGAGCAAACTTCCAAACTGGCCTCGCGCCTCGTCGGCCGAAAACGTGGTCAGGAATCCCAAGCTTCCTCGATTTACGCCGATGACGGGAACGTGAAATCGCGCCGCTGAGCGGACCACGCCGAGCAATGTTCCGTCGCCGCCGATGACGCAGCAGGCATCGCAACCTTCGAGGTAGCCTTCATCGATGGGAAATTGCTCCGTTGCACGCACGCGAACACCTGCACCCGCTGCGAGGTCCATGAGGGCGCGGGCCAGTTCGGGGGCACCGCTTTTGTCCCGGTTCACCACAAAAGCGAGCGTCTTGAGAGGAGACATGGTCTGGTGTGGGTAAGGCTTCTGCACGAGTCCAGGAGAGAGCGTATTCAGACTAGTTGGCCCGGCACGTTGGGTGTTTCGCTCATTTTGGTCAGGCCGAGCAAATACTCGTGATTACCATCGGCGCCCGTGATCGGGGATTCCATTTCTCCCATCAAACGGGATCGCGGGAGATTTGCCAACGCAAAGGTCCGCACGGACTCGAGCGTGGCCAATCGGACAGCGGCATCACGTATGACTCCGCGCCCTTTGTCCACCTCGTGCTTTCCTGCCTCAAACTGAGGCTTAACCAGAGCGATCAGCGTACCTCCGTCTCGCAGGCGCGGCCAGACCGCGGGCAGGACCGTTTTAAGCGAGATGAACGAAAGGTCCATGACGATGACATCAAAGAACTCGCGAGGGAGCTGTGCCGATTCCAGGTGTCGCGCATTGAGCTGCTCAAGATTGGTCACGCGGCCATCTCGTCGGAGTTTGGCGTGAAGCTGGGCGCGACCCACGTCGATGCACACGGCGTCCGCAGCACCCGCCTGCAGGGCGCAGTCGGTGAACCCGCCCGTCGATGCGCCTACATCCAGGAGGTGGGCACCGTGGAGCGAGACTTGAAATCGCTCCAGAAACGCGGCTAGTTTCTCACCACCGCGGGAGACGAACCGGGGAGGCTGGTCGACGTGCAGCGGCCCGGCATCGACCGGAAGCTCTTTTCCCGGTTTCTCCAGTTTCTCAGTTCCGAGCCGAACGCTGCCGGCCATGATCAGCGCCTTTGCCTGGGCCCGAGTCTCGGCCAGCCCCCGTGCCACCAGGAGCTCGTCGAGTCGTAGTTTCGCGGCCTTGCTCATCGGAGCGCGACGGAGAGACGTTGCCGACCTGGAGACCAGCAGGAGGTTCGACCCCCGATGGTCTCGCGCACCAGTGCAGTGCGCGAGCGTGGACAAACGCCGCCCTCCCGCCAGCGGTGCGGAAAAAGCCAGGTCGCCGGCGGATCTTCCATAGTTGTGCCGATGGTCTCGAGCGCCCTGCGCGCGACCCACCGGCATTCTCGGTGGAGGCACCTGACCTGTGCAGCGGTCAACTGGCCGGCGAGGGAGCGGGGATGGATTGCCGCACGCCAGAGAATTTCGTCAGCCATCCAGTTACCGATGCCCGGGAATCGGTCCTGCATGAGCAAGACCGATTTGATGGAGCTGCGTGCCCTTCGGTTCAGAAATGCAGCGACTGCCTCGACGGTGAATGCGCTGGAAATCAGAGCGGGAGGAATCCGACTCCACCATTCCGGCGCTTGCGCACCCTGATGAAAGTCGATTTTCCCAAACATGCGGGGATCGGAGAAAACGAGCATCAAGGACCCAAGCGATAAAACCAGGTGATCCGACTTCCTGGGGGCCTGTTCAGAACTCTGTACGCACAGTTCACCGGTCATGCCGAGATGCACTCCGAGCCAGGCCTGCTTCGAAGTCCTAAAGACCATCTGTTTGCCGGCCGACATCGAGCTTTGCAGGCTCGATCCGATCAGATGCGCTTTCAGGGCCTCCGTGTCGCAGTCCCGGAATACCCTGGCGCGTTCGTGGATCTGCACCGACTGGATGTCGTGGTTCAGTCCGACGTCCCATCGCTTGCGAAAGTAGTCGACCTCGGCGAGCTCAGGCATGGTGGGCCATGGCGTGACGAGGCAATGGAAGCGTCTGCGCCACGTCAGGGCCGGTGGGAGACATAGGCCAGCAATTCGGCTGGAACAACGGTTGCCGTGCCCAGCTTGCCCACCACGACACCTGCCGCCGCGTTGGCGAAATGGGCAGCCGTTTCAAGGTCAGCACCAACGGCCAGCGCCAGAACAATGGCAGCCAGCGACGTGTCACCGGCTCCGGACGTATCCGCGACTTCCCGGGCCGCGGTTGGGATCTGGCGGACAACCCGACCCTCTCGGCTCAGCAGGAGGCCATCTTCGCTCAAGGTGATGACCAGATTCTTCACCTGGTGTTTCTCATGGATCCTGCGGCAGACCTCCTCCGAAGGAAAGGGCCGCCCGCTTCGCCATTCGATCCCGGCCAATTGGGCGGCCTCTCCTCGATTGGGAGTTACGAGGTCGAGTCCCGAAAATCGCATCGGGCGCTTGGGTTTGGGATCGAGGGCGACAATGCATCCCCTTTCCCGCGCCACGGCCGTCACTGCAGTGATCAATTCGTCCGAGACAAGGCCTTTGGCATAGTCGGAAAAAATCACCGCATCGCAGGCCTCAATGGCGGCACGCAGGCGTTTCGTCGCGGTTTTGGCTTCGATGTGATAGGCCTCGGGCGGATCCTCGCGATCGAGCCGGCATAGCTGTTGGTGCTGCAAAATCACACGAGACTTGATGATGGTTGCCCCGCCGCCCGGCAGCGGAAGCGTCTCGACCCCTTTTTCCTCCAGCACCTGTCGAAGTCGAAGGCCCGCATCGTCGGATCCGATATAACCCGCCAATACGGCGTTTGCTCCCATGGACGTGCAGTTCACTGCCACATTGGCCGCTCCGCCGGGTACGTAGCTGTCGCGTGACACTTCAACGACGGGAACCGGTGCTTCAGGCGAGATGCGGGTGGCATTTCCCCAGATGTAGTGGTCGAGCATGACATCGCCCACCACGAGGATCCGTTTCTGGCGGATTTTCTGCAGCAAGGCACGGGTACGGTATGCCGAGATGGACATGAGCGCGCGGGCTTCAGCCCAACTCCCAGTCGTAGGGGGCACTCGAAAGGAGGCGAGGGCGGGTGGCGGTGACTTGGACCACGTCTTCAATCCTACACCCCCCCAATCCAGGGTAATAGAGTCCTGGCTCGACCGTTGCGACGGCACCGGTTTTGAGGGTGTAGTCGACGGCGCCGCTTAGCCGTGGAAGCTCATGCACGGCGAGACCAAGGCCATGCCCTGTGCCGTGGAAAAAGCCGACAGAACCCGTCGGAGTGGCCTTGGTCTCATAACCGCGTTTGGTAAAGACATCCACGCAGGCCTTGTGGACGTCGCGTCCGTTCACACCGTCGCGAATGAGCTTCAGAGCTGCCTTTTGAGCGGTGCGAACCGCATCGACCAACGCGCGCTGGGCCTCGCTGGCGCGACCCCTCAAGAACGTGCGCGTCATGTCACCGTGGTAGCCGGTGGTTTGCGACCTCGGGAATACGTCAACGATGATCAGTTCATTGGGACGAAGGGGACCCGATCCGCGGTTGTGCGGGTCGCAAGCTTGGTCCCCGCCGGCGGCGATGGTGTCGAGTGAGACCCCTCCGGCTTCCAGACAGGCTGTCTCGATGGCGAATTTGAGACGCTCGCTGGTCAGAACCTCGCCGCGATGGAGGAGTTTACCGCCTTTGATGGCACTCTTGGCGAGGACCTTTTCGGCGGCGGCGATTCCCGCCGCGGCAATGCGATTGCCCTCACGAATGGCCCGAGCCTCGGAGGCGCTCTTGAATTCCCGCTCGGGGAGAATCGAGCCGGTGGCGACTTCGAGCGTGAGCCCGCGTCGCCGTAGTTTTTCAAAGAGACCGGCAGGAAAATCCTCGGGCACGACAAAGCGATCCACGAGATACTTCTCGGCGGCGAGGAGAACAATGTCAGCCACACCAGGCGTGGAGTCCGGCCAACGTTCCTTGGCTTGTTCCCGGAAGGGCTCCAGCGCCAGCACGTCGTCGAGTGTAGATTCCTTGAGTGCACGTCCGAATTCCAGCGCATTAAAGAGGCCGATCTTTCGACCTCCCACGGCGAGGGCGATGAACGGGTCGGGCACATGAAGGCCGCTGAAGTAACGCATATCGGCATTGTGGGCCGAATCGGCGTAGAGGAGCAGGGCTTGGTCGGAGGATGCGGGCACGGCGAATGAGGGTTTGTGTCGGGCCTGAGACACTATTTGCTAAGTGGACCGTGAAGAACGCAAACCCACATTCCGCAGTCGGTCGATCCCGGGCCTGGGGCTCGTTCTTAGCCGGCGTCGTTTTGTTTCTGGTCGTCGGGTCCTGGGGTGGGGCGACGGACGCGGTCAAACCAGCAAGCGAGTACTTTCCAATCCAAGTGGGAGACAAGGTGGTGCGCATGCAGCTGGCCGTAAACTCACATGAGATGGAGCGCGGCTTGATGTTTAGGAAATCGATGAAGTCGGACGAAGGAATGCTGTTTGTCTACGGCAGACCCCAGGGGCTGGGATTCTGGATGCGGAACACTTCGCTGCCCCTCGACATCGGCTTCTTTGACGCTGACGGTCGGTTGCGAGAGGTTTACCCCCTCTATCCGTTCGATGAAACGACCGTGAAGTCCAAGAGCGAAAGCCTTCAATTTGCGTTGGAAGTCAACCAAGGCTGGTTTCGCTCGAATCGGGTGACTCCCGGTGCACGAATTGATTTCAAAGCGTTGCAACAGGCTCTGGCGGCGCGCGGATTTGATCCGGCGAAGTTCGGACTGCGCCCCTGACCGTCCCCTGCTATTCCAAGCGGTGGCCTCGGGCGCTCTTGGTCGAGTCCGTGTCTTTTGGGATTTCGTTGTCAGTCCTTAACACCAAGACGGGTGTCTTTGTTTTCACCCAAACGTCTGCTTCCTTGAAGTGTTTCGCGGGTACGCTCTCCAATGCCTCCCCAATCGTTTTTACGGGCAGCAAGCGGCCCTTCTTGGTGGCATTGAAGTCGTAAACGCCCTTGAAGATCCGTTCCTGCGTGGTGGCTACGCTCTCGTTCTCCGGAATCTGTAGCACCCAGCCGGCAAAATCGTGTTTGGGAAACCGGTCCTCCGGGTCGCTGACCAGGATGACAAATTGCTTTTTTACGGCGGGTGGTTTGTCTTCGTCGGCACGTGCGGCCGCTTCGGCGAGAACGTTCATTTCCTCCACGAGCAAACGAAGAAGGGAGGGGTCGACCTTGTTACGTTTGAGGATCTCTGCGACTTGATTGACATCGATTTTCGGCATGGCGTGACGGAGGGTGAGCCGCATCAAAGGACATTCATGCCCAGCAAAGACAAGCTTCCGTCGGCGCAAAACCTAGAGGAACTTTTCGACGTGGTCGACAAGAACGACTGCGTCGTGGGTCAGGCGACTCGTCGGGAAGTGCATGACCGTGAGCTGCTTCACCGTGCGGTGCACGTATTTGTGTTTAATCGTTCCGGAGCCGTGTTCCTGCAAAAGCGTTCGATGGCAAAAGACCGTTCGCCTGGACTTTGGGATGCCTCCTGTTCGGGCCACGTCGACGCTGGCGAGAGCTATGATGAGGCGGCTAAGCGGGAACTGGCGGAGGAGATCGGCCTGGAGTCGCCCGTGCCGCCCGAACGTTGGTTTCGAGTTGAGGCCTGTTCGGAGACGGGCTGGGAGTTTATCTGGGTGTATCGCATGGAAGACGAGGGCCCGTTTGTCCTCAATCCCGAGGAAATTGACGCAGGCACCTGGTCTCCCCCCCACGCAGTCACCGACGCCGTGAAGAACGAACCACGGCATTTTACCACGCCCTTTCGCCTGATCTGGACACGCCTTTGTGCGATCCCTCCCGTGCAAGTGAGGAAGGAAGTCTAACGAGCGGCTTCACGGAGCCGCTCAATCACCGCGAATTGCTTTGGCGAGAGCAAGCGACGTGGCACCCGACGCCGGGCTTCGTCCAAAAGCCGATCCCAATCCAGATCGGTGGGCGGGTGAGTTTCCCAGGATTGGTGATGCCCCTGCTTGCGGGTCCAGGTCACGTTGCCACCATGGATATCGGCAAGGATTTGGTACTTCTTTCCGGTTTCGTCCTTATCCCACCAGCCAAATTCCATGCTCATGCGAACGTGTGATAGCCTGAGTTACCTGCCTTCCGCCAGCGGAAACGTCGCGCAAGGTGGTCCTGCCAGGTAGTGGTCCCTCCGACGTATGACGCGTCGCACGATCAGCGCAGTGTCAGAAACGTCGACACAAAGTCCTCGAAGTGGCCATTCAAATGACCCCGTGTTGATGGCAACAACCTGGGTTGAAGGGTCTTTCCAGATACCTGGAGCGTGGATGTGTCCGAAGAGGACAAACTTTGCCTGGGGTCTGTGTTTCCGCGCCCAGCCGAATGCCCGGTCCGGGGCCTGGCGCCACGCTTTCGCCATACGCAGCAACTGCGTCGGAGGGAGAAGAGTCCTGGTAAGTTGCATGAATCGAGCGGAAGCACTTTGGTTGGACGGATCGTACCGAGCGCCGAGCCGCAGGTTGGCAACGCGGTGGGAGGCGAGCAGATCGCCCAGACCGCCTGAGGACTCGGTGATTCCACGCCGGTTGCGTTCCTCCGCAATCAAGTCCTTCATGCACTGAGCGTAGCGCGACCAGGGAGCCACGTCTGGCCAGAAAATGTCGCCATGTGTAATCCAGACTAGGTTGTTAGCGAGTTGGAGTTCCAGGAGTGGCGAGATATCCGGGTCGTGATTGCCGGCGATGAAAGTGACAGAAGGTGAGACGCGACCGAAAAATTCGCGCACTTCCTGCAGAAGTTCGCGACTCCCAGCATGGCGTGCTTCGAGGGTGTCGCCATTTAGGACCACCTGCGATACTCCATCCAGCAGTGGTTGGAGTGCCTCCAGCCGCTGCAGCCCACCGCGATCACGGTAGTGCAGATCTGACAGAATACGAACGACGCCAACGGCCACGCCCGCAGCGAAACGAGCCGGCCCGCGGCCGCAAACTCGAATTCAGCCGGCCGAAGGGAATTGCGACACGGCGGGTTGCGCAGCGCCGCGCCCCGCTCATGTGAGTGCGCAACCGCGTGGTCAGTTTTTTCCGCCCAAGCCCTGCAACAGACCTCCCATGCCAGGCATTTCGAACTTTTTGTAGCCGGCGGGAGGAGCAAAGAAAGAATCCGGCAGTGAAGTCTTTTCGACGTTTACGACCTCCATCTTGTCTTCGCGGCCTTTGCGTCCCTTCATCACTGTACGAAGCGGAAAAAAGCCCTTGCTGCGAAGTTCTGCTTCCCAGGCGGCCGGCTTGCGCTTGCCACCCATCGGTCCGAAGTCGCTCGGGTTAAAATAAGAACCCAGCCCCTCCGTGGCCCAGACTTCGATCGGCTCCTTTTGGTCCTTGGATTTCACCAAGTACTTGGTCGCCTTGTATCCAAGAATCGTTTCGGTTTCCGAGGTCTTTTCGAAGGTGGTGGTCGAGGCAGCTGAAGTCGCCTGGTCCATGGCGTCGCGCAGGGGCATCACCATGTACATTTTCTCTTCCGGCATGAGCATCATCATTTCCTTGGCCTTCATATCCAGGATGGTGCTCATGGTCTTGCCGTCTGCCGCCATTTCCATCCGCATCCGCGAGCCCTTGATCGCATAGGCGAGATCGTGACTCTTGCCGTCGGAGGTGATTCTCATCGTGATCTTGCCTTCGAACGATTCGGCGGCGAAAGCCGAGGCGGCTGCGACGAGCAGTACCGACACAAATTTGATCAGGTGCATAGAGGTATGACCATGGCGAGGTGTCGTGATTGATTCAAGACGTGAGACTGAACCGAATCGGTGAGCCCCTGTGCACAGGCTTGCCTCCCCGGCGTCGGGGCGTTGGCCTCGGGGATGGCACTCTTTGGCGCACTTCAAACCATCCGAGAACAACTTGCGGGTGGTCCGGAGTTTGAAACGGCCTTCGCTCACGCGGCGGAGGCCCTAAGTGCAGGGAGCCCCTTGGCGGATCGAATTTCCCGTTTGCGGGTGGGTGAAACGGTGCGGGTCGAGCTGGAGGGGGGCGTGTTCTCGCTGTTGCAGGCGTACGAGAGCAAACCGTCCGCAGACGTGAAGTGGGAATCGCACCGTCGCTTCATCGATCTCCAGCTGGTGGTGGCTGGGGAGGAAGGCATGGAGGTGACGGACGTCGGCGCGCTGACGGTGGAGGAAGACCACACCCCGGAAAAGGATTTGATTCTGTATGGATCACTGTCGGGTGCCTCCTCACTGCGCGTAGGGACCGGTCAGGCAGCGATTTTCTTTCCGGTTGACGCGCACCGTCCGTCCCTTGCCGTGGTGGGACCGCGCCTTGTGCGGAAGGTGGTCGTCAAGATCCCTGTCGTGAAGGCGGCTCGGGTGTAGCTCCTGCCGTGAACTACCGTCACCACTATCATGCGGGTAACTTTGCTGACGTGTTCAAACACGTTGTGCTGGGGCGGCTCATTTCAAGTCTGCAGCGCAAAGATAAGGGGTTTCTCTATCTGGATACGCATGCGGGCCGTGGGCGCTACGATCTGGCCCGGGCGCAGCATGGCGAGACCTTGGCGCGCACGCCGGAATGGCCTGCCGGTATCGGCCGGCTTGTGGGACGATCGGATATGCCCGTGGAAGTTGGGCACTACCTCGCCGCTGTACGTGACTTCGACCGCCGCTGCGGAAATTTGACCGACGAACTGCGATTTTATCCCGGCTCGCCGTGGTTGGCCAAAGGGTGGTTGCGCCCGCAGGATCGAATGGCGTTGTGTGAGCTGCAGCCGTCGGAGTTCGCTGCGCTGAGCTCGGAGATGGGTGGCATTCCGCGTGTCAGCGTCCAGCCATTGAACGGGTATGTTGCTGTTCGGTCGATGCTCCCATGCAGCGAAAAGCGTGCGCTGGTTCTGATCGATCCTCCGTTTGAGGATGCCAATGAGTGGATGGCAATCGTGGAAGCCTGGGAGGATATCAGGGCCAGAATGCCTGCGTGTACGGTGGCAGTGTGGTATCCCCTGACAACCCGGGCGAGGATTGACGTGTTTCTTTCCGAGCTGAGAAGCCGTCAGTTGCCGCCGACCTGGGTCGCCGAAATTGCGGTGGCCGGAACCGACTCGCCCTTGAAAATGCGTGGGTGCGGACTCGTGGTGGTCAACCCGCCGTGGAGGCTGGACGAAGAGGTCCGCCGACTTGCCACCTGGCTGGCCTCTGTTTTGGCAGTCGCGCCTGGTGCCGAGGGTGGGCTGGTGTGGCTCGTGAGCGAGACGTGAATCCCTTGATACTCCTTCGAGGAGGCGCGCGGCTGATGGAAGAGTGGGCAAATTCCCACGCAGAGAAAAGGCAGTCGTCGAGGCGATTCTAGGTCCGCGGACGCAACGTCACCTCGCGCATCCGCAAGGCGGTGAACGGAATTTCGGCGTGTTGCTGCGACGGAGTGGGGAGCGAGGGCGCTCGAAAGATGGGACGGGCCCACTGAACATCGTAGTGCGGGACCACGAGTACCGAGCCTTGGGGCCGGAGGGGCGGCAGGGGGGAGGGCTGGTAAAAGATAGGCATGACGAGGGTAGTTCTACGTAGGTTCGACACGTTCCGACATTCACTTGAGTCGGAATCGCTCGGATGCGGCACAATCAGGCCGCCGTAGGCCACCGCTTGCGGTCGCATAAGTGCCAAGCGGCGTAACCGGTTTGGACTGACGGACCGCTGAAGCGGTGGAAAAGGCGACTGACTTAGGCTACCCTTTTGAGAGCTGGAGCCACCGCGGGTTCCCTCACGGGAGACCTTTTTGGCAACTTCAGGGTCAAAACTCCATTGTGGATCCCGGCTTCCAGGAGCCCGAAATCCAGGCCGTGTCCGAGGCGCAGCACCAGCCGATAGTCGCGCTGAGCGCCTTCGAGGTGAAGTGCATGCCAGTTGACACGGACAAAATGTGATTTGAGGGCCGTAACCACCAGGTCAGGACCGCGGGCGGTGATCTCAATTCCAGATGCATCCACGCCCGGCACGTAGACCTGGAGCTCCACTGCATCCGAACGCTCCGTGCAGTCGTAGTGCGGTTTCCGGAATTCGTCTTGTTGATGCGAATTCCCGGCACGGCGACTGCGGCTGGCGGTTTTGAGCGGATGGATGATCGTATGCATGGGAGGGAAAGCGGTTGCGTCCTCGGGGTCGATTGACCGCGGGGCGTCTTCAGGTGGACTAAACGCAAATCCGATGGTTCGGAATGGTTAGGCCTGAGAGCCCGCGTCGGATTTGGATTTATTCCAATTCGTGACGACCGGACACATCTGGGCGCAGCATTGTTGCTCGTGGGCCTTCGTAATCGAAGTGCCGGCGAGGCTGCGGAGATGGTGTTGAGCCCGGATCATGGTTTGGAACAGGTCTGACGATAGGGATAGCAGGCTCCGCGCCAAGCCTTAAGTATTTCGATTATTGTAAAATAGCGGTGACGATGGTGGGCGGTTTTGACCACGGTGTCGGATGCGCAAGCCCCTCGCTCTCCTCACGCACGCATTCCCATTCTGGGTCTTGGGAGGAGCTGGTCTGGCGATGGTGCAACCAGGGCTTTTTACCTGGTTTGGGGGTACTTGGATTGTTGCGACGCTTGCGCTGGTGATGCTGGGTATGGGACTGACTTTGACCATCGACGACTTTCGCAGGATTGCGGTGATGCCGCGGCCCGTTGCGCTGGGGTTTTTCGCTCAGTATACGATTATGCCGTGCATGGGGTGGTGCGTCGCCCGCGTGTTCGCATTGGATACGCCCTATGCGGTCGGCCTGATTCTCGTTTCCTGCTGTCCGGGAGGGACAGCCTCGAATGTAGTCACTTTTCTGGCTCGCGCCGATGTGGCCCTCTCGGTGGTCATGACGCTCTGTTCCACGCTGGCGGCGGTCATCGCGACCCCGTTTCTCACTCAACTTTTGGCGGGGGCGCTGGTGGAAGTGGATGCGTGGGGTCTGCTGGGGAGCACCTTTCAGGTGGTGTTGCTGCCGGTGGTGGCGGGACTCGCGCTGAACAAGGCGGCACCCCGGGTCGTCGCGAGACTCCTCCCCGCCGCGCCGTTAGTCTCCGTCCTGGGAGTCACGTTGATTGTGGCGAGCATCGTTGGGCAAAACGCCAGTGCGGTGCGGAGTGGCGGGTGGAGGCTTCTGGCGGCGGTTTTCACGGTGCACGCCGGCGGTTTCCTTTTCGGTTACCTGGCGGCCCGACTTTTTCGATACCCTGTGAACGTGGCGCGGACAGTTTCGATTGAGGTGGGCATGCAGAATTCGGGCCTGGGAGTGGTGTTGGCGCGGCGCCATTTTGCCGATCCTCTGACTGCGGTGCCCTGCGCGATTTCAAGCGTCGTACACTCGGTCATTGGAAGTCTTCTGGCCGGATGGTGGAGATGGAGCGATCGGGGGAAGTAATTGCCGCCGTCGCCTCGGAGTGGCAGACCTAAACCATGCCGCATTTATCGGACCCGACGACTACTCTGGCAGATCTCAAAGGACGGATACTGGCGTTCGCGCGAGAACGTGATTGGGAGCAGTTTCATGCCCCCAAGAATCTTAGCATGGCGCTTGCCGCTGAGGCCGCCGAACTCATGGAGCACTTTCTCTGGGTTGGCCCTGAGGCATCAGCGGCCGTGATGGTGAAGCCGGGAAAGCGCGCCGAGATCGAAGAGGAGCTGGCCGACATTGTCATTTACGCGCTTGAATTCGCCAATGTGTCAGGGATCGATGTTGCGTCGGCCATCGAGAAGAAAATGGCGGCCAACGCGGTGAAGTATCCGGTTGAAAAGGCACGCGGTCGGGCGGACAAGTACACCGAGCTTTAGCTGCCGGCGCGGTCCGCCGACTTATCATCCTTTGGGGCGAAAGGAAGGCATCCGGGTCGGATGCGTCTCAAGGCGGGGGCCACCGATCAGGTCAATGCAGTAGGGTATTGCCGGAAACACCGCTTCAAGGTTTTCGCGAATCGCCTTGGGTCGCCCTGGGAGGTTTACGATGAGCGTCCTTCCCCGGATCCCGGCCACCTGTCTGGAGAGGATCGCCGTAGGCACATACTTCAGAGAGGTGGATCGCATCAATTCTCCAAATCCGGGCAGCAGCTTCTCGCAAACAGTGATCGTTGCCTCGGGCGTGACATCCCTGGGGGAGGGTCCGGTGCCGCCGGTGGTGACCACGAGGGCACAACCCACCTGGTCGGCCATGCGTCGCAGCTCGCTTTCAATGCGCGGTTGCTCGTCTGGGATGATCAAGTAGTCGAGATTGAAAGGAGAAGTGACCCAATCGCGCAAAAGTGCGACACAGGCCTGTCCGGGAGTATCCTCATATACGCCGGCGCTGGCACGGTCCGAGATGTTAAGTACGCCGAGGGTGGGTATCACAGAAAAAGAGTGGTTCCGCGCAGCGTGCCGGAGCAAGCAGGCGCGTGGCAAGACGGGCGTGCTTCAGCGGCGAAGAGCCGCGTCAAATCGAGCCAACAGTCCCTCCCGTGTCGCGCCGGCCGAGCGGAGTGTGCGTAGGCTGAGCGCCTCGTGGCGCTTGGCCAGTCGGTTTCCCTGGTCGTCCAGGACCAAGGGGCAATGAAAGAACCGCGGCTCACATCGGTTGAGTGCCTTGAAAAGCAAGAGCTGCCGGAATGTCGATCGGACGAGATCTGCTCCGCGGACGACCTCAGTGATTCCAAGCAAGGCGTCGTCAACCACGCTGGCCAGTTGATAGCTGGGCAGGCCGTCCTTTCGCCATACGACAAAGTCCCCGAAATCCCTCCCGGCCGTGGCGCACTGGCGTCCCAGATTGCCGTCCTCGAATGTCAGTTGAGCACCGTCGGGTACGCGGAAACGCCAGTTTTGCCAAATAGAATCTCCTAGCGGAGTCAATGGTGCAGCAGGATCCGGGCGAAATGCGGGAGGGTAAATGGGTTCGTCGTCTTCACCGCCCGGACCTTCATGCGGAGCCCCGGCCGCGTTGAGGACGTCGCGGCGCGACCGATCACACGGATAGATATATCCTCCCGCGTGGAGGTGTTCCAACGCATGCCGATAGAGGGCGATTCGGTCCCGCTGTCGCACCATCGGCGGGAGCCAGCGAATGTTCAGCCACTCCAGATCTTCGACAAAGCCGGTGACAAACTCCTCGCGGCACCGTGCAAAATCGAGGTCGTCACAACGGAGGAGGAGTTCTCCCTCCGCCAGGATTGCACGTTGAGATGCGATCCAGAAAGTCTGGACGTGTCCGAGGTGAAGATGACCCGTCGGGGAAGGAGCCAGGCGCCCCCGATACGGCGTGTGTTCACCCTTGGAGACGGAGGCACCATTCGGAAAGTTCATGGTTGGCTACTGGTTATCTGTACCCTGAGACAGTCCGAGGCCAGAGTGGAGGCCGGGATCTTGGGGCGCAATCGGTTAACGATAATCGGGAGGCTGTGGGATTCTGGAGGTTGGGGGAATGGCCTGCGGCTGAGTGAGCAGCGCCGTCCAGGTAGAAGATGCTTACTCCCTTGGATCTCTTCGCCGCATTGATTTTGAATTGAAGTGACGCCTAACTATCCCACCCATCTTCATGCCCAAGCTACTTTGCGTCTATTGTTCTTCGAGCCGGGTTCTCGATCCGAAATACTACGCGGCCGCGGAGGCTCTGGGCTGCGGGATGGTGGAACGTGGTTGGGGGTTGGTGTACGGCGGTGGACATTCCGGACTGATGGGTTCGGTTGCGCGCTCGGTTAAGAAGCAGGGTGGGTATGTAGTGGGCGTCATCCCCGAGTTCATGAAGTCGCGTGAGTTGGCCTACCACGAAGCGGACGAACTCCTGACGGTGTCCACCATGCGGGAGCG
>JAEUGZ010000460.1 GCA_016794725.1 Opitutaceae bacterium | reverse complement strand
CTCTCGATGGACTCATGCATTGCGCGGAGTTGCTCCGGAGTATGGCGGAGGGCGGCGAGGTAGGCCGACTCCGTTTCAAAGCTCATCCGCAATTCCAGCAACGCCAGCACATCGCCCATCGTGATCACGGTGGCCGGATCGATCGGAAAATTCGCACCCGTCGCGGTCTCCAGGACAAACGTGCCAATCCCGTGACGCGCCTCCACCAGTCCCGCGGCTTGCAGGCGGGTGATCGCTTCCCGCACCACAGCCCGACTCACGCCATGCTCCCGCATGATCTCATGTTCCGTCGGCAGTTTGCTGCCGGGCGGAAAGGCTCCACTCCGGATGCGATCCGAAAAATCCGTGATCAACCGGTGGGCAAGCTTGGGCGCCTTCACCCGGGGTGGAAGTGACACGAGCAGCGGAGAAGAAGCGGAATCAGCCATGGGGCAAAGGGACGAGCCTGCTGAGATTGAGGCCCTTCAGTTGTACGATGTCTAACAAATTCGAAATTGATTCCAAATGGCATTCAATATCTTAAAATCATGCTAATTAAATACTTATTAAACTACATGCGAAGATCGAAATGATTTTATGTTGTAAGATGTCCGACAACCTGATCTCAAAGCCGCCTCCCCCAAGCACCCTTCGCTGAGTGCTTTTGCTTCCCTGCAGGTCCTTCCCCTCTGACCGCCGTTCCGGCACTGCCGCGCCGCAAACACCCCACCCTCCCTACGATGACCTCCTCGACGTCCGTCTCCCTTGAACGACCCCACGCCCCCGCGCCGGGCCGATGGCTCCAGTTCACTTCGATCGCCTGGTTGCTTGCCCTTCCGATTTCGGCCCAAACCACCCCTCCGGTCCGGCCGGCCGATGCGCCGCCTGACGAGGTCCTCAAACTCTCTCCGTTCCAGGTCTCCGCCCAGGGCGACCGCGGCTACGGGGTCACCAACTCGATCGGCGCCTCGCGCATCAATCTGCCGCTCGAGGACATCTCCACTGCAGTCGCGACCCTCAACCGTACGTTTCAGGATGACATCGGCGCGGCCAACCTGGTGGAGGCCATCAAGTACGTGAGCGGCGTCGACATGGCCGCCCCCCTGGCCGAGCAGTGGTCGATCCGAGGTTCGGGGACCAACCTCTCCATGCTCGACGGCGTGCCCGATCCGAGCGGCAGCCGCGAGCGCTACGATCCGTGGCTGACGGAGCGCATCGAAGTCCTCAAGGGCCCGGTCGGCACCCTCTACGGCTCGCACGCGGCGGGTGGCTTGATCAACCGCGTGAGCAAGTTCCCGCTGCCGGTCCGGCGCAACGAAGTCGCGGTCTCGCTCGGCTCGTGGGAGCAGAAGCGGGTCGACGCCGACTTCACCGGCCCCCTGCTCGACAGCGGAAAGCTCCGCTACCGGCTTCTCGGTTCGTTCCGGGACGGTGAATACACGTTCGACGACTCGGTCTATGACACCCGCATGGTGAGTCCCTCCCTCAGTTTCGCCCTGACTCCCCGCTCCAAGGTGTGGAGCCGCTTCGTTTATCGGTTTGAACAGCGCCCGTCCGAGGGAAACCAGAACTACTTCCTGGATTCGGGCAACAACGTCTCCACCTTCATCCCGCGTGAAGCCTCGCTCGACAACCCGGACACCACCTTTCGCACCTGGTTTCGCAGCTACGAGGGCGGCTATGACAATGCCTTTGAAACCGGCGGCATTGAGTGGGCCATGCGCGCTCTGGTGCGACTAAGCAACGCCGACTCCGACTCGATCCAGTACACCAAACCTCGCTTTCGTTTCCTCAACGCCGCCGGAACCGTCATCGGCACTCAGGCCAATACGTTGTTCAGCAACCCCCAGTGGGTGACCATCGACTTCGATCGTGGACGGCGGGAGCGGTGGACGACGCAGGAGTCATCGGTCTACAACGTCGACCTCTCCGCCAAATTTTCCCACGGTCCCGTCGAGCAGTGGGCTCTGACCTATTTCCAGGGCGGCAGCAGCGATTCCGAGGCGTTCGAGAAGATCGCCAACTATGCTTCCTCGAACATCCATCGACCCGTTCACTTCGCCCGCGGCGCCGATGGAATCACGGGGCCGTTCTCCATCAGCACCAACACCCTGGGCACAAACGAGTGGTACGCTTGGGGCTTGCACGACAATGTCTTCCTCTTCGATCGCCGTCTCATCCTCGCCGGCGGCGCGCGCTTCGACCACCAGGAGACCGACTCCCTCAATCGCCAGAACAACGTCCGCAGTCTATCCGAAAATGAAGAATGGTCCTACAAGTTCGGCCTGATTGGGAAGCCGCTCAAGGGCATCGCCCTCTTCTACAACTGGTCAGAAACCTACAATCCGGTGAACAGCCTCGATCCCGTCACCGGACAGAAATTCCCCAATCAAATCAGCACCATCAATGAAGGGGGCATGAAGGTCGACCTGCTCTCCAGCCGGCTCACCGGCACGTTCACGGTGTTCGACATCCTGCAGGACAACGTCGTTGTCAATGTCCATGACCCCGTCACCGGTCTCCAGACACTCAAGCCCCTCGGCAACCGCGTGGTGCGGGGGTGGGAGGCGGATTTCGACAGTCAACCCATCGAGCAGGTCATCCTCAAAGTCGGCGTCGGCTCGATCGACAAGGCCGCCACCGAGGCCGGCCTCCGGCCTCGGTGGGTCGGAATCGGGCTCAACTACAAGCTCTTTGGCAAATACACCTTCAGTCGCGGGCCGCTCAAGGGACTCGGTTTCGGCGGAGGCGTGGTCTACACCAATGACTCCGCGGGTGACAACACGGATACCTTCACGCTGCCCGGCTATGCGGTGTACGACGCGCTGGTTCAGTACCAGCGCGAACGGTGGAGCCTGCAGTTGAACCTCTACAACCTGACCGACAAAGTCTATGCGATCACCGCGGTCGATCGCACGCGCGTTTATTCCGGCGAACCCCGCAATTTACGCGCCACCTGGCGCTACCGCTTCTAGTCCGCCTGTCCGTCCCCACTCCACCCGATGAAACCGACCCCCGCCCTGCGCAGCCGCTGGATCCCCGCGGTTGCGGCGCTCCTGCTCGTCGTCAGCGCACCCGCCTCTCGCGCCGTTCAGCCTCTGGCCCAGGACTACTCGGCCATCTGGCACAATCCGGATCCGGAGCGCTACGTCGAAGGCTGCGGGTTGATCAAACTCCACGACGGCACGTTCGTCGCGGTGGTGCCGGTGGTGCCGCGACTGAAGTGGAGCGAAGAACGGCGCTCCACGCAGAGTCGTGTCCATCTGGTTCGCAGCACCGATCAGGGACGCACGTGGCAGCCTGCGTCCGAACTGCCCTACTACTCGGCCATCCCGTTCCTGCACGAAGGCAAACTCTACCTGTTCGCCAATCTCGGTGGAACGCTCTACCGCAACAATGACCTGCTCCTTCTGAGGAGCGACGACGGCGGCCTCACGTGGTCGGAGCCGGTGACGCTGTTCAAAGGTCACTTTTGGAATTGTCACACCGGAATCGTCGTCAAGGACCACACCCTCTACGCCGCCACCGACAACCTGGGTTTGGGTTCGAGCTATGGATCCGTCGCCGATCTCAAACGCGACGCCCGGCGTGGCTCCTGCGTCGTCGCCGGCGACCTGCGCCGCAACCTGATGGACCCGGCCAGCTGGCGCCTGTCCAACACCGTTCCCCACACGCCAATTCCCAAGGAACTCGTCAACCCCAGGTTCGCCAGCCTCTCCAACGGCGACCTCTACCTCGAACCCAACGTCATCGAGGTCGCCGGAAAACTCCGGGTCCTCGCCACCGTGAAGCCGAGCCGGCAAACCACCGCAAATCTGGGCGTCGTCCTCGATCTCGAGGACAAGGACGGCAAGCTCGCCCTGAGTTTCTCGCAGTACGTTCCCCTGCCCGGAGGCCAGCTGAAGTACTGCGTGATCTGGGACGAGCAGACCCGGATGTTCTGGGCCACCGCCAACCTCGTCGCAGACAGCCAGAGCGTGTTCGATTGGTGGGAAAAGGGGAATCAACGGGGCAATTACTGGGGGAGCGGCGGCAATGACCGACGGACCCTGATACTGCAGTACAGCCTGGACGGATTGAATTGGTTCCAGGCGGGCTGCATCGCGCAGGCACCGAAGATTTCCCAGTCGTTCATGTACGCGCGGCCGGTGATCGACGGTGACGACCTCGTGGTCATCTCCCGCTCCAGCGTCAATGCCCCGAATCAGCATGACGCCGACTACGCCACCTTCCATCGGGTGAAAAACTTCCGCTCGCTCGCCCTCAATCTCGTCCCGCAGCCAGAATGAACCTGAAGGTGCAAAACCTCGACCGGCCCCGCCCACTTTACCCATGAACTCCCGGTCGCTCCCTTCCATCGCCTTCATCGGCACCGGCGTCATGGGCCGCAGCATGGCGGGCCATCTGCTCAAAGCCGGGCACCCGCTCCGGGTGCACACGCGCACCCCTGGCAAGGCCGCCGACCTGATCGCCGCCGGCGCGCACTGGTCCGAAAGCGCCGGTGCCGCTGCGGCCGAGGCCGATATGGTCGTGACCATGCTCGGCTTTCCCACCGATGTGGAACAGTCCTACTTTGGCCCCGGTGGCATCCTCGAACGCGCCCGGCCGGGCACGTTGCACCTCGACATGACCACCTCCAGCCCGGCCCTGGCCCGACGCATCGCCGAAGCCGCCCAGGCCCGGGGGCAGACTGCACTGGACGCTCCGGTTTCGGGCGGCGACATCGGAGCGCGCGAAGCACGGCTGGTCATCATGGTCGGAGGAGACGCCACCGGCTATTCGCGCGCCAGGCCGGTGTTCGAGCTCATGGGCAAGAACATCAGCCACCTCGGCCCGGCGGGCGCCGGCCAGCACTGCAAGATGGCAAACCAGATCGCCGTGGCGGTTGGCATGGTCTCCTGGTGCGAGGCGCTGGCCTATGCGCGCAAAGCAGGCCTCGATCCCACCTCCGTGCACGCCAGCATCAGTGGCGGTGCCGCCGGCAGTTGGGCCATGACCAATCTGGCTCCCCGGGCCTTGGCAGAAAACTACGCTCCAGGCTTCTACGTGAAACACATCCTCAAGGACATGCGCATCGCCCTCGACAGCGCTTCGGAACTCGGGCTCGACCTTCCCGGCCTGGCACTCGCCAAGCAACTCTACGACCGGGTGGCCGCCCGCGGTTGGGAAGAGTGCGGCACCCAGGCGCTCTATCAATGGTACACGTCTCTCTGAAGCCATGCCTCCCGATCCCTTTGTCGACGCCTCCGGTCAGCCTCGCCGCCTGCGGGGCATGGCCATCCTTTCCAATTCCCCGTGGGTGGCCGAACTGGCGCCACGGGTGGGTTTCGACCTGGTCTGGTTCGATCTGGAACATGGCTCGCTCGGTTTTTCGGAGCTGGGCCAGCTCTGCCAGGCCGCGGAGAGTGCGGGAGGCATCCCGCTCGTTCGCACCGCCGATGCCCAGCGGACCAGCATCCTGCGGGCACTCGAAGTCGGCGCCCGGTTTGTCCTGGTGCCCATGATTGAAGATGCTGAACAAGCCCGCGAGGTGGTTCGCTGCGCCAAGTACCCTCCGATCGGCAACCGGGGTTTCAGCAGTCGCAGCCGCGGAGCCGGCTACGGCCTGCTGCCCATGGCGGACACCCTTCGCGCCGCGAACGAACGAACAAAGGTCTTTGCCCTGATCGAGACCCAGCGGGGGGTGGAGCAGGTCGACCGCATCTGCGCGGTGGACGGCCTGGACGGGATTTTCCTCGGCCCCGGAGACCTCTCCTTCGAACTCGGTGAACCGGGCGCGTTTCACTCCCCCAAGCTGATCGCCATGATCGTCACCTGTATTCGCTCAGCTCATGCAGCCGGCAAGAAGGCCGGCCTGTTCAGCGCTCCGAACCCGGTCCTGACCGCGGCGTTGGAGGAGGGGTGTGACATCGTGGTGCCCGGAGCCGACATCGGATACCTGGCGGCCGGCTGGCAGAAACTGCTCGAAAGCCTTCCCGCCCGTTGATCGGGAGACGCGCCGCGCGCGCGAACCCACCGGCAGCCCTTGCCCGCCATCCCGCCCCGCACGCGGGCAAATCTCGCCAGGCCCCCTTCCCCGCCCCCAAACCGCCCGCCCTCCGGCACGGTCGCAGCTCCATGTCCCACCCCACGCCCACGGTTCAGATTCCCCGCACCTTCGGCCAGTACCTTCGCTCGTTCGGTCCCGGCCTGGTCGTCGTGCTGACCTGGCTGGGCGCCGGCGATATTGTTGACATGGCCGTGGCCGGCGGCAGCTACGGCTACTCCCTCATGTGGGTGCTGGTGCTGGCGGTGTTCATGCGCTTTCTCTTTGTTTCCCGCATTGCCTGGTATCAGCTGTGCAATGAAAGGCAGGAAGGCGTGCTGGACGGTCTGGTGCGGCTGCACCCGCTTTATGCACCCGGTCTGTTCCTCGGGGCCTTGATCATGGGCCACATTGACGGGGCCTATATGTCCGTCGGGGCCGCCGAAGTGTGCCGGAACCTGCTTGGCGTCGGTCAAACCTGGCAGTGGGCACTGCTGATCAACAGCACCATCCTGGTGCTGGTCCTGCGTCCGGCCTACGCCAGTCTGGAAACTTTCTTCAAGATCCTGCTGGCACTCCTGTCCATTTCGTTTGTCGGCACTGCGATCTGGGTGGGCGTCAACCCAGAGGGCATTGTCCTCGGACTCGTCCGCTTCGAGATGCCCGGGCAGGTGGGCCACTTCAATCCGCTGCTCGTCGGGGTTGCCATGATCGGTGCGGTCGGCGGATCGTTCATGAACCTCGTCTATCCCTATTTTCTCGAGGCCAAGGGCTGGAGAGGCCCGCAATTCCGACGGGTGCAGACCTATGACTTCCTGCTCGGCATCCTGGTCATGGTGATCCTGAACCTGGCGGTGTGGACGCTCGGGGCGGAACTCCTGTATCCGGACAAGCACATCACGACCCTCGAGGACCTGCCCAAGCTGCTCAGCACCGTGCTGGGCGAAGGGGGGCGGGTCCTCTTCTACATCGGTATCTTCGCCGCCCTCTACATGTCCAGCGTGGGCCACGCCGCCGGCCTCGGGCGGATCGGAAGCCACGCCTGGTTGCGCTGTCGCATCAAGGGTCCCCTTCCGCCCGGTGACTTTGCCCTGCACCCGACCTACCGGTGGGTCGCCGTCTGGTGCGTCCTCTCCCCGCTTGTCTGGACGCTGCCCGGCATGCCCGACTTTGTCACCCTCACGCTGGTCGCCAACTCCGCCAAGGTGGTCATGCTTCCGGCCCTGGCCGGGGGCATTTGGTGGATCACGGCCAGTCCCCGGTTCATTGGCCGGCAGTTCGCCAACCGCTGGTGGGACAATGCGGTCATGGCCCTGCTGTTCGCCCTCGCCCTCTACGGCACCATTGCCGCAGTCCAGTCAGTCTGGCGCTGGGCCGCCAGCTACTCCACAGTTTAGGGCGTCCACTCCGGTTGCGCAGACTCCAGTCGGATCCGGCGGTCGCGGCAGCCCACGCGCAAAGAAACTCCTAGGCTTCGCGCTCGCGCTGCCTAGGATCACCGCAGCGAAGGTCTTCCGGGCATCACGCCTGTTCCCTCGCCTTACACCGGTATGAAGATACGCCTCCTCGCACCTTTGCTTATGCTGTGCTCCCTCACCCCGCTGCACGGCACGGAAACAAAAACGCCCATCGGCCTGCGGGCGGACGGCTCTCCGATTCACGCCTGGATCGCGGCGGCGAGCTTTCAGATCAATCATCCGGCTCCCCACGTGCTCGTGGTCGGACCGGCACCGCTCGACACCCAAGGCTGGACCATCACACGCGTCGAAGCCCCCGACGCCTCGCTCGCTTTTCCACCCAAAGGAACCGCCTACACGGGCGCGGAGCGGGAGGCGCAGGTTCTCTGGCGATGGGCGCTCGCGCTGGGTCCCGACGCCGTGGCTGGCAGCGACCGACTTAGCCGGGCCTTGGTCGCCTCGGGTTCGGTCCGGGACTGGAACCCAAAGGAAACGAACCCCTCACCCGCGCGACTGGAATTGCGCCGGCGACTGGATCGCACACCGCTCACCGTGGCCCGGCAGTTGGGGACGCACTACGGACACGCATTCGACAAAATCGCCTACATACCTGCGCTCGCACTGATCGGACGCCTGCAAGTCGCCAAACTGCTGGGGGACGATCCTACGGTCCAAGAGGTTGTCCGTCTCGCCCACTCCGCTCCGATTCCTCAAGCACCCGATGGCCCGACCCTCGCCGGACATCTGGTCTTCGCCTCACTTGCTGGATACGGCGGTGACGAGGAGGCGTTGAAACGGATTCGCTTCGCCGCCTCCACCGCGCTGTCCACCGAAGGGGCACCTTTGCCCGCTGTGCCCAATCACCGGGAGATGAGCGACGCGGTCTTCCTGAACGGTCCGATCCTCGCTGCCGCCGGCCGGCTCACCGGCGAACCCAGGTACTATCAGGCCGCCCTGAACCACCTGCGGTTCATGCGGAACCTCTGCCTCCGTCCCGATGGACTCTACCGTCACTCACCGCTGACCGAGGCCGCCTGGGGCCGCGGAAACGGATTTCCGGCCCTGGGAGTGACCCTGATGCTGTCGGACTGGCCACCCTCCGTTCCGGGCCGGGATGAACTGCTGCAAAACCTGCGAGATCACCTGGCCGCGCTCGCTCCGTATCAGGACGATAGCGGTCTCTGGCATCAGGTGATCGATCATCCCGAGAGCTACCGCGAGTTCTCCTGCACCTGCATGATCGCCTTCGCCATGGC
>JAEUGZ010000455.1 GCA_016794725.1 Opitutaceae bacterium | reverse complement strand
GGCGGCCCGATTGGTGGCGGCGCGAGCGAGCAGTCCCAGCAAAAACAGTCCGAGCATGCCGCCGCCGAGAATGCCCGCCAGCTGCCACCAGGTGTCGAGGGCGCTCTTGATGCTGATCATGGCCAGGGCCGCACCGATGCTGATCAGACCGAAGACCAGGGTGGAACCATGCAGGACCCGCATCGATTCCCTCTCACTCGCCGACGGTCGAAAGTACCGCAGGTAGAGATCCTTGAGAAACAGGGTCGACATGCAGTTCAGGTTCGAATCCATCGCCGCCGCACACAGGCCCGCAACCACCAGCCCGGCGAGCCCAGCCGGCAGTTGACGACTGATGTAGTACGGAAAGACGGCGTCGGGATGCCCGGCGGCATCGAGACTGGGTGCGAGCAATCCAGGGTTGACCTGATAGAACGCCCAGAGTGCGGTACCGATGAAAAAAAACGCGGCGCCGATCGGGAGGTACAGGAGCGCCCCAATCCACACGCTCCGACGCGCGGCCTGGTCCGATTTGGCGGTGATGTAGCGCTGCACGTAACTCTGATCGATGCCGAAATTCTGGAGATTGATCACCAGTCCGTAGATGAGCACGACCCAGAACGTCGACTGATCCCAGGCGCCGGAAAAGCTGCCGAGGCTGAATTTGTGCTTCTCCATCGCCATCGAGAAAATCTGCCCCGGTCCTTCAGCCATGCCCAGCAGCAGGGTCACCACGCAGGCCAGCGCCCCGCCGACCAGCACGATCGCCTGCACAACTCCGGTCCAGATGACCGCCTCGGTGCCACCCAGCAGTGGATACACAATGATGATGAGGCCGACGACGATGATGATCGTCCGGATGTCAAAACCCGTCAACGGCACCAGCGCCAGAGCCAGCAGGTAGAGGATGGTGCCGAGGCGCGCCACCTGGGTGAGCATATAGCAGACAACGGCGTAGCTGCGGGCCCAGGGACCGAATCGATTCTCCAGGTGCTGGTAGGCGGAGACCTCGCCGGTCTTGCGATAGAACGGAACGAACCACTTGACCGCAATCAAGGCCGCCAGCGGCAGGGAGAGCGCAAAAACAAAGGCGTTCCAGTCACCACCGTAGGACTTTCCTGGATTCGCCAGAAAGCTGATGCTGCTCACGTAAGAACCGAAGATCGAAAGTCCCACGACCCAACCGGGAAGGGACCGTCCGGCGGACATGTACTGTTCGGAGCTGCGGTTCCGCCAGTAGAAGAGACATCCCACCCCCGTGACGCCCACGAGGTACACCAACAGCACGATCAGATCGATGCCGGAGAGGGTTCGAACCAGATCGGGCGCGGAGGTGGGTGACATGGGCGATCAGGCAGTGGCAAGACCGTTCGCCTTGAAGAAGGCGCGCGCCTCGCCGACAATTTTTTGGTAAAGGTGCTGGGACTCGGGGGACACAATCATCTTGGGCACGCCGGTGGGCAAGCCTCGTGCTTCCATGCCCGCCGCCACATTGAGGGGAAACGTCAGCTGGTCGACCAGCCGACCCACCTCGACCATCTGCGCGGAGGTTGCCGAAATCTGGTCCCCCTTCCCCGCCGTGCAGGCCTGGTAGATGCGGACCATGAGTTCAGGCACGATATTGACCAGTCCGCCGATCGCTCCCGCCGCTCCCAGGGCAAAGACCTCGGCAAGCCGCGTGTCCGCGCCCGACATGACGGCAAATCCCTTTTCCTTTCCCAGCGCGATGAGTTCGCGGTGGTAGGCAAACTCGCCCCCACTCTGTTTGATCGCGCACATCGGAGCGCGGTCGGCAAAGGCCGCCACTGTCTTGAGGTCGATGCGTTTTCCGGTGAGTTCCGGAAAATTGTAGAGCATGACCGGGAGTTCGACCGCCTCCGCCACATGGAGGAAATACGCCAGCTGATCTGCCGGTGACACGGGAAAGAACATCGGAGGCATCAGGCCGATTGCAGGCATCCCGAGGGCCTTGGCACAACGACCCAGCTCGACCGCTGCCCGGGGACGGATGTCCGTGACGTTGGCAATGACCGGCAGACCTGCAGCCAACTCCGCGATCAGCTCCAGCGCCCCTTTCCGCTCCTCCACACTGAACTGGGGAAACTCGCCGGTGCTGCCGAGTGCGAGCAGCCCATACACCCCGTGACCGCGCTCAAACGCGATCAAGCGGGCCAACGCGGCACGGTCAATGCGACCGGACGCGTCGGTGGGAATCCATTGGGCTGAGTAAACGCCTTTCGGCTGGTAGGAGGATGGCATGATTTGAGTCTTGGAAGGGCGCTACGCCGTGGGTGGTCAAACTTCACAAGGCATGAGCCGGGTGGGAGCAAAAGAACGAGGCGGCTAGCAGCGTACCAACCGCCCAGAGCAGGCGGTTCCCTTGCGCGGCGCCGCCAACTCTTGCGAAAACGTTTTTTCAATCGCCGCTCATCGTCCCCCTGTCAACAGCAATAGCGCCGGGATCACGCCCATGAACTTTCTCAACCTCCCCACGGCCAACTTGCAGTAGGCACCGCAATTCCTCCCCGCAGCCCCAACGCCTCGAACCAAGCCGGAACCGTGCACTTGGCCCACGACTTGACCCAAATCGACACGAATGAAAACCAGGACCGAGAGTTGAGAGGGATTGGTTCACTTCCTTATGAGGTAAACTCAGGTGCTCGACTCCTCGTAACCCACTCCGGATTCGTGTCCCTTTGTGCCTGCTCGTGGTTTATCATCTGCATCGTTGG
>JAEUGZ010000430.1 GCA_016794725.1 Opitutaceae bacterium | reverse complement strand
ACCCGTTCGTGAAACAGGCGCCGGGCTGCTTGGACTCTGCGGAGAAGGCGGAGCCACCAACTGCGCGAAGGGATCCGCCTGGCGCACACACACGACGGCGAGTACGACGTTGGCCGCGAGCGAGAGCAGGAGCAGGATCCGATTCATGGGAACTGCGTCACCGGGGTGGTGTGGCGGGTGTGGTTGTGGGCGGGGCAGGGCTTGGCGTAGAGAAGGGACGCGCCACCCAGCCGCCACCGTTGGTCTTGTAGGTCTCGAGACCTTGATCCCCGCCCAGCAGGGGGCGAAGTCGCGCCGAAGCCTCTTGGACCAAGGCCATAAACTGCTGTTGCCTTTGGGAAGGAGTGGCGGAGGAGTCAGCGCGCACCTGGGCTCCGCGCCGCTCGATGTCCTGCTTGACCGCCAGGATTTCCTGCACGTTGGATGCGGGAAGTCCCAGGCGGCTGACGACGGCCTGAGCCGTGCTGTAGTCGGGCGAGCGCATCTGCGCGTAGCGATTTCCCAGGTCCTCTCCGAGGATGGCTTTGATATCCGCGTTCAGTTTTGCCTCGTCGGCGCTCTGCACAGGAAGCATCGGGTTCCGACTTGGGAATCGGCTTGTACTTCCCGGATTGTACAGATCGTCATACGCTTTCTGCAGCCGGTGAACCGCCGCGAATTGTTCCTCCGTCAAATCGAGGGCGGTGGCAATCCCGCGCATCCGGATTGTCGTGGGGGAAGTGCGAAGCTCGTAGTCCCGAAGCTGCTGCGGCGTCAGAATGGCGGCGAGATCCTTGCGCTGCTCCGACTCGAGCAGGGCCAGTCGATCGCGGTATTCAGGCAATGGAGCCCGCATCCACTGCAGGCGAGCCTGCAGAGTCAGGTCGACGTAGTCCTCGACAACGCGCTGGACCTTGAGGGCGGTGTCACTGGGGATGTCACCGAATTTCTGTTTGAGTCGAAGTTCGGCAAGGAGGAAGTCCTCTGTGCCGTCATCGCCGAGCGTCGCTCTCAGCAGGTCGGCCTGTTCGCGTCCAATCGCGCGCATGCCGAAGGAAAAGGCGGTGTCATTTCCGCTCCAGTTTGCCTCTCGCCAGTACGCCACCTTCGGCAGGCTTTGCGCCAACGCGACCCGTTTGGCATCAAAGAGGGAGTTCAGCTTCTGCGTCACGATGAGCCGGACGTCGCGGGCACTGAATCCCGCATGCCGGAGCCGCGCAGCGAGGAGTTTCAGGTCGGAGGTTTCGAGGTGCTCCCAGGGGATCTTCGGCGCAGGTGTTGCGGTGGCCGAAAGTGGAGGTGCGGCCTGGGTTGCCAGCGTGGAACCTTTTTGCGTGGGGGAGGGATTGAGCGACTTAACCTCCAAGGCGGAAGCGGTGCGGCTCCGCACGATCACCACCGTCGCCAGCGCCCCGTTGAGCAAGAGAGACCCGATCAAGCACCAGCGGCCGAGTTTCATGGGAGCGAAAAGAAAGGGCGGGGCGACCCCGGGGAGGTTTGGTCACACGGGGTACGATAGCTAGCCTAAAGTAGTCAAAATGCAGTAGTTGGCTCGTTGCGGGCGCCCTAGGTAACTGGGTCGCAGTAACTCAATTATGACATTATAGATGTATGAACTAGATTTCCGGCGTCGGCCTGCTATCTTGAGTGAATGCATGTCCTCTCCGATCTGACTCCGATTGCCGCCGCGGCGATGGATTTGGAGGGGGTGAGTGCGGAGGATCGGGTGCGGTGGGCGGTGGAGGCTTTTGGTGACAAGCTGGTGCTCACCACCAGTTTTGGGGTGCAGTCGGCAGTGATGCTGCACCTGGTGACCCAAGTGGTTCCGACGATCCCGGTGATCTTCATCGATACCGGCTACCACTTTCCCGAGACCTATCGGTTTGCCGCGGAGCTGACCACTCGGCTGGGGCTCAATCTCAAGACCTTTGTGCCCACCATGACGGCGGCGCATCAGGAGGCGGTCTATGGTCGTCTCTGGGAAAAGGACCTCGAAGGGCTCAAGCGCTACAATTTCATCAACAAGGTTGAGCCCATGGAGCGGGCCGTGCGCGAACTGGGGGCCACCGCCTGGCTGGCCGGATTGCGTCGTTCCCAGGCGAGCACCCGCGAAACGTTGCGAGTGGCGCAGGTGCAGAACAAGGTCACCAAGGTGCATCCGATCCTGGACTGGGACAACCGCCGCGTGCACCGCTATCTGACCGAGCACGGGCTGCCTTATCATCCGCTCTGGGACCAAGGGTATGTGTCCATCGGCGACTGGCACAGCACCTCCAAGCTGGAAGCCGGCATGACCGAGGAACAGACCCGGTTCGGCGGCCTGAAACGCGAATGCGGTCTGCACGAAACGAGCGGCAAGGACGATTTCCAGATTTGAGGCGCGTTCGGTGGCGCAGTCTGCGGTGAACGGAACGCCGAACGGATTGTAGTGGCCGCGGGTCGCGGACCGAACACGGCAAACTTGACCACGAATTCCGCGGTTGCGCCTGCGCGTCACTTAAACGCGATCCAAGGTCGGTGTCCGATGGAGGTGGGGTCGACGACCCCGCAGGGATGGGCGTCGCGTGAAGAAATCGGGCGACGGAGGCGGGACCGGTCGGTCCCGTCGCGGCCTCAGCGAGGCCACCTCCAACTGAAACCGCGTAGAATTCCCGCGCCCGGACCCTAAGTTGACGCGCATGCGCGGCCGCGGGTTCCGTGGCTCAGGAACCGATCGATTGTCTTCAAACGCGGAAAATGGGTCCGTTCGTGTGCATGGGTGTCCATTCGTGGTTTCTCCCCTACCTGGGTCCCGGAACCGCGGTGGTTGGCCGCGTGGATTCGCGGAGTGACCTCCCGGGCCCGAGCTGTTTTGTTCGCGGGCATGTCACCCCGTCTTCTGCTGCTTGGGCTGGTCTGCGTGCTGGTGGGCCGGGCCGCGCCGATTGATCGCGCGGCGTGGGTGTCGCGTCACCACCCAGTGAATCGCACGGTGGACTTCGACGCCCCGCTGACGGTGGGCAACGGCGGTTTCGCCTTCACGGCGGACATCACGGGCCTGCAGACCCTGGCTGCCGACTATCATCGGAACGGGATTCCGACCGAAACGCTGGCCCGCTGGTGCTGGGTGAGTGATGAGAACCCCAACGGTTACCAACTTTCGGATACCGACCAGCCGTATCGCCAGCCGGATGGGACCACCCTGGGTTTTCCCACGAAGCAGGCCTCGCCCGCGGGGGAATGGCTGCGGCGGAATCCGCGTCTGCATCCGCTCGGACTGCTGGCGCTGGAGTGGGACAAGGCCGACGGCTCCGAGCTGGTTGCGGCTGACATTGAGTCACCTCACCAGGAACTCGACCTGTGGCGGGGCGTGCTGACGAGTCGATTCAAATTGGGCGGTGTACCCGTCGAGGTGGTCACGGTGTGCGATCCGCAGAGCGACACCGTAGGGGTTCGCGTCACGTCACTTTGGGTGGAGCGGGGGCGACTCCGCGTGCGGCTCGCCTTTCCGCGCGGGCATGACCCGGCGGTCAAGAACACGCCCGGATTCGACTGGTCCCAGCCCGAGCGGCATCGCTCAGACCTCTCCGATGTGGCCGGGGGAGGCGCGGTCATCCGGCGCACGGTGGGACGGACCACGTATGCCGTTTCCCTCAGCCGGCCGGTGCGGGCGGTGGGGCCCCACCAGTTTCGGCTGGAGGCGCCGCCGTCGGAGGGTCGTGTGCTCGCATTTTCCGTGGGGTTTTCGCCGGGAGTTGATCCCCTCCCGGCGAAGGCGGTGGACGCCCTGCTGTCGGCCAGCGCGGCGGCGTGGGCGACGTTCTGGCGAACGACGGCGGCGGTGGACTTTTCCGGCAGCACGAATCCCCTCGCGGGGAAATTGGAGCAACGCGTGGTGCTGTCGCGCTACCTCGTGGCCGTGCAATCGGCCGGGGATGTGCCGCCGCAGGAGAGCGGGCTGACCTGCAACACCTGGTACGGCAAGCACCACACCGAGATGATCTGGTGGCACACCGCCCAGTTCGCGCTGTGGGGACAGGATGCCGCGCTGGAAAAAAACCTCGCCTGGTACCGGACCCAGCTGCCGGCGGCCCGGGCGCTCGCGGCGAGCCGCGGACTAAAGGGGGCGCGCTGGGCCAAGATGACCGGCCCGGACCTGCGCGAGAGTCCGGGTGGAAACCCCCTCATTGTCTGGAACCAGCCTCATCCGATTTACCTGGCCGAATTGCTCTACCGCAACCAGCCGAACCGCGAGCGACTGGACCGGTACCGCGAGTTGGTGCAAGATACGGCGGATACACTCGCGAGCATGCTGCACTTTGACCAGGTCCGTGGCACTTATGTGCTTGGTCCGCCCTTGTGGATCGTGCAGGAGATCTACGATCCGGCCACGAGTCAGAACCCGACCTTTGAACTTGCCTACTGGCGCTGGGCCCTCGGGGTGGCGCAACAGTGGCGGCAACGCCTGGGATTGCCGCGCGAAGCGCACTGGGATCACGTTCTCGCCCACTTGCCACCTCTGGCGGTGAAGGACGGCAAGTTTGTCGCGCTGGAGTCACATCCCGACACCTGGGACAACCGCGACAGCCGGCATGATCATCCCGAAATGCTCATGCCCTTCGGTCTTCTGCCCGGAGGACCCGACGTTGACCGGGCCACGATGGAGCGCACGCTGGATGCGGTGCTGACCGAGTGGGATTGGGAGACCAAGATCTGGGGTTGGGACTATCCCATGATTGCGATGACGGCGGCGAGGCTCGGCCGCCCCGAGGTGGCGGTGGAGATCCTGCTCCGGGATGGACCGAACAATCGGTATCTATCCAATGGACACTGCCCGCAGCGCAGCGACGAGAAGCTCGATCCCCGGGCGCCGGCCGGGGCGCGCCGACGGGAGATCGCCGTCTACCTTCCGGCCAACGGTGCCTTCCTCGCGGCCGTGGCCCTCATGGTGCAGGGGTGGGATGGCTGCACGGTGGCACATCCCGGTATCCCCAAGGACGGCACCTGGGTGGTTCGGGCGGAGGGACTGAGACCCCTGCCGTGACCGCGACGGGGCCGCGGCGGCACCCAGCGCGGCGGCTGACTCTGCGGACCTAGACCTTGTCGACGATCCGGTCGGCCAGACCGTAGGCGATGGCTTCCTTGGCGTTCAGGTAAAAGTCGCGGTCCGTATCGTTGTTGATGCGTTCCAGCGGCTGACCTGAGGCGTCGGCGAGGATTTGATTCAATTCGGCCCGGATCTTTTCCATTTCCTGCGCCTGGATGTTGATGTCCGTGGCAGGCCCGCTGAAGCGCCCGCTGATCAGCGGCTGATGGATGAGTACCCGGGAGTGTGGGTAGAGCAGACGCCGGCCCTTGGGGGCGGCGCTCAGGAGGATGGAGCCCATCGAGGCCGCCATGCCCGTCACCACCACCGTGATGGGGGACGTGATCAACTTCATGGTGTCATAGACCGCCATGCCCGCGGTGATGGAGCCGCCGGGGGTGTTGATGTAGAAGGTGATCTCTTTGCCCGGGTCGACCGCTTCGAGATAAAGCAGTGTCTCAGTGATTTGCTTGGCCGTGGCGTCGGTGACCGCGCCCCAGAGGAAAATTTTCCGCTGTTCGATGAACTTTTTTGCAATGATGACACCCACCGGGGCGCCTTCCTTTTTCTCGGGCTTGTCTCCTTCGCCCTCGTCATCGTCCTCATCATCATCGTCGGCGCGCGGGAGCGGGGCGGAGAGACTGGCTTGGAGGTTGTCGAAATGCATAGGAGATCCACGTTGGGGGCCTTGCCGACGTTGGCAAGTCCGAGGGCGGCTTTGGCGACCGGGCGGAGCGGAAACGGAGCTTCAGTTTTGCCCTGAAGGACCGATGGCGGGCGTGACGCTCTATGTCCACCGGTTCTCAAACGTCCGCGAAGTCCGTTCCGCTCACTCCCGCCAAGATTGTCCAAGAGGTCCGCGACCTGCCGGCCGCTCCCAAGGTCCTGCCCAAGCTGCGTCGCCTCCTCGGTGACGGCAATTCGTCGATGGACGAAATCGTTGGCTTGATTCGAATTGAGCCTGGAATCGCCGCACGTTTGCTTCAAGTTTCGAATAGTGCCGTCTACTCCAAGGGAAACCGGTGTTCCTCGGTGGATGAAGCGGTCGGCCGCGTCGGGTATGATCAGGTGTATGACATGGTCATGCATGCGGTGGCGGCGCAGGTCCTGGTGCGACCCTTGAGCACGTACAATCTCGAGACAGACACCCTGTGGCGGTACTCGGTGGTTGGCGGATTGGCGGCGGAATTGCTGGCGACCATGACCGGTGAATCGCGGGAAACCGCGTACACCTTGGGTCTTCTGCATCAGATCGGCATGGTGGCGATCGACGGCTGGGCCTTGCGCCACCAGCCGACGCTCGGGCTGGCCTGGCGTCCCTTTCCCCGTGAGTACACGGGCAGCGAGAAGGCCCTGTTGGGTTTCACCCACGCCGAAGTCGGCGCCCTTTTGCTGAAACGCTGGGAATTTCCTGGGGAAATGGTGGAGGCCCTTCGCTGCCAATATGCTCCGCTGGAAGCGGGTGCGGCCTCCAAGCTCGCCTGCCTGCTGTACGCGGCCAAGTGGGTGCGGTCGGTGGTTTGCCTGCCGGAAGGGGAGGAAACACCGGCTTTGGATGAGGCCTGTCTCAGCCCGATCCGGTTGGATTTGAAGCGGATGGAGGCGTTGGTGGAAGAGGTGAAGGTACGCGCCGCCGACATGAAAGACTTGATGGATATGGAGGGATGACGTGGCTGGAAGAGGAAGCTTGTCCGGGTGCCGGGCGGCCGCATTGCATTGAATTGGGTTGCGACCTTGTTCACAGATCGGTGTCTCTCCCCAGACGCACCATGATCAAAGCGTACGTTTTCCTCGCCGCCCTTGTGCCGTTCCTGGCCGGCTGTTCCACTCTGACGCATCAGTCTGCCCCGGGGGTGGAGCTGGGTAAAATCAAGCGCGTCTTCGTGGAGCGTCGCCTGGCGGACAACAACAACGTGCGGGATCGCTTTGTTCGGGCCCTGCAGGCGAAGGGATTCGAAGCCGAGGCGGGACCGCTGACGATGATGCCGGAGAAAGGCATTGATGCGGTGCTGGTTTACGAAGATCGCTGGGCTTGGGATTTCCGGACCTACTTGGTGGAGGTGCGGGTGGAACTGCGTCACCCGTTGACCCAGGCCCTGATGGCGCAGGCTTACCTGCAGCGGGCTCCCTTTGGCGGCAAGTCGACCGACGACATGGTGGCCACGGTGGTGGACGCGCTTTTCCGCGTTCCCAAACGCCGGGCCGGTCAAGGCGGCTGAGGCTGCGGATTGGAGCCGTGGCGCCGCTAAACGGTGCGTTGCGTCTCCACCCACCGCACGGCGTGGCGGACCACGGCGGTGTTGTCCTTGAGATCGAGCTTTTCCTTGATGTGTCCTCGGTGCACATCGACGGTTTTGGAGCTCAGACCCAGTTGTTGCGCGATGTCTTTCGTGCTCTTGCCTTCGCCAATGAGCTGGAACACCTCAAATTCGCGGTCGGAGAGGGTTTCGATCGGCGACGAGGAGCCTCGGGGTTTTTTGCCGGACATGCTTTCGAGGATCTTGGCGGACATCTGCGCGCTGACGGAGATGCCCCCGGACAGCACCTGGCGGATGGCGGCGAGCAGCGCCTCTCCGCCCGCCTCCTTCATGATGTAGCCGCGTCCTCCCGCGCGCAGCACCCGCTCGGCGTACAGTGTCTCGTCGTGCATGGAGACGACCAGGATCGCCAGCTTGGGTTGGAGCGCGAGGAGGTCCTTGATGAACTCAATGCCGCTTCGTCCCGGCATGGTGATGTCGGACAGGACCAGATCGACTGGCGAGCGAGACACCCACTGCAGGGCGGCGGCCGGATCGCCGGCCTCGCCGCACACGCGGAGGTCGGGCTGTTTGTCGATCAACTGGGCCAAGCCGGCCCGCATGAAGGGGTGGTCGTCCACCACCAGCACGCGACGGCGGGTATCCGCCGGGGAGGGAGAGGAAGGTGCGCCTGGGTGAGCAGGCTGAGCTGCGGGTGACTTCTTGGACGGCATGGTGGGAGTCCGGAACGATTCAATTGGACCACGAATTGACACGAATCCACACGAATGAATCCTATTTCCGCAGTTGAAGCGAATCGATCCGTTCATAAACCACGGATGGACACAGATAAACGCGGATTCGGAGCGTGGAGAGTGCTTCACCCACCAGGTGAATGCCAGCTTTGGCGTAACTCGGTTGTATCCGTGTCGATCCGTGTCCATCCGTGGTTCAATCGCGGTTTCTAGGATGTAAACAGGCACTGGGAGTTGCCAGGGATTGGTCCACTTTGGGGTGAGGCAAATTCAAATACTCGACGCCTCCGTTTCCCCTCTGGATTCGTGTCCATTCGTGGTCACTCGACTCCTAGGTTTTGGCTAAGCCGACGCCTTGGTTGAGCTGGTGCGGCGTAGCATGCAGATCACGGCCGAGCCCTCGCCGCGCTTGGTGTCGAGCACCAGCTCGGCCCCGATGGCGTTGGCGCGGTGGCGCATGACCTGAAGCCCAATGCCCTGGGCCGATTTTCTCGTGCGCGGGAGCCCGCGGCCGTCGTCGGCGACTTCCAGGCGGATCAGGTGGTCGCGGACTTCGAGGGTGATGACAATCTCTGTCGCCCCCGCGTGCTTCGTGGCGTTGCCGACCGCTTCCTGGGCGATCCGGTAGAGGTGGCCGGCAATTTCGCTGTCTTTGAGATGGACCGGAGAGGGACAGACAAACCGGCAGGCGACCCGACCAATGGAATGCGTGCGTTGCGCCAGTTCGGCGAGGGCGGCTTGCAGCCCCGTCGCATTGAGCATGAACGGGGTCAATCCGTGCGCGAGAGAGCGCGTCTGGGAGATGGCATCACGCAGGAACTGGCACATGCGTGACACCTGGTCGGCGAGCTCCGGACGGCTGCCCACCAAATCGGAGCGCAGCGACTGGCACATGAACTCGATGGCGGTGAGCTGCTGGCCCAGGCCGTCATGCAGGTCCTGGCCGATGCGCCACTGTTCGCGATCACTGATGCGCAGGACTTCCTTTTCCAGTTGTTTCCGCTCGGTCAGGTCGGTCAGGGCTCCGGTCAGGCGCAAGGGCTGCCCGTCGGTGCCGCGGACGAGCAGGGCGCGGGCCAGCACCCAGCGGTAGGTGCCGTCCTTGTGTCGCAGTCGGTGCTCATTGGTGAAACTGGACCCCGCCCCGTCGAGGAATGCCTGATACGAATCCGAGAAACGCACCCGGTCCTCCGGGTGCAGCCGGGATTGCCAGCTGGTGAAGAGCGGCGGAAGTTCTTCCGGCTCCAGGCCGAGGATGGCGGCGAACCGCGCCGAGAAATAGGTGGTGGAGTCGGGAAAACGGACTTCCCAGACGCCGTCGAGCGTGGCGGCCACCGCGGAGGCAAACCGGGTTTCGCTGTCGCGCAGCCGGCTTTGCGCCGCGGCCAGTGCCCGATCCCGGTCCGTGGCTTCCAAGGCCCGCCGGACGACTCCGGGAAGCAGGTCGAGCAGCCCGGAGTCTTTCATCACGTAGTCGAGGGCTCCCTGCTTCATCAGGTCCACCGCCACCTTTTCGTCGCCCTGGCCGGTCACGACCACGAACGGTACCGGCGCATCCTCACGCCTCAGGCGTTTCAGCAGGGTGGTGCCGCCGACTTCCTTCATCTTCAAGTCGAGCAGCATGAGGTCGGGTGTGTGCTCGGCCAGCCAGTCGAAGGCGCGCGCGCCCGAATCCAGGGTGGTGACCTGAAATCCCTCAGTTTGGAGCACTTCCGACATGAGCACGAGCAGGCCTTCGTCGTCGTCGACAACGAGGATGTGACGGGGTGCTGCGGGGGACTCCACGACGGATGCGAACCTTAGGCGGGAACTCCGTTGACCGGAGGGACGAGCAGCAGCGTAATGAACAGTCCCAGCCGCCGGATGGCTTCGGCAAATCGGTCATAATCGACCGGTTTCTGAATGTAGACGCTGCAACCCAGTTCGTGACAGCGCTCGACCTCCCGCATGTCGTCGGTGGTCGTCAGCATGATGACCGGAAGCTTGCGCAACTCCGGGTCGGCCTTGATGCGTCGCAGCACCTCGATCCCGTCGACCTTGGGCATGCGAATATCGAGCAGGACCAAATACATCTGCTCGTGCTCGCGGACCGCACCCCGGCCGTGACGGAAGAGGAAGTCCAGGACCGCCTGACCATCGCCGAAGTGCTCGATGCGGTTGCTCAATCCGGCCAGCTCCAGGTTCTCGCGAACCAGGATGGCGTGGCCTTCATCGTCTTCGACAATCAGGATGACCGGAGGTGTGTTCATGCGTCTCGTGGGGGCGACTGTTCGCAATTGGGTAGCGATACAAAGAAAGTGGAGCCGACCCCCTCCTGACTCTCAACCCAAATCCGTCCTCCCTGACGCTCGACCACGCGTTGGGCGATGGTCAGGCCCAGGCCTTCTCCGGTGGAGGATTGAGGATTGAGCCGGTGAAAGATTTCAAACGCCTTCGCCTGATGGTCCGGTGCGATGCCGATGCCATTGTCGGTCACCGCATAGATCACCTGGGCGGCGTCCACTTTTCCTGTCACCGTCACGCGCAGCGCCCGCTGGGGTGACCGGTACTTGAGGGCATTGTCGAGCAGGTTGGCGAAAATCTGGTTGGTCTGGCCGAGGTCGCCCAGGCAACCGGGCAGCGGCTCGATCCGCACCTCCGCCTTGATCTCATTGATCTGAAACGCCATGGCGGCGACGATTTCGGCCAGCATGGTGTTCATATTGATCGGGCGAATCGTCAGCGTGACCCGGCCCAGGCGTGAATACTTGAGCAGCCCCGCCAGCAGCATCTCCATCTTGCTCACGCCGGCGTGAATGAAGCGGAGCGATTGAGGGATGCTGGTTTCGACGGCGGGTTTCAGGTCTGCCACCGCGACGCGTCCATCGCTGGACGCCGTCATGGCCGCCTGGATCCGTTCGCAGGCGCGGGCGAGTTGTTTGCTGAAACCCTGGACGTTCACCAACGGCGAACGAAGGTCGTGGGAGACCGTGTAGACGATGGTCTCCAACTCCTTGTTACGTTCGGCAAGATCGGACGCGAAGCGGCGCAGGTTGGTTTCGTCGTTCTTTCGTTGGGTGATGTCCGTGCGGATGGCGATGAACTGCTCGGGATGCCCGGTGGGGCTGAGCCGGGGATAGATCGTGGTGTCGACCCAGTAGTGGGACCCGTCCTTCGCCCGGTTGCGGATCTCACCGTGCCAGACTTTGCCAGAGCGCAACGTCTGCCACAGGTCGCGGAAAAATTCCTTCGGGTGGTGGCGGGAATTGATGATTCGGTGATCCTTGCCGAGGAGTTCGTGGCGAGAGTACTGTGAGATCGAACAGAACTTGTCGTTGACGTAGGTGATGCGCCCCTCGGCGTCGGTGATCGCCACGATCGAGTGTTCGTCGAGCGCGGCCTTGATGTCCCTCAGCTCGGCAATGGCTGAGAACAGCTGACGATCCAGCCGCTTCCGATCGGAAATGTCCCGGGTAATCGTGGCCGCCCCAATCACGGTGCCTTCGGGAGTGCGCACGGGAGAAATACTCACGGACACATCGAACTGCACACCGTCCCGGCGAACGCGGACGGTCTCGAAGTGATCCACATTCAAGCCCTGGGCGATTTGATGCAGGATGCTTGATTCCTCCGAGAGGCGGTCAGGAGGGAAGAGCATGCGCATCGACTGCCCGATGGCTTCGGCGGCGGTGTAGCCGAACATGCGTTGGGCGGCGGGATTCCAGCTCTGGATGACACCGTCGAGGGACTTGCTGATGACGGCATCCTCGGACGATGTGACGATCGACCCGACGAGCGGCCCCGGGCTGTTCCCGCCCTCCGCTTCGGTCGGCCGACGGGCAGCCAGCTCCCGCTCCAGCGCCTCGATTCGTGCGCACAGTGCTTCCTTGGAGAGCTCGGAGTGGGGAGTCATCGCCGCTGTTCGAAACCGTTACGGGCCAGTTCCCAACACGCAAGGGCGGATCGGGCGGACCGATTGACCGAACGATCCGTATGACTGTGAATGCGTTTGCACGTGGACCCTTCTGTGCCCGCACTTTCGACTGAGTTTTTGAACCACGGATGGACGCAGATAAACACGGATGGGATCCCCAGCTGTGATCGATGGAAATGGGTGTTCGTGCATTCGAGTCATTGATTCCAAATCCGTGTTCGTCCGTGTCCATCCGTGGTTCACGGCTGTGATCGAGTTGGGCACTGGACATAGGAGATTTCCCTATCGAGATATGGCCGCGACACCAATATCCAGAAATCTGCAGAAGTGATACCGTGGTTGCATGGAAACCGCCATCGCCTCCGCCCACACGGGAGCCCACAGCCAGCAATTGGCCGAGACCGTCGCCGGTCTTCGGCGCTCCGAGATCTTTCGTGACTACCAAAAGGCCTTCCAGACGGCGACCGGCCTTCCGCTGGTGATGCGCACCGCGGGCTCGTTTCAGCCGCCGATGCAGGGGGCGCGCCAGGGCAATGAATTCTGCGCGTTGATGGCGGCGAAGAATAAATCCTGCGCTGCCTGCCTCGAGGTGCAGCAGCGGATCGAAAACGAATCCAAGGGCGAAGTTTGCACGGTCGAGTGTTTCGCCGGATTGAGCGAGTCGGCCGTGCCGATTCGCATGGGCAACACCGTGCTGGCTTACCTCCAGACCGGGCAGATCCTGC
>JAEUGZ010000366.1 GCA_016794725.1 Opitutaceae bacterium | reverse complement strand
GTGGACATCGGCTCCGGTGAGAAATTCTACCGACGCAACGCCGACAACCATGGACAGATGGCTCAGGTGGTCTGCCTCGATTGCGATCGCATTTTTGAGATCAGTGCCCCGTTCATGGAGTGGTACGGCAGCACCGTCTCGTCGAAGCTCGGTCTCACACCTGTGTCGCAGCGGCTTCAGGTCAGCGCGCACTGCAACGTCCTGCGCGATACGGGCAGTTGCAAGAACAAGTCCCGTTGACGTCCGCCGGCCATGTCAAAACCCAAACAGACCGATCCGGCCTTCGAAACCGCCTTTTTCGAATCCGTGCTGCGGAACAACCCGCGGTATCCCGACGTGGTCGAGCTCCTTGGCGGGCTCTACACCAAACAGGGCCGGATCGCAGAGGGCCTGAAAATGGACCGTCGCATGGTCCGCCTCCAGCCCGAGAATCCAACGGCCCACTACAATCTCGCCTGCAGTCTTGCGCTGTCCCGGCGGACGGGTGAGGCGTTGCGTGCCCTGAAGCAGGCGGTGACCCTCGGTTACACGGATTTCGACTGGATCTCGCAGGATCCCGACCTCGAAGGGCTCCAGAAGCACCCCGAGTTTCAGCGCATCCTCAGCCAGCTGCAGCCCAAGAGCTAACGCGGCGCGGTTTGCCACCGGGCGCGTTTCATTCACGCTTACCTTGTATGCCTGTTGAACTGAACTACGAACCGCACGTCGTGCCGCCTCGTCGCGTTCCATTCCGCCCTTCTCCCATCCAGGAGGAAATACTCGAGTTGAAGCGTCAGCGGAACGCGGTCATTCTCGCGCACAACTACCAGGTGGAGGCGATTCAGGATGTCGCCGACTTCGTCGGCGATTCCCTCGGTCTGTCCTATCAGGCGCAGGCGGCGCAAGCCGAAGTGATTCTCTTTTGTGGCGTGCACTTCATGGCCGAGACCGCGAAAATCGTCAATCCGGGTCGTGTCGTGCTCCTTCCGGACCTCCACGCGGGCTGTTCCCTGGCCGACTCCTGCCCCGCCTCGCGCCTGGCGGCCTACAAGGCGGCCCATCCCCATCTCTATGTCGTGGCCTACATCAACTGCTCGGCCGAGGTGAAGGCACTCAGCGATGTCATCTGCACCAGCGGCAACGCCGTTCAAATCGTCAATCGCGTACCGGCCGACCGGGAAATTCTCTTCGTGCCCGATCAGAACCTCGGACAGTGGGTCGCGCAACGCACCGGGCGTCCGCTCCAGCTCTGGCCCGGCAGCTGTTATGCCCACGTTCAATTCACGATCCAGGCGATCGAGAGGGTCCGTTTGCGTTTCCCCGATGCGCCCTTGGTTGCCCATCCCGAGTGTGTCCAATCCGTCCGCGACCTTGCGGACGAGGTGTGCAGCACCGAGTTGATGGTCAAGTTCGCGAAAAGTCACCCGGCCCGGGAGATCATCGTCGCGACCGAAAGCGGCATGCTTCACCGGTTGCGCCGGGAAGTTCCAGACAAGACCTTTGTCGCCGCTCCGACGGATTCCTGCGCCTGCAATGACTGCCGGTTCATGAAAATGAATACCATCGAGAAGGTGCGGGACGCCTTGAAGTCGGGCTCTCCGGCGATCGCGGTCCCCGAAGCGACACGAGCCGCCGCCCTGATCCCGCTCCAGCGCATGCTCGACTGGAGCCGCCGCTGAGCCGCCGCTCAGTCAGCGTTGGCCTGGGCGATTTGGGCGGCCGCCGAAGCCCGCAGGGCTTCCGCCAGCACTGGATCGCTCGCCGCTGCAAGCTCCTGGAGCTTCCGTTCGCGATTCGCGACCTCTTCCTCTCGCTGCTCAAGTTCAGATTCCTTCTCCTGCTGAAGCTGCACTTTGCGCAGGAGTCGGGCCTCACTGTCGTCCAGAAAAGCTTCACGTTCCGCGAGCGCCTGGCGCAGCTCCTTGAGCGAGACTTCACGCCGGTCCAGCTCCTGACGCAGGCGCTCAAACGCCACTTGCTCTTCAGCGGTTGCTCCACGCCGCGACGACTGGCCTTTGCGACTCGCCGCCAGCATCTCTTCCTTGGCGGCAACAAGCGCCTCAGTCTCCGCCAATTCGCGTTCCCGTTCGGCAATCCACGATTCCTGGTCAATCAGTTCACGTTCGCGCTGCTCGAGTTTGGTTTCGAGACGCCGCAGATTCTGTTCGATTTCCGCCAGCGACCCTGGCGTCGCGGCAGGTGCTTCGACCTCCTCCTGGCGCTGGACAGCGATCGGCAGCCGTTCCGATGGGTCTGCCAATGAAGCAGCCAACGCCGATCGCAGCGACGCCCGGGCTGCCTTCCCCTTGGGCAGCACCAGCGGCAAGTCTCCAATTCTCGGGGCCGGGAAACGCACCGTCACCGAGGGTGCGGTGGAATCGACCTCGCTCATGGTCAGGACCGGGAGAACAGGCGACTAAACCAGCCCTTGCCCGACTTGGGTTGGCTACCCGACTTGGCAACCGACACGGGGGCCGGTACGTTCTTGAGGTGGGGGGTGAGCAATGCGTTGACCACCGTTTCCAGTGCGGGATCACCAATCACCACCAGCGCTCGCGCGAGGGAGGAGCCAGAGGCAATTTGGGCAACGAGTTCGGCCTTTTGATCCATGAAATAGGCCACCAGGCGCGCCACTCGATCGCGGGTTGCTGGATGCACCTGCGACGGCTTCGAAATTACAATCGCCCGTTGTTCGGGAGTGAGCGAACGCACCGTGAGCGCAACGGCCTCAATCAAATGCAGTCCCTTCTTGCCCGGCCTGAACGGCAGGTACTTCGCCAACGCCGGTTCGTCGACATGCGAGAGCGCGTTGAGAAGACCGCGGAAGTCACCCCCCACAATCACGGCTTGAGAAAGGCCTTGGGCAAAGACGGCAAATTGTCCCAACGTCCCCAATTTCTCGAGGCTGCAAAATTCGAGTGTGTTCTCCTGCAGCGCCGTAAACTCGATCGGAAACTCCTCTGGAATTTCCAAACGCGTCATGTTCTTGAGCAACGGATTGTCGCGCTCCGTGGAAACCGCAGCCTGGGCCACCATGTCACCAAACGGATTGTCGAAGGCAAGGGTCTCCTTGAGGATGTCGACCAGTTGATCGAACCGCTCCATGGGTTGCCCTTTGGCCACCAGAGACTCGTAGGCCTCCGCAAAGGTCAAATCGATGTAAAGAGCCGGAGTCTCCTTCTTGTCTTTGATCGGCCACTCAGGCCCCTCAAGATTCTGGGCCAGGCTGTAAAGCGGCGTATCAACCATGATGGACATGGAAAACGCTCCACGAATGTCGTCCCAGTCCTTCGCGGTATGACGCAGCTTCGTGGGTTGGTGTGGGCTGGTAGGGCGCATGGGAATATATCGGTCTTTCGCTATGCCTGCTGAAGGAGTTCGAGCGTCATCCGTCGATAGTCGTTGACCACATTGTCTTGGGAAGGGTCCGCGGCGTCCTGACTGATCAAAACGACCGGCAGCCCGAGCGTCACCGCCCGCCGCACCACCATCGCATCGCGGATCTGTGCATCGAGGATC
This sequence comes from Opitutaceae bacterium, assembly GCA_016794725.1. Taxonomy (GTDB): domain Bacteria; phylum Verrucomicrobiota; class Verrucomicrobiia; order Opitutales; family Opitutaceae; genus UBA6669. Next base: position 4,052 of record JAEUGZ010000366.1, on the reverse strand, counting down.
TTCGCATTCGCAGCGACACGCTTGGCAGCGCGGAATTGGTTAAGCCGTAGCTGCATACGCATCTTGGGAACTTCGATGTCCACTCCGGTCTTAATCGCGTTGAACACGATGCTGTGCACTTGGGCAGGCGGTCCCATGGACGCACGACGGAAGCTGGCCGAGAGCATGTGAAATTTCTGTAATTTCTCCACGAGGAGCGTGAATCCAATCAAACTCAGTGCGTCGGGGTTCGCCGGGACGCAGATTTCATTGGCGGCGAAAATTCCGCACTGGGACGCCCGGAGGATGTTCGGGGGACAGTCGAAGAGGATGAAGTCGTAGTTGGGTTCAACCAGCGCGAGCTGCTCCTGAAACACCAGGTACGGCGGCCGTTTCGGGTCCCCCGTATACTCGTTCTCCAAGTCAACCAAGTTGAACGCCGTGGGAAGGAGATCGAGTCCGGGCAGCAGTCGCTCGCCGCTCTTTCCCTCGATCACGTCCCGGATGATCAGGTCCTTGATGTGGGACTTGCCAGGCTCAAAGATTGAGTAAACCGCTCCTTCGCCCGATGAGTTGATCTTGTTCCAGCGGTCCAGCTTCAAAAGCCAGATGCTTGCGTTCGACTGCGTGTCGAAGTCACAGAGAAGCACACGCTTGCCGGCTTTCACAAAGGCTGCCGCCGTGTTGACGATGAGCGAAGTCTTACCGACTCCGCCCTTGTAGTTGATGAAAGCAATTTTTCGAGCCATCGCAAAGAAGACGCACAGGATATCGGCCAGAGACGCGGTCCCTTGAAGGCAACTCGACGCAGAACGACGAGACGCAAGCGACCGCTCGGTCGTGTTTGACGTTATTTTCGCCAGCCCGGGAAGTCACCTGCTTTTCACTTGCTTGGCACGACGACGCCATCGCCATCCCTCCTAATGCGCCGGTGCGCCCCTTGGTACTGAGTGTCGACGATGAAAGTGATGTGACCTCCCTGCTCCAGTTTCACTTGGAGCGAGCGGGCTGCGACGTCGTCGTGGCCGCCAGTGGTCGCGAGGCCCTGCAACGAGTGGCAGAGCGCCGCCCCGACCTCATTTTGCTCGACCTGATGCTTCCCGACATCGACGGACTCGGAGTGTGCGAAATCCTGCGCCGCGAAGCCCGCACCGCCATGATTCCCGTGGTCATCCTGACCGCTTGGGCCACCGTGGACGCCCGTTCTCTGGGTTTGGAACTTGGAGCACTTGACTACCTCACCAAGCCGTTTGTTCCAAAAGAGTTAGTAGCGAAAGTCACACGCCTGCTTTCACTCCGACCGCGTGGGTGAGCCCGTCTTTTGGCGAAAACGCGGACTGCCAGCGGAGGAGACCGCCCGGCGCACAGGTTTCGCTCGCGGAGCCGGCGCGCACCCGTGTAATCCGTTGCATGGACAAATCCCAGCTGCGGACTGCGATCGTGAAGCAACTGGAGGCCGACCTTGCCCTATTGACCGAGGCAGCGCTGACCTCCCGGGACGAAGCAACCCACGAAGAGAGCCGGGCCGAGAACCAGTACGACATGCATGCACAAGAGGCGGCGTACCTGGCGGAGGGGCAGGCCAAGATGGCGGCGGAGCTACGAGAAACCCTGGCTCACTACCAGACTCTCGAGCTCCCCGATGTCCCAACGGGTGCACCGATCGCAGTGGGCGCGGTCGTGACCGTCGAGCCGAACGGAGGTGAAAAACGTACCTACTTTGTCGGACCAAGGGCCGGAGGACTCGAAGTAGACTGGGATAAACGAACCGTGATGGTGGTGACGCCGGCGTCACCGCTCGGCCGGCAATTGATGGGCCGCCTCCCGGGAGACAGGATCCAACTTCCCAGTCGAACGGGCACGAGTAACCTCCGAATTCTCACTGTCGACTGAGATGCCGAGGCCGGCTTGCACCCGTGAACGTAGCCCCCAATGGTCGCTCTCCTATGGGATTGAAGCAAGTCATGCTCCTGTGGCTCCTCAGCCACCTTGTCAGTGCAGCGAGCTGGGCAGAGCCCCTGCCAGACGAGCTGCGCACTGCCTTGAAAGGGTTCCAGGCGGAAGGCACCCGAGGTTGGGCATTCACCCAGACCACCCGGGGTGAAGGTCAAAGTATGGTGGAGCGATTTGATCCGCGATTGTCCGAGTACAAACGCTGGGAGCTTCAGCAGAAGAACGGACGCGCGCCAACGGAGAGTGAACGCAAGACCTACAACGAGGTGCAGACCCGTCATTCCCGGGGCGAAACCGCGCCCAATGTGAAAGACCAAATCAACGAGAGTACCGCTGAAAAAACCGAGGACGACGGCACTCGGGTTCGATGGAAATTTCGCCTCAAGACCACCGACAAAGATGACCGTTCAGCCGCACACATGACTGCGACTTTCACCCTCCACCGTCCGACCGGCACCATCGAACACGTGGAACTGGCCAGTTTCGAGCCCTTCAGCCCGGTCCTCGGAGTCAAAATCGATGAGGCACGCACTCACATTCAATACACGTTGCCGGACGGCGAACGCCCTACCTTGCTTCGCTCCATCACGGTTCGACTTCGCGGACGCGCCTGGTGGTTGAAGTCCCTCGATCAGGACATGACGGTGGAGTATTCGAATTTTGAGTTTGCGAAAAGACGTTGACCCACCTCGCACTCGTCGCCGGTCCCTTTCCGGCACACCGAACGCAAGCACGTTTACACCATGGCAATGACCTGGCTGGGTAATGTTGAATCGTCGACCTTCTGGGCGCACCATGCCTGGAGCGAATTTGCCGCACTGCCACGCAAAGACCAGTTCGTGGCCGTTCTGCCCGTTCACGGATTTGCGGACCACGGGCTGGGACTGGCACTTGATATCGAAGAAGTTGTTGGCAGCGAGATTCTGCGCCGGGCACTCCACCATCTTCTCCCGGACGCAGAGTTTCGTGTGCTTCCCGCCCTTCGGTTTGGCCTTGCTCCATATCCGTCAACGTTCTTCGGCATCGATCCCGAAACTGCCCACGATCTCGTGAAGGAGATCGCCGAAGGCGTCATTGCCGCCGGCTTTCGCAAGCTCGTTTTCTTCTCCACCAGTCCCTGGAACGCAGAATGGATCGACGCGGCCTCACGCGATGCGCGCGTTCAGCTTGGCCTCCAGACGTTCGTCATCAACCTGAGCGGACTCGATCTGGATTTCCATCCCTCCAGTCGGTCGCGTGCCCGGTTGCAGGCGATTGCCTCGTTTCTCCTTCATTTGGCGCCGGCGCCAGTGATTCGACCCGGCCGCGTCCTGGACGAGGACTTTCGACCGGGTCAGTGGCTCCAGCCGCCTCCCTGCGTGCCTGACGAAACGGTAGCCTGTGACCCGGAGCTCGCTGCTGCCGGCCACCGCCTTGCCCGTTTGCTCCAGGAGGTGAGGTCCAAAGCACACCTCGGTGTGCGCACGAACCCGGGGCAGGCTCCGGCTCCTCCGCAGGCTACGCTGCCCGATCCCATTTTGTCCAATCGACGGGTCTGGCCCGATCATCGGCCGTTTTACCTCCCTCACCTGACGGTTGACGCGATCTCCGCCCTGCCGGACAAGGACCATAGCCTTGTCCTCATTCCCACCGGAGCCATCGAACAGCACGGACACCATCTGCCGGTGGGAGTCGACGCGATTCTGGGGCAAGCCTGGCTCAATGCAGCACTGCAGAAGGTCGGCGGCCGTGCGTCCGTCTGGGTCGCCCCTCCCATCACGTATGGCAAGAGCAACGAGCACGTCGGATTTCCAGGGACCATCCACGTATCGGCAAAAACACTCCGGCGACTGCTGCTCGCCCAGGCCCGGCAGCTCAAGGCCCTCGGTTTCAGAAACCTGGCGGTGTTCAACACCCACGGGGGTAACAGTGCGGTGCTGGTCTATACGATTCGGGAAATCCAAGCTGACCTGGGCCTGCGGGCCGGGATGGTGGGGCTGGGCTACACGGCCCCTCTCTCCGAGCAGGAGCGGAGCTTTGGTTTCCACGCCGGCGAATGGGAAACGGCGATCATGCTCGCCGTCACCGAGGGTCTGGTCCGCATGGATAAGGCGACGTGCGAATACCCTGCTCGGCTCAGC
>JAEUGZ010000361.1 GCA_016794725.1 Opitutaceae bacterium | reverse complement strand
GTGAAGAAACCGGTCGGCGGAGGCGGGCCCGGTCGGTCCCGTCGCGGCCTCATCGAGGCCACCTCCAACGGCAAAGCTGCGAATTCCCACTCCCGGTGCTTCATCTGACGAGCAGCCACGATGCCGGGATCTGTGTCCATCCGTGGTTTATGAACGGGTCGACCGTCTTCACTTGCGGTGTTTAGGATGAAGTCTGAACCGCGCCGGCCCAGGGCCGCGAAGTCACCGTCCAGCGCTCCCGCCCCGCGAAGAACGGCGAAGGCACGACCGGCCGTGATCCCGGCCGGACCGCGCACGCTGGTGGTGATCGACAATCGCCCGCTCCGCCACGCCGCCTGGGCCGAATACCACCGGGCCCGCAAGCGCTCCGAAAAGGCCCGGGCCGAATTGCGCCAACACGAGGAGGTGGACGCCCCCGCGTTCCGGGAGTGGTTTCACCGCACGTTTCCCGTCGAAATCTCCACCCTGCGACAACTCCACGAGGAGGTCCTGGTCAAAGCGGAGCAGGTGCGACGGGTGGACTTGCTCAGCGATATCACCGGGCGTTCGCCGCAAAGCGTCTGGCGGGAGTACAAGAAAGCGGAACAGCGTGACCAGGATCGCCGGGACGAAGAAGCCCGCACGGGCCAGCCTCGCTCCCGGCCCGAGAGAAACCCGTACAGCCAGGACCTTTCAACCCTGCTGGACTCCTTGTTTGACTCCGAGCACGGCGGTCCGAACCCATTCGATCATCCTGAGGACGACGACAATGAGGAACTTGACTGGGACGAGGTCAAATCGGGGCTGCCGCCGCCCAAACCGGAACTCTTTAGTCCAAACGAGAGCCCCACTCCCCCGCCAGAATCTCTGCCCGCACGCGACATCTACCGTCGGTTGGTGCAGCACTTGCATCCCGATCGGGGCGGCGACTGGACCCCGGCGCGGGAACGACTCTGGCACGAAGTGCAGGCCGCCTGGGCCGCGCGGGACGCCGACTGGCTCGCCCGCCTGGAGGTGGACTGGGAGGCGGCGCACCACGCCCTCCATCAGGACTCTCCACTCAGTCACCTGCGTCGGGCCATCCGGGAGTTGGAGGCCAGCCGCCGTGACGTCGAACGCAAGCTGCGGGAGTACCGCAAGAGTCAGGAGTGGCGCTTCACCACGTCGCTGCCACAGCGATCCGCGCTGCGCCGCACCCTCCAGGCCAACCTCGACCACGACCTGAAGGCCATCCGGGCTCACCTACGCTACCTCAATGAGAGGCTCGACTCCTGGCAGTCGCGCGGGGGACCCCGGAAAAAGCGGCGATGATCGAGACTGCCCGTACTTCTCACCGCTTCTGCAGATCCTTGATGCGATCGACTTCGTTGGCCTTCTTCTCGGCCTCGCGGCTCTGGGGATCCGTGTAGCCTTTGGCTTCCTGGGCCAGACGGGTCTTTTCGTTCTTCAATCGCTGCTCGTCCGCCACATTCATGCAGGCGCCCAAGGCCAGGGGCAACGCCAGCGCAAGGTACTGAACTCTCAGTCTGGGTTGAGTCGACATAAGTGCTTTTGGTACTTCCGCTCCATTAGGATCCACGTGATCCAACCGTAAACGACACCGGCACTCAACCAGAGTGCCGCGCTAAGTGCCCAGGTGCGCCAGGTCGGTGACTGCCCCGGGGTCCGGTTCACGATCCAGGTCATGACCAGGGTCATGGTACCACCCCACAGCAGCATCCCGCGCAGGACGATGTACCGCAGCCTTCCCCGGGCCCGGATCCGGGCCCAGCGCTGCAGGGAATCGGGGAGGTCAGCCGGTTTCATCCTAATAACCACGATTCAACCACGGATGGACACGGATACAAACGAGTTGAGCCAAAGCTGGAATTCACCTGGTAGATGAAGCACTCTACACGCTCCGAATCCGCGTTTATCTGCGTCCATCCGTGGTTTATGAACGGATCGATTCGTTTCAACGGCGGAAAATAGGTTAATCAGAGCATTCAGTTGAACCACGAATGGACACGAATCCACACGAATAAATGCAGGCAGCGAGCATTGCGGGGGGATTGGTTCACGTTTAGGTGAAAGTAACATCAGGTGCTCGATTTTCCCAGCTCCCTCCGGATTCGTGTCCATTTGTGTCCATTCGTGGTCCCTCGTCTGAATGATTGCGGCTCGACGCCCCTCGGTCCTTTGAGTCAATCCCAGGATCCGTGATGCGCCGCCCGTCCGCACGGGGTCAGCGACCCCGCTTACGGCGAACAACTCCGCATTCACTCTTCACCCTTCGCCCTTCACTCTTCCCGCCCCCGGCGGGCGGGCTCCCTTTCACCGCCCTGTCACGCTCCCGCCTTCATTTCGTCACGCCCCGGGTCCAAGCTCTCGACTCCGCACCGGTCCACCCTTCGTCCCAACCACCGTTCTCTTTCCGACACCTTCACTCTGCACCTCACCCGACCCGGAATCGCGTCCGCCGCAGGGCCATGACGCCTGCCCGGGGGATGAATCCTTGGCTATTTTCACAGAACCGCGCCTTGACGCGCGGGGGCCGGAGGTGAATCAGAGGTAACCCCCGCTCCCCTTTCCCATGGCTCATCTGGCACGAACCGCCGTTTCCTCCGCCTCCTCCTCTGCCCGCCCGGTCTTTCCCCTCGCAGGTTCGGGACAGGTGCTGCCGCGTCGCGCCTTCCTGACCGCCTCGCTCTCGTTTGCCGCCGCCGCGCTTGTTTCCAATCGCGCCCTCGGGCAGGTCGGGCGGGCGCCGGGATTCTCCGCCAATCCCTTTTCGCTCGGCGTGGCTTCGGGTGATCCCGCCCCGGATGGTGTCGTGCTCTGGACCCGCCTGGCGCCACGCCCCCTCGAGCCAGGCGGCGGGATGACTCCCGAACCGGTCGAGGTGGCCTGGCAGGTCGCCGAAGACGAAGGCATGGGCCGCGTCGTCGCCCAAGGCACCGCCACCGCGCAATTCGCCTGGGCGCACTCCGTGCACGTGGAGGTCGAGGGACTGCGGCCCGACCGGTGGTACTGGTATCAATTCAAGGTCGGCTCGGTCGTCAGCCCCAAGGGCCGGACCCGCACCCTGCCTGCCGCCCACGTGCGGCCGGAGCGGCTGCGGTTCGCCTTCGCCTCCTGCCAGAAGTATGAGACAGGTTACTACACCGCGTTCGAACACCTCGCGAGGGAGGACCTCGACCTCGTGCTTCACCTCGGCGACTACATCTACGAAAAGGCCGATGGCAAAGGAGCGGTCCGCACGCATGGCACGCCGGAAATCTTCACCCTCGACGACTACCGCGCGCGCTACGCGGTCTACAAGTCGGACCCTGCCCTCCAGGCCGCCCATGCCATCGCTCCCTGGATTGTGACCTGGGATGACCATGAGGTCAGCAACAACTACGCCGGCTCCATTCCCGAGAATCCGGAGGCGACCACCACCGCCGATTTCCTGCGACGTCGCGCCGCCGGCTACCAGGCCTACTACGAGCACATGCCGCTCCGGCGGAGCGCCCTGCCCCACGGACCGGACCTGCTGCTGTACCGCCGACTCGGGTATGGAACGCTCGCCTCGTTTCACGTCCTCGACACCCGGCAGTACCGCACCGACCAGCCGCAGGATGACGGGGTCAAACCGGTTGGACCCGTGCTGCTGGATCCGAAGGGAACCATCATGGGTGATCGCCAGCGCGACTGGCTCTTCCGCGGCCTCGAGCAGTCCCCCGCCGTTTGGAACAGCCTGGCCCAGCAGGTGATGGTCGCCCGGGTCGACCGGGAACCGGGACCCGGGGTCGCCGTGAGCATGGACAAGTGGTCAGGATATGAATACGAGCGTCGCCGGCTGCTCGCCCACCTGCGCGACCGCAAGGTGAACAACCCGGTCGTGCTGACGGGAGACATTCATACGCACTGGGCCAATGAAATCCCCGCCGACCCCGACCGTGCGGACGACCCGTCGGTGGCAACCGAATTCGTCGGCACCTCGATCTCGTCCTCCGGGGATGGCGAGGCGAAACCCAGGTACCTCGACTCCCTCATGGCCGAGAATCCCGGGGTCAAATTCCACAACAGCCACCGCGGCTATGTCCGTTGCGAGGTCACGCCCACCTCCTGGCGTGCGGACTTCCGCACCGTGCCGTACGTCTCGCGCCGCGGAGCTCCGCTGGAGACCCCTGCGTCCTTCGTGGTCGAGTCCGGCCGCCCGCGCCTCAACCGGGTCTGAACGCGTCCTGACCGGCGCCACCTGTCTCGCGGTTAACCGGGCGGCCCACTGCCGCCGGATGAACGCACTGAGGCTGCGCGCTTCGGCGTCGGTCAACGCCTCCAGCGCGGCCCGCATTCCGTTTCAGTTGTAGGCGGACTCGCTGAGTCCGCGACGGGACCAACCGGTCCCGCCTCCGATGACCGATTTCTTCACGCAACGCCCATCCCAGCGGGGTCGGCGACCCCACCTCCACCGGAGGCCGCCCTTCGTTTTCGTTGGAGGCGGACTCGCTGAGTCCGCGACGGGACCGACCGGTCCCGCCTCCGATGACCGATTTCTTCACGCAACGCCCATCCCCGCGGGGTCGGCGACCCATCAGCGTTACCTTTGGGAATGACGAGGTGGAGACCTCCTCGGTGTGCGTTGGATCGATGGAGGGCGTCGCTCCGTCGACGCCGGTTGCGCGTTGCGTTCACCCAATACGTACCGACGTTGTCGTGCAGGGTTCGTCCCCCGGGGTCGACGGAGCAACGCCCTCCACCCGAACCAAACCTGTTTGCCTATCCTCGATCGAACGGAGGGCTCCTCCTGCTCCTAACGTTAACGCCCATGGGTCGGCGACCCCGCCTACAACCGGATTTCCTTCTTCGTGGCGAGGGCCTCCCTTCTCATCGCTCCTTCAGTTGACGCGCAGGCGCAATTGCGGGATTCGTGGTGCCACGCCACTCCTCCGGCTCAAACCCACCCTACCGCGATGCGCCTCGGCTCCCACCTGCTTGCGTTCTCCCTTCTCGTCACCGCCGCCTGGGCCGCCGACGGCGGCGTCGACGTCGAGGTGTTCGAAATGAATTGCGCCTCGTGCCATGGCGTGGACGGGCGGGCGAAGACGCCGCAGGGGCGCAAGCTCAAGGCCCGTGACCTCCGCGAGAGCCGCATGACCGATCCGGAACTCCGGCAGCGCATCCGTGAAGGCTCGCGCACCGCGGCCGGGGTCTGGCTCATGCCGTCGTTCGGCGACAAACTCAAACCCGACGAGATCGAAGCCGCGATGCGTCACGCCAAAACCTTCCGGCCGGCCGACAAACCCGTGCCCTGAGGCGGTCCGCCGGACTAGCCCGCGGGGTCGCTGGTCGGGAGCCGCACCGCTCGCCAGCGACGTTCGAGCACCACCATGGTGATGCCATAGATCGCAACGATCACAACTGACACTGCCAGGTAGCGGTGTTGGGGAAATCCATACCACACCGCGACCAGCAGCCCCGTGCGCACCACGGCATGGAAGATCCCAATCCAGTGCTGGATCACCCATGACAGAGGCAACCACATCAGTCCGGTGAGGATGCCGACGCTCAGCGGCAGGGAGCTCGGCTCGATGCGAAAGAATGGAATCGCAATCGCATAGACCAGCACCGACATGCCCACGGTCATCATGAAGAGCGCATCAAACGCGTTTTTGGGACGGGACTTGTCCAGGAAGTTCTCCCCCGTCAGCCGCGAGATCGCCATCCCCAGGTAGGCGATCGAACCCGTGGCGGCGAACAGCGTGATCGCGAGCGGCCAGGGTTTCAGCACCAGGCTGGCCATACCAATGACCGCCCACGCAATCGTGCCCGCCAGCGGCATGGCGAGAAAACGACGGCGACTGAACTCCGCCCGCTGCACCTCCAGCGTACGCACCGGATTCGAAAGAGAGGGTATAGGGATCATATTAGCTTCAGCGGAGCCCGGTCACCGTTCCCATTGAAGGTGCCCTCGTCAAGGCCGCGCCCCCACCCCGACCGCCCTCCAGCACCCCCATCCGACATTCGTCATTGGTCATTCGTCATTCGTCATTTCCCGGCGCAGCCGGGACATAGATATCGAACACCACCTCGATCTCGCGCGCGCCCAGGTCCGCCAGGGTCTTGGGCAGCAGGCCCAGCCCGCGCTTCGTCTGCTCGAGGAAGAGCCCGCAAAACACATCGATGCGATAGGCTGCGTTCACTGCTTTCCATTGCTCCAGATCCGCGGTAAGCCGCGCCAGGATCCAGGCGATCTGTCCATCGAGGTCCGACCCAACCGAATCCGGCGCGCGCAGGCGCCAATGCACGAAGGGTCCCGGATCGCACGCGCACCCCAGGCGCCGGGATACGTCCTCCCTGTCCACCGTGTCCCCGCGATACCGCGGCATCACCCGCAAGGCGACCTTCGAGACGTCAAGGTGTCCCGTTGCAGTCAGGCTGGGCGCGGGCCCCCCTGCGGAAATGTCACGAGTATCGGAGGTCATATGACTCTTAGGAACGGTGCGAAAACCATGTCATCCGGCTTTCGGGGCGCAAGCCTGCCAACCCGGCACTTGCAATTTCCCTTCACCTTTTCCGGCACTTGGATCTGCTAGCCAGCACCGCCCATGAGCATCTCCCTTGCACTACGCACGGCCTGCGTCGTCTGGTTTCTCGTCACGCCGTGGCGCATGCATGCCCAGGCCGACTGGCCGGCTCCCGCACCCGAGGACTTCACGTCAGCCCGTCCCTCCCTCGACCCCGAAGCCGGCGCCGAGATTCTCTTCTACGAGGTTTCCATGGACGAAGGCGGCCTCGACGCCGTCTGGACTCACACCGTGCGCGCCCGGATTCTCGACGAACGCGGTCTCAAGCACTTTGCCAAGATCGAGATCCTCCACGACCGCGGTGCGACAATCCGACAGGTCGAGGCCCGCACCTCGCGGCCCGACGGCACGTCGGCGATTCTGGACCGGTCCGACGTGTTCACCCGCGACCTGGTCAAGGTCCAGAACAGCGGCCTCAAGGTGACGTCCTTCGCGCCGCCCGGAGTCGAACCCGGGGTGATTGTCGAATACCGCTATCGCGAAACCCGCGCGCGCAAGAGTTTCTACTGGCCGCTCGCCTTCCAACGCGACCTGCCCGTGCGCTTCGCCCGCTTCAAACTCAGGCCAGCCCAGCTATTCGCCGTCAACGTCAGCCTGCGCTGCCTCACCTTCAACCATCCGCCCTTCCCATTGCGCACCGACGGCGACGGTTTCTTCACCTTTGAGACCACCGATCTTCCCGCCTGGAAAAACGAGCCGATGCAACCGCCCGCCCTCGCGACCCAGCGCTCGGTCATCGTCTACTACACCCAGGCCAGCGCCACGAGCCCTGCGATGTATTGGAAAAATGCCTCCGCCGATCTGCACCGGCGCATGGAGGCATCCGCCCGCGCCACCCGGAAGGTCAAGGCGCTCGCCGCGTCACTGATCAGCCCCACCGATTCCACCGCCACCAAGGTGGCCAAGCTCCACGACCACTGCCGGTCCCAGTTGTCCAACGCGAGCCGGGACACGACGCGGATCTCCCCGGAGTTGCGCAAGAAGCTCGTGCCGGGTCGCTCGGTCGACGACGTGATTTCAGATTCGCTGGGAGTGAACGATGACATTGTCATCGCCTTCACCGCGCTCGCCCGCGCCGCCGGTCTCGACGCGCGTCTCGCCCAGGCCAACGACCGCACGGTCATCTTCTACAACGAAACCCTCGCCGAGCCCTTTGTCTTCACCAAACTGATCGCAGCGGTGCGCGACGGCAACGCGTGGATCTTCTGCGACCCCACCGCGCGCTACCTTCCGGCCGGACTGCTCGAATGGAAATACTGCGGCACCTCTGCACTGATCGCCGACGCCCGGCAGGCGCTGATCGTGCCAGTTGAACTGCCGCCGGCTCACCTCAGCCGCACCCATCGCGTGGGTTCCTTTGTCCTCCGGGACGACGGCACGATCGAGGGCAAAGTCACAGAACAAGCGACCGGCTTCGCGGAACTGGCGGTCAAAAATCTGCTCGACGCCCGGTCTCCCGAGGAGCGGAAGACCCTGCTGCTCGCCGGTCTTCAGCGCCAGATGCCGGAGGCCGAGCTTGTCTCCCTCACCGTTGAAAACGCCGACAGTCCGATCGCCCCGCTCGTGATCACCTTCCAGCTCCGGGTGCCACACTACGCCGAGCGCACGGGCTCGCGGCTCTTCTTCCAGCCGGCGGTCCTGCGCAAAGGCATGCCACCCGTGTTCGAGTCACCCAACCGCACCCGCCCGGTGCTCTTCAATCACCTCTACGAGGAGAAGGACGAGTATGAGATCGCCCTTCCCGCCGGCTACTCGCTTGAGGCCGCCAGCTCTCCGGGCGGGCTCGATCTCGGCAGCCGCGGGCGCTTCGCGATCGGACTCGGCTACCTCGAAAAGAAACGGACGATCTACTACACGCGCGACTTCTCCTGGGGCATTGTCGGCGGAGGCGTCGAACACTATGGCCCGATAAAGCAGGTGTTCGACGTCGTTCATGCCAAGGACAACCACGCGCTTACCCTCAAGCGCGACGAATCGGCTTCGGAGAAACCAACCGGATGAGACTCCACCTGCCAGCCCTGACTTTCGGCATCGCCGCCTTGCGACTGCGAATTGGTATCCTATTCATAATCACACTTGTCTCCGGCGCGGCTCGGGACAAGGCGCCCGACTGGGTGCTCGTCGCCACCCGTCATCCCGTCACCCTGTCAACTGAATCGTGCGACGCCATCATCCTGCTCCACGAGAACCGGCTGGAGGTCAGTCCCAGCGGCGCCATCGTGACCCGCTCGCGCACCGTCACCCGGATCCTCCGGCCCGAGGGTCGCTCACGCGCGGTGGCCTCGCTGGCGTACGTCACCGATGGCACGAAGATCCTCTCGTTTCAGGCATGGGTCGTCCGCCCCGGGGGTGAGGTCGTTGTCGCCCCGCGCAAGCAGATGGTCGACGCCGTGGTGCACACCACCGCCCTGGAACTGTACGGCGAGGCACGGCTGCAGTCGTTGCGCATGGGAGACCAGGTCGGTCCGGGTGACGTTTTTGCCTCGGAGTCCGTCGTGGAAGAACGGGGAATAATCTCCCAGCGCGCCTGGAACTTTGCCGGCCCGCTGCCGATTCAAAGGTCCGTCATGGCCGTGGACCTTCCCCCTGATTGGCAGGTCCGGACCTTTCCCTTCAATGGAGCTCCCGACACCGCTGTCCGCGAGGGTCGCACCCAGGTGTGGTCAATGGAGGGACTGAACGGAATCGTCACCGAACCATCAGCGCCTCCGCCCTCCACCTTCGCTCCCTGGATCGGCCTCAACCTCACCCCGCCGCCCGGCGCCCGGTCCATACGGCGGGTGGTCTTCTCCTCGTGGCCGGAGGTTTCCGCCTACTTCAGCCCGCTCTTCGACACCGCGGCCGCCGTGGACGCCTCGATTCAGGCCCGGGCCCGCGAGGTCGCCGGTGCCGCCCCCTCGGCGCGGGAACAGATCAACGCACTTTGCCGCCACGTCCAGAAGATCAACTACATCTCCATCCAGCTCGATGCTGCCAGCGCCGGCGGCATGATTCCACGATCAGCGGCGCGCGTACTGCGGTGCAACTACGGCGACTGCAAGGACAAGACCACCTTGCTCCGGGCCCTGCTTTCCAGCCAGGGCATTCCCTCCTATCCGCTCGTCGTCGCGGTGGGATCTCCCCAGGGACTGAAGGTAGACTGGGCCTCCCCCGGCCAGTTCAATCACTGTATCCTCGCCATCCCGACCGACGAAACGCCGTCGGATGAGGCGGTGCTGGACCATCCCGAATTGGGCCGCCTGCTCATCTTCGATCCCACCGATGCGTTCACCGCCCCGGGACACCTCGGGTCCGCTCCACTCGGCCGGCAGGGATTGCTCCTGGCGGGCGACAAGGGTGGACTCGTCACCCTGCCCGAGCGGAGGCCGGAAACGAGCCGGGTCGAACGCACCCTCAAGGCGCAGCTCACCGGCGAGGGCGGCATCTCGGGCACCTTGGAGGAGCGACGCCTGGGCCTGCCATCGTCGATCGCACGACGCGAACGGCGCGCGGAGACCGAGAGCGCGTTTCGTAGTCGCGTAATGAAGTCGCTCGGCGCCGGCCTGATGAGACCGTCGGTGTCGCGCCTGGAAACCAAGGACGACTTCGACCGGGCCGAGTTCCGGCTCGAGCTTGAGTTTACGAGTGCCTTCTTCGGGAAACTGATGCGAAACGAACTGATTGTCTTTCGTCCCGCGGTGCTCCCGCAACCGGGCGCACTCAAGCTGCGCCCGGGTCCGCGCACCCTGCCATTGCTGATCGATGCCTCCGCCTTTCACGAGCGGGCCGAAATCGCGCTTCCTGACGGCTGGGAGGTCGAGGAACTGACCACTCCGACCCAGCTCAAGTTTCCCTTCGGCACCTACTCGGCAAGTTCCCGGCAGGAGGGCCGGCTGCTGGTCTACGAACGTTCGCTGACTCTCCAGGCCGGGGAGCTTCCCGCCAAAGACTACGGCACCGCCCTGGCTTTTTTCGACAAGGTCCTGCAAAGCGACCAGAACCCGGTGGTGTTGAAACAACGCTGACCCGGAACGGACACGGGGCGGTCCCAAGCATCCGTGCGCCGTCTCTTGTCATTTTCTCCGAACGCGGCGACGGTCAGGGCTCATGGCCCGCCGCTCCCCGTCCCAGGAAGACATCGCCCTCGACCGCCTGCCCAAGGCACCGCTCACCCGCGAGTCGTTGCGCGAAGCCCTCTCGCTCGCCCGTTACCTGCGTCCATTTCGCCTGCGCTTCAGCGCCGGCATGGTCACGCTCTTCCTCAGCGCCGGACTCGGCCTGCTTTTTCCGTTCCTGGCCGGCGCGCTGGTCGACGCCGCATTGCACCCCGGCACCGCCACGCTTCCGGGATTTGGTCCGGTCAGCCTCAACCAGGTCGCCCTCCTGCTCGCCGCCTCGGTCAGTTTGCAGGCGATGGCCTCCTTCAACAGCGCGCTCGCCTTCAACCGGGTCGGGCAAAGTGCGCTCGCAGACCTGCGGCGCGACTGCTACGCGCGCCTGATCCGGCTGCCGATGACCTTTTTCGGACACCGGCGGGTCGGAGAATTGACCAGCCGCGTTTCAACCGATGTCGCCCAGATCGAAGGTGCCCTGATCGACGCCCTGCCGCAGATGTGCCGCCAGGCGGTCTTCCTCACCGGCGGCATCACCCTGATCACCCTGACGTCCGGACGCCTCACGGCCGTGATGCTGGGGACGCTGCCGCTGCTGATTGCCGCGGCGGTGTTTTTCGGGCGACGCCTGCGGCGCTACTCGCGCGAGACGCAGGATCAACTCGCCGCCACCCAGACCATCGTCGAGGAAACGCTGCAGGCCATTGCCAGCGTCAAGGCCTTCGCCAACGAGGCCTTTGAAATCGGCCGCTACGACCGTTCCAACGCCCGAGTGCTCGCCGCCGCGCTCGGCGCCGCCCGGTGGCGCGCGGTGTTTGTCGCCTTCTTCATCCTCGCGCTCTTCGGCGGCATTGTGATTGTCCTATGGTTCGGGGCGACGCTGCTGCAAAGCGGCTCAATCTCTCAGGGGGAACTGACCCGCTTTGTCCTCTACACCACGTTCGTCGCCGGAGCGATGGGACAAGCCGCGGAGCTGTTCAGCCAGATTCAGAAAACGGTCGGCGCAACCCAGCGCGTGCGCGAACTGCTGCGCGAGCCCACCGAAGACCTCGCGCCTCCCTCCTCGGCGGCAATCGGTCAACTGCCGACACGGCTCCGCGGCGAGGTCGCCTTCGAGGCAGTGAGCTTCCGCTACCCTGCCCGCCCGGAAATCGCCGTGCTCCGCGACGTCACCCTCACCGCCCGGCACGGTGAGCGCATCGCTCTGGTGGGACCCAGCGGAGCGGGCAAATCCACGCTCACCGCGCTGCTGCTGCGGTTTTATGATCCTGAACAGGGACACGTCCGCATCGACGGACGCGATTCGCGCGACTACCCGCTGGCATGGCTGCGGGGACAACTCGCCATCGTGCCGCAGGACGTGCTGCTCTTCGGCGGCTCCATCGCCGAGAACATCGGCTACGGCCGGCCCGGTGCCGACGCAGCGGCGATCGAGGAAGCGGCCCGACTCGCCAATGCCGACGAGTTCATCCGCGCGTTTCCGGAGGGTTACGCCACGCTGGTGGGCGACCGCGGCATCCAGCTCTCCGGGGGCCAACGCCAGCGCGTCGCCATCGCCCGCGCCATCCTGAAAAACCCGGCCATCCTCATCCTCGACGAAGCCACCAGCTCCCTCGACAGCGAAAGCGAGCGGCTCGTGCAGGTCGCCCTCGATCGCCTCATGCAGGATCGCACCACCTTCATCATCGCCCACCGCCTCGCCACCATCCGCACCGCCGATCGCATCGCCGTCCTCGAAGCCGGTCGGATTGTCGAACTCGGCACCCACGCCGAGCTCTCCGCCAAACCCGACGGACTCTACCGCAAACTCAGCGCCCTGCAGTTCGGCCCAGGCGGGATCGATCCCCTGTCATCCACCTGAGCCGTTCTAATCCCGCATAGTCCCTCGATTGCGGGCGTTCTCTTTCAAGCGCAACCGGCCTCGACCGAGGTCGACGACAGAACCCACCGCCTGCCCCGGCCGCCCCATTGCAAACCTCCAACAACCCCGGACGCCAAGCTCGAGTGTCATCCCCCCGATGACACTCTCCTCCGACTGGCTGCCCCCTTTCCGGCCCGGTCCCGGATAGACTGTCATCCGGTGGATGACACTGGCGGACGAGTAGTTGCCCGTTTTTCGGACGGAAGTGTCATCGGGGGGATGACACTGGGCCGGGGGGTGTTTTTGATTAACGGCGTTGCCATCCGGGGGCGGGGTTGAATCTTGGGGGGCGACTATGAAACCACTGCTTTACGCCTTCGGTGCGGCCCTGGCGCTGATCAACGGAGGCATCGCCTTTTTCCCCGCCGCCGGGATGAGCGTCCTGGTGCACATGCTCTCCGCCGTACTCGGCATTGCGGTGCTGATGACGGTGGCCAAGGCCTCCGAGTCGAAACCCTCCGCGAGGCCGTCTCTTGGGCCGGTTGCGGCCCGTCCGGCACCGCCCGAGGCCGCGGCTTCCCCGGCGCGCACTCCCACCCCACTGGTTCCGCCGTCGACCGTTTCACCGGCGTCCGTCCCCCCGACTCCGCTTCCACCGGCCTCGGCTCCGCCGGCCCACCCACCGTCGGCCCCGGTTGCTCCAGCTTCCGTATCTACTCCCGCACCACACCTCGCCGCGGCCGTGGCCCCCCGGGCTGAGGCCGAGGTGGTGGCCCTCCTGGCTCTGCTGCAGGACAAGGGACGTCTGGTGGACTTCGTGCGCGAGGACATCACCGGCGCGAGCGACGCCCAGGTCGGCGCCGCCGCCCGCGTCGTGCACGCGGGCTGCCGGCAGGTCTTGTCCGACTGTTTTGAAATCGCCCCAGTCCGCACCGAGCCGGAGTCGGGCCGCGTCGTCCTCACCGCCGGCTACGATGCCGCCGCCCACCGTCTGCTCGGTTCCGTGCCGGCGCAACCCCCTTACACCGGCACGCTCCTCCATCCGGGCTGGAAAGTCGTCAGCCTCAAGCTCCCGCGCGTCACCGGCACCACCCCGGAGCGCCCCTGGCCCGTCCTCGCCCCGGCCGAGATTCAGGTCGGCTGACGCCTCTCAAATCTCAAATTTGAAATTTGAAATCTCAAATTCCCCAGTCCGCCTTCGGTCTCTCAAATTTCAGATTTGAAATTTCAAATTCCCAAATTCCTCTGCTAAATGAACACGTTTCTCGGCATTGATCTGGGCACGAGCAATTGCGCACTGGCGACGGCTGGTCCCGAGGGACCTCCGACGCTGGAGCCGGTGACCCAGGCTCTCACGGCACATAGTATCGGAGAATCGGATCTCCTGCCCTCCGCCGTCTACCTGCCCGCCGAAGGCGAGGCCGGCGAGTCCACCGCGGTGCTGCCCTGGCTGAACGCTCCGGCGCTGGTCTCGCTCGGACGACACGCACGGGAACGCGGCGCGCTGCAGCCTGACCGGCTCATCCTCTCCGCCAAGAGCTGGCTGTGCCATCCCCACGTAGACCGCCGCGGGCCGCTCCTCCCCTGGGGTAGCACCGTGGTGACGCAGAAATGGTCACCCCTGGAGGTCTCGCGCCAGCTGCTCGCCCACCTACTGGCCAGCCAGCGGCAACGTCGCCCCGACCAGACGTTCGCTCCGGCGACGACCGTGGTGACCGTTCCCGCCTCCTTCGACGAGGCGGCCCGCTCGCTCACGCTGGAAGCGGCCGCGCAGGCCGGAATGGGTGAGATCACGCTGCTCGAAGAGCCCCAGGCTGCGTTTTATGCCTGGC
>JAEUGZ010000352.1 GCA_016794725.1 Opitutaceae bacterium | reverse complement strand
GTGAAGAAAGTGGTTTTTCCACTGGAGATTCTGCCAGCGTCGGCGGTCGGGGCCTCGTTGTTTCACTTCGGCGTCAGTCTCGTGCTTTTCCTCATCGGAGCGGTGCTGCTGCAACATCCCTTTACGTGGGTTGCCCTTTGGCTGCCCATCATCGCGCTCCCGATTGTGATCCTTGTCTTGGGACTAGGCTGGCTGCTTTCAGCACTGGGCGTGTTCCTTCGAGATCTCCAACAAGTCATGGGCATGCTCAATCTCATCCTGCTGTACACGAGCTGCATTTTCTTCCCTCCAGAGAAGGTGGCGGAAAAAGCACCCGCCGTCTGGGCTCTACTCCGATTCAATCCGTTGCTCCAATCGGTCGACATGGCGCGAAGCGCCGTTCTGTGGGGAAACCCACCTCCCCTGCTCACGCTCGCCTACACCTATGGTGCGGCGATCCTCCTTGCCTGGTGTGGCTACTGGGCTTTCCGCAAGACGCGCCCCGCCTTTGCCGACGTCGTTTAGCGGCGGCCGGCGAGTTCTCGGCAAGCAACCGCGCTGCAATCGAGGACGGGGAGCCGGTTCGGTCTGCGTTCAAAACCGGGCACCGAGGTCACACTCGACTTATGGCTCAGGAAACGGTTTAAGGCCCCTTCGTTCGTCAGCATCCAGAATCCTCGAAACCCTCCATGCTCGCCCTGGAAGATTATCCTTACGCGCCCGATCTCTTTCATGCCTACCGGCACTGGCTCGCGCAGCCCGGCGTGGAGCGCGCCGCTGGAGGCTGGCGCTACCTGGGGCGCTTCTATCCCGACTATCTCTTTGTCGGCGGAGCGTCCTTCGCCATCTTTCGCGAGGCGAAAAAACACTGCCAAGGAACGGGACTCGATGTGGGGGCCGGACTCTGGCCGCTGGCCGGCGCCACTCCGGTGGATATTGAACGCGGTCCTGCCCAGCACCGCAGCGTCGAGGACTTTCCGTCTGAGTCGGTCGACTTCGTGTTCAGCTCGCACTGTTTGGAACACATCGTCGACTGGAAATCGGCTCTCGATCTTTGGATCAGCCGGCTGCGTCGGCCCGGAGTGCTCTTTTTGTACCTTCCCCATCCGGAGTGCGCCATCTGGCATCCTGGATCCGCGTTTGTCGGAGACGGACACAAGTGGATGCCAACACCCGAAATCGTCCGCCAGGCCCTGATCGACCGTGGAGGGACGGTGATTGCGGAGGACGAGGGTCCAGACGCGATGCAGAGCTTCCACGTCTGCGTCCGGTTCGGCTGAAAACACGCGCTCATCCATGCACTCCGACGGTTACTACTTTGGTTCCACCCTCGCCAAGCGCGTCGACTATTTCGCTTTTCCGCGCACCGGTAGCCACTTTCTCTGGACCAGCTTTACCGGACTCTTCGACCTGGTGTTCTTCGCGAACCAATTTGTCGACAATCCCGAAGCACGCCAGCGGAACGATGAACTGAATCCGCTGGCTACGTACGCGATGAAGCTGCGCGAGGACGGCATCCCGATCCAGCCGGTCTACATCAACGCCGCCCCCAATGGAGTGCACGGGGGACCGGTGCTTGGCGCTGACCCGGTCATCATCCTGATCCGCAATCCCCACCCGACCATCTACAGTTGGTATCATACGGCCACTGAGCGATGGTCGGCACGAATCGATGACATTCCATCGTGGATACGTGACGCCTATGCCGGCTACGCCCGCTTCTACGACACCGCACTCGATCTGGCGCGAACGCATCCCGATCGCGTTCATCTGATTCGCTTCGAGGATCTGAAGAACAGTCCGGCTCCTCTGGCGCAGGTGGCGGCTTTTATTGGTGTCCGGCCCAAACTCTCACCTGAATTTGTCTTCGAGTGGACGCGCTTCGATCGTATGACCCGGGAGGGCAAGCGAACCTTCTATCGGACGGGTGACAATGCCACCTGGCGCACCGATCCCGTTTGGAACGATCACCTTCGTCGCGTCAATCCGGGCGACTTCACCCGCTTTGGGTATTCCGAGCAACCGTGAACCCGCCACCCAGCTCTCCCGCCGGACAAGCCGCTCCGCCCGCCCCGGAAGCATGGTACCTTTCCGTCGATCGCTGCTGGTGCGGAGGCCAGTCGAAGGGTCCCAGCCCCTGCAGCGAGGACTACTTTGTGTGCGAACGATGCGGCACCCATGTCGCTCGTCGGCGCCTCCGAGCGGAACGAGTGGCCGACTTCTACAGCATGGAGGGATACTGGCACTCCCGACAAAAGGAGAAGGCTCATCCCACCTTGCACGAACGCCGGGCCATCCTGGAACGCGATGGACGGGTCACTCGATGGGTTGAGGCCATCGGCGCTCACACATCCTTCAACCAAGGTGCGGTCGTGGTGGAAGTGGGGTGTGCGGAAGGCACACTGTTGGCGCGGCTTCAGTCCCAGGGCTGGATACCGTGCGGGGTCGAGCCTGACCCCGCCACAGCGGCATCGGTGACCCAGGCCACCGGGATCGAGGTCAGGGCGGGGGTGTTTCCTGGGACTGCGGTTCCACCCTGCGACCTCTTCGTTGCCTGCGACGTGCTTGAACACGCGCTGGATCCTCTAGGATTTCTCCAGGCGGCCTGGAACGCTCTCAGGCCCGAAGGCCTCGTTTTTCTTCAGTTGCCGCTCATGATCCCTAGCGAGGCAGATTTTGGAGGCATCACTCCCAAGGTTTTTGATCCGTGGGAACATTCCTTCATCTTCACTCGTGATTCCGTGGCCACCTTGCTCGCGACCGCTGGATTCTCCGTGCTGGCCAACGACGAAGCTTGGATACGGGCCCATGAATTTGTGGTGGCCCGAAAGTCCTCCGCTCCGCACCGCCCCCATCGGTTCATCGCCAACCTTCCCGAGATGTTCTCCGTCCGCTGGCGGAGTTTCATGGAGGAGCTCAACACCTTCGCCGCGCCTTTGGGCCTGCGCGAATTTCGAACTTGGTCCAAGATCTGGGAATATCCAGCCCTTTGGTTCGCCGGGCTCGAAACAGTGGACTGGAGTCGCGCCCGTCTGCTCGACATCGGCAGCGAGCTCTCTGCCCTTCCGTGGTGGCTGGCGAGCCGGGGTGCCCGCGTTACTCTGGTCGAAGCAAGTGAGAACTACTGCCAACACTGGATCTTTGTGCGCAACAAACTCGGACTGCAGGACCGTGTCGACTGGCACATCGTGCCAGATGCGTCGCTTCCAGTGCCGTCGAGTTGCATCGATGTGGTCACCAGCCTCTCCGTCATCGAACACCAAGCCGACAAGACCAAGGCCGTTTCCGAGGTGGCACGCGTCCTCAAACCCGGAGGTCTGTTTGCCCTGTCCTTCGACCTCGCTGAACCCGAGCTGGGGATGTCCTACCCGGCGTGGAATGGACGAGCGCTGACGCGGGGAGAGTTCGAGCAGCTGCTGGCCCGGCACCCCCATCTGGAACTTCAACCTCCCCTTGTCTGGAACGACGAGGACATTGCTCCGTTCCTCTCCTGGCACCGGCAAACGGCGCCTCACCACACGTATGTGACCGGCGCCGCCGTTCTGCGCCGAGTTCCAGACGGCTGGCCGGTCCTCAGCCGACGTTTACGTCATGCGTATACTCGTTTCCAAGCCCGACTCACTCGGTGATCAATTGATCATTGCGGGCTGGCTGCAGGCCCTGGCGGACGCGGTGCCGTCGGGGTGCGTCGTGTGGCATGTACAGGCCGGAATGGAAATCGTGGCTTCGTTGCTGGAGGGGGTCAGAACGTTCGTGCCGTCTACCACTCACTCACCCGAGGACGAGGCCCGTCGCTTTGAACGCGACGTTTCCAAGGGGCTCGTGGTCGTTCCCTATGATCTCCCCCCGTTTGGTGAGTGGTCGACATCGACTGACGAGCGCCTCGCCTGGTGGGCCGCATTCGTCGGCAACCAAGCCTGGCATGCGGCCGTGGCCGCGGTTGGAAACCGAACCTGGGTCGCAGAGCTGACCGTAGCTGCGTCGAACGCCCCCCTGCGGGTGGGAGCGATCGCCAACCCATCGCGCCAGATTCCCGTGAATGCGGCCGGCCACTTCCTATCGCAGCGTTCGCCGCTCTTCCACCAGGAGGTTCCCTACCCGGTGGAGGCAGCGGAATCGGAGTCGTTGGGGCGCCTGATTTCCGCTTTGGGAATCCCGCTTCCACTGCAGCCCCAGGCCCGACTCCGTTCGCTGCCGGCAGTGAAACGTGAGCAGCGGATTCTGTTCGCCCCCGGCGTGGGTGGCCCGGCCTATCGTGCCTGGCCGGTGTCGCACTTCCTCTCACTGGCCGGATCCTTGCGCCACGCCGGCCGGGTCGTGGAGTGGATCGAGGGACCCCGTGATCGAGCCTTTCTGGATCCCATCCATGCAGAACGGAGCGAACACATCCATGTGGTGGGCTCCGGCGACCTGATCGGACTCGCCCAACTTCTTCGCTCCAGCGACGCCCTGATCTGCAACGACACCGCCTATGCACACCTGGCGGCCCTTCTCGGCGTGCCGACGGTTGCTCTCTTCGGCGGCGGGCAAGGCCGGCGCTTTCACCCGCTGCCAGGACTCGTCAAGGTGGTACAGGGACTTCCAGCCTGCGCCGGGTGCCAATGGCACTGTGTGCACACCTCCTACCCCTGCGTATCCGAAATTCCGATTGCAGCAGTCCTCGATGCGATCCACTCCCTGCTGTCGGTCAGGGATCGGAGTCCGGTGGTCGTGGCCCAGCCATTCGCGGCAAACAACGACCCGGTGCCACTCATCGCCCGGCTCCAGCAGGAGATTCTGCACCTCGATGCCGACCGGTTTGCCCGGCTGCAGATCATCCAGTCACTGGTCGACCCGACGCGCCGCATCGCTCCGGCTCCGGTGCATCCCGCCGTCCGATCCGATTTCCTCTCGGTGATCATCCCCGTTGGCCGGCCCGACCGCGCCTTGGGAACACTCACCTCGCTGGCCACTCAAGTTCCTGCTCCCGGACGCTGGGAAGTGATTGTGGTCGGGGCGGAATTGATGTCCCTCCCCACGCCCCCATCAGGCCTGCCGCTCCGACAGGTTGCCCTGTCGGCGCGCTCCTCTCCGGCGGAAACCCGAATCGCCGGAGTCGCGGCCGCGCAAGGTCAGTGGTACCTCTTCGTTGACGATGACATAGAGCTTGCCCCTCATTTCATCGAGCGAGCCCGAATTTTCATCGCCGGCCTGGAAGCAACGGATTCAGGCGCTGGATGTGGAGCCATCGGCGCGCGTCTCCCCGGACGGACAGGTCGTTTTTGGGAGCGCGTCACCGATCTCTCCAACTTCTGGAGTCAGCAAAGTCGTGAGTCACGCGCCTGCGACTGGCTCTACAGCGCGGCCCTTCTGGTCAAAGCCAAGGCCTATCATGAGGCGGGTGGATTCGATCCCACCTTTCCGGTGGGCGAGGACGTCGATCTGACTCAGCGCATTGCAGGCCGCGGCTACACCCTTCGTTACGAGCCCTCGCTGATCGCCCACCATCACCACCGGCGCGACTCGGCATTCACCATGTGGCGCTACTTCTGGCACAACGGCAACGGCGCTCGCTTCTTCTTCCGGTTCCTGGGGGGAGCCTGTGCCTTCAGCATCAAAACGGTGTGGCTCAAGACATGGAGTGACCTGCGCATGAATCAAGAATTTCAGCGGCAGCAAGGTATGCCACTCGGCCTTCTCACCCCCTTGATCTGGCTCAACTACCTCATTGTCGAAACTTCCCTCGAATGGCACTGGCAGAAGCACCTCCACAAGGACCGGAACTACCTGAACCTGCCGGCGCGGGCCCGGAGTGACGTAACCTACGTATCCGCGATGAAGCACTGGGACGCCGGTCGGCGAATCCGAGGGTTTGCCGGCTACCTCATCGCGATGATGCAGGACATTGGGAATCCAGTTCGGCGATGAGAATCGGGATCGGACTCAATCTCCTCGCTCCGGACAACGGGGGAGTCACCAACTACACGCTTACGCTTCTCCGTAACTGGGCAGCGCATGCACCGGAACATCCCATGGTGCTGTTCAGTTTTGCTCACAACGAGCCATTGCTGTCCACCCTCCCGCCGGAAGCGAGACGTCACGAAATCCGGCTTCAGACCCAGGAGGAGGCGCTCCTCCATTTCGACAAGATCGACGTCTACTTTTGCCCTTTCGGAACACTTTGGCCCCGTCCAGTCCGCAAGCCGGCCGTGCTCACCTTTCACGACATGCAGGAGCGCTTCTATCCCGAGTTCTTTACGGACAAGGAAATGGAGGAGCGGTTTTTCCACTACGATTGGTCGCTGCGCATGGCGGACGCCGTGATCACGATTTCCGACTTTACCCGCGAGATGGTCTCCCGGCTGGTGGGCATTCGCCGGTCTGCCTGTCACGTGGTTCACCACGTGCCCGATGAACTTCCCGAACCCGTTCGACCGGAAGTCTGGGATCCTGAAGCACGGCGACGACCGTTCCTGTTCTACCCGGCCAACCTCTGGCGCCACAAGAACCATGGCCGCCTGCTGCGCGCGCTGGCGCTGGCCATCAGCCAAGGGTTGGAAGTGGATCTGGTCTGCACCGGAAGCCTGCTGGGACGCGACTCCGACTGGGATCGGAGTGTGCGGGCCCTCGGGCTGGAGCACCGGGTTCATCATCTCGGCAAAGTCAGTCGCGCCGAAATCAGCTGGCTGTTTCGCAACGCACAATCCCTGTTTTTCCCGTCCCTCTTTGAGGGTTTCGGAATTCCCCTCCTGGAGGCGATGCAATCCGGGTGCCCCATCGCGTGCGGACGCAATACCAGCCAACCCGAGGTTGCGCAAGAATCCGCCCTGTATTTTGACGCGCACCGCGTCGAGTCGATTGCGGCGGCACTGCTGCGCATCAGCTGTGACGAACCCTTGCGAGAGCGTCTGGTGGTTGCAGGCCTTGAACGCATCCAGGCGTTCACGATTGAGAACCAGATCAAGGGGCACCTGGACGCCTTTGCGGCCGCATGCCACCGTCACACCCGGTCCAGGCAATGGTGGAATGAAAAAGTTCGCCTGCCGCATTCCCATCGCATGCGACGACTGTTGACCGACCGAGAAAAACAAACCGCTGCCGCACTCCTCCGTGAACGGACGCAGGTGCCGGTTCATTTTGAATCCGTTCCCTGATGAACCGTCCCCGCTTCACCCTCGTGATGCCGACCTACAATCATGGTCGCTGGATCGACACCGCCCTGCGCAGCATATTTGACCAGCGTCATCCGTCGGTTGAGGTGGTGGTGCTGGATGCGGTGTCGACCGATGACACTCCGCAGATTCTGGCGGGCTACGGTGACCGCATTCGCTGGCATCGACGACCCGACAAAGGCCAGGCGGACGCGATCAACCAAGGATTGGCCGGGGCAACCGGGGAAATTGTCGCCTGGCTCAACTCGGATGACAGTTATCTGCCCGGGGTGCTCGCGCGCGTCGACGCGGCGCTGCGGGAGGA
Organism: Opitutaceae bacterium; assembly: GCA_016794725.1. Lineage (GTDB taxonomy): Bacteria > Verrucomicrobiota > Verrucomicrobiia > Opitutales > Opitutaceae > UBA6669. Next base: position 11,130 of record JAEUGZ010000352.1, on the reverse strand, counting down.
TCCCACGCTGGATTTTGTTTACGGCGATGCGCTGGAAATTGACCAGGACGGGAGAATTCTCACCCCGAATCTGTTCACCGAGGACTGTTCGCGCGAACGCTTCTACTTTTCCCACGACTACATCTGCCAGCCCACGCTTTTTCTTCGGCGTGAAGCGTTGGCCAAAGTGGGCCCATTGCGCGCCGACTTGCGCTGGTTTCTCGACTATCAGTGGATCACCCGGTTCTTCGCCGCGGGCCTGAAGGGAAAACGCCTTCCACACTTTCTCTCGGCGAATCGGGATCATCCTCAGACGAAAACCAATTCGGGTGGCCTCCGGCGCTGGTGGGAGATCATGTCGGTGCTGGCCTCCACGCCCCCTCCGGGACCGTTCGTCCTCACCCGGCGGTGTGTCTGGATTTATTCTCTCGAGTTTGTGATCAAGACCATCAACGCGGCTCCCTGGGGCGCGGTGCCGGATTCACCCCGCGACGCGCGCGAGGCCCGGGCGGAGGTGCTGGCCGTGCTCAATCGCTGGTTCATGCGTCTTGTCAGTCCCCGATCGTTCCATGACATTGTTCAGCGCTACCACCGCGATGTCGCCTGTCACGGTCCCACGCTGGCTCATCTGTGGGCTGCGGCCAAGCCGCCGCAGATTCCGGGATGATCACCCGCTACCGCAGTCGAGCACCCAGCCTCTCCGTCTCCATCGCCCCCGATGACTCCCCTCGAACCCAACACCGTCATCAAGTACCCGGCGCTCGTCCACGAGATGCACGACGCCCTGCGCGACCGCCTCTTTCCCAACCTGCCGGAGAAACCGGGCCGCAAAGACCTGCTGTCCCGGCTTCTTGGGACTGGAATCAGCGAGGCCATGTACCTGCTCGATCAGCTCCATGCCTCCCTTGATCAAGAGGGTGATGTCTGTGAGCTGGGAGTGGCCCAGGGCGCTACCTCCGCTTTGCTGGCGAATGAACTGCGCAACACCTCGAAGCGTCTCTGGCTCTACGATACCTTTACCGGACTGCCGAAGCCCTCACCCAAGGACCAGCTCAAGGACGATATCTTCGGTCTTGGCAGCATCGAACGCTACGAAGGTCAGATGCAATGTGAAGCCGAGGAGGTCCAGACCCGCTTGGCCGCCATTGGCATCGCTCCGGATCGCTTTGTCCTTCAACCCGGGCTGGTGGAAGCCACCCTTACAGCCGGGCTAGGTCCCGCCACGGTGTGCTTTGCCTACATCGACTTCGATTTCTACGCCCCGATCCGGCACACCTTGGAGTACCTGCATACGCACCTTGCGCCAGGAGGTCGCATCGTGGTGGATGACTATGATTTCTTCTCCACGGGTGCAAAAACGGCCGTCGATGAGTTTCTCCAAGCCCATTCCGGCAAGTACCAAATGACACTGCCGCGTCCCTTTGCGGGCCATTTTTGCATGATTGAACGGGCCAAGCGCAGCTTTTGGCGGCGATCCTAGCCGCCAGGTGCTGAAGGATTGCGAAAGGTCTCGCCAAGTTTCGAAATTGGGGTGCAACCTTTGTCCCCTTTGCCGGGTCACTCTCACCATGCGCCTTGTCAACGCCCTCATCACCGCTCTCCTGACGGCCGTCGCCGTGATCGCGGCCGTGACCGTGGCCCTCTTTGCCGCCGCCACGGGGCTTGCTCTTTACCTGGTTCGAAGAGTAAGGAACGGACGGCCGAGTTTCACCATGCCGCGCTCCTCGCGAGTGCGGCGCCCGTCGGATGGCGAGGGCGAGATCATCGACATTTCTGCCACTGAGGTCTCGGTGACTCCTCCCGCCGCCAAGTAGCCGCGGAAATCTCTGGCCCATCAAGTCGATTCAATCGCGGGGCGGGTGCGCTTGCGGCCTTCGAGGACGGCCTTTTCCGCTGCAATCAGCGCGTCATACAATTCGTCCCGGTCGCTCAGGGAGAACAAGAGCGGAACGACGTCGGATTTGAGAAGCACGGTGCACAGTCGCGCCAACGCATGCAGGTGAAGTCGCTCGTCATGGCAACACACCAGAAAGAACAAGCGCGTTGGCAATCCATCGGGTGATCCAAAGTGGATTTCCTGGAGGGTCCGAGCAAAGGCGATAAACGACGATTCAAAAAGGTATTCCTGGTGGTGCCGGCTGTGCAGCAACGCAAACCCTCCGGGAAGGGCCGTGGAGCAAAGTTCCTCCCGTTCCTCCAAGCTGGCCCGCAGGGCAGCCGGGTCCAGCACGGCTCCCGTCGTTTCAGCAAGGGCAACGATGTCCCTCAGCGCTGATTTCTTGGTCTTGGAAGGCAACTGCAGGTCAATCTGTCCCGGCTTGAGCAGACTGGGCAGCAGAGCCTCCGCCTCAAGGTACTCCTGCGAGGCCTGGGTTGAACGCCGATGAATGTCATCCAGGCTCTTTGGCGCCGCTCCGAGAATTCGGCGGGACGCCCACTCGTCCAGGGCGCCACGAAGAAACGCGATTCGACTTCCTCGCGTGACAAACGGGATGTCTGACGTACGCACCAGGTGTTCCAGCTCCACCCGCGTGAGGTGCAGATAGGAGGCGGCTTCGGCCAGATCCAAGGTGCGGTACGGCATGAGCGAGACTGGTCGAGCTGAGTGCGAAACAGAACCCTATTGTTGATCCACTGTCGCAGCGAACGTGGGCGACGGGTTTCAGTTCAACGGGGCTCAGCTGCGAGACAACCTAATGCGCTGAACGTGGAAGGAACTTTCGCCACAGCGTCGGAATCCACGCGATCCTACTCTTTCGCTTCGGCAAACTGCCGATACTGGTCGCCCACACCCGCCGCCATGGTATCGCCTTCGTGGATGTAGAATCGATAGCGAAAGGTGGCTTTTTCTCCGGCCGGCAAGGTCCAATCTCCGGCCTGCGGCTGGTCTTTCAATTTTTCAAAATCGTGCTTTCCGAAGGGATTGGCCGCAAACAGACCGTAGTCACGGGCGTGCCACCAGGTAGGAAAGCGGGGATTGCCCGGGTGGTCAAAGATCGCAATGCCATAGACCTTGCCCTGCCGCGGTGCCAGGTAGTCCATCCAAGCAGAACGCTGGCCCCAGATTCCAGCACCTGATCCGCCTTCGTTGTTCACCATTTGTCCAACCCCCGGAACCTCCTTACCCTGAAACCGGTGCGGAAGGGTCATCCACTGCGCCAGCCGGACTGCCATGGTCCCCTCCTTGGTATCGCCAAACACGACGGGAGCACCTTCTGATGCGTGCAAAGTGATCGCCAGGTCGAGCAGTCGGCCGCGCGGCACGGCCCGGATCACCACCCGCGTTTCGTCGGTCAGCAGCGCCTTGCCCTGAGGAGAGAGCCATCGACTACGAGCTACAAACCGTACCGCGTCGGGGGCCAGCGTCACCGCTTCGACCATCCGGTCATGGACGATCCGCCCGGTGATTCCCGGCTTCTCGAGCCAGAAATCGACCTGATTCACCGAACCGTGGGCAAACCAGAGCGAACGGTGGTGAGGATGATCCTGCTCCTCACCCGGAACGTTCGCCATGGGAAAATCCCGCGTCAGCTGGGTTCCATCGGCGGAAAGAATGGGATGAAAAAAGGGTTTCGGAGCGTCCGGTCCAAACCGATACTCCGTGAACAATCGACCGTCGACTTCCACACGCACTCGATCCGGCATCTGGGACAACGTGACCTTTGACTCCGTCGCGGCCGGTACGTGGGAGCACACCAGCGCCGCCACCACCCCAGGCGCACCGACGCGAAGGACCGAGCGATACCAACCACGCATCAAACGAAACCCTCGGGACGAGTTGGAGAAGTGCATGACAAAAAAACAAACCGCGCCAGGGTCCCTTGCCAAGTCAGGTCTTGCCCCACGCTGACAGTTTCCGGGCGCTCAACGGCTCCGATCGCCGCGCTCACTGCATCCGTTGCGGCAGAGAACGGTACCGGCGGCTCAAGGCCTCAAACATCGGTCCTGTCGGCGCATCGGTCGAAATTGTACCCAATGTCAGGGCCGCGGTAGCCTTGAAATGGTTGATCACCACGCAGTACTCACTGTTGACCATAACGCCCAGCAACTCGCCCGTTTTGCTCAGCACCAAGTCGCCCCGCGACGGCGAAAAGTCGCCAAAGAGACGACGGACAAGCCGATTGTCCATGCGGACATAGTTGGCATAAGTGGGATCGAGTTTGAATGGCACCTCCCCATAGCCAGCTCCCCCGTTGGAGATCAGCACCGCCTCCGGGAACTTGAAGGGATCCAGGGCGGTTTGATACACCTTCGCTCCGAGCGCTTGGACCTGGGCTTCGGTGATCGGCAAGAAAACGATTCGCGGATCGATGTCACTGAACTCCAAACGAGTCGCCGCCGCCTTGTAGGAATCCTTCATGAAGGAGGCCGTGACCTGACTCCAATCCACCGCGTTCTCGCGCAGATTGAGCGTCGTGTCGTCCAGATGAAGCAGGGCGTAGGTCGCCTTGCCATCGCTCACCAGGATCGTTCGCGACTCCTTTGCCCGTGCGACCGGCGCCATGAACGTCTTGCGTTCGGCGGTGAAGGCGGTGCGGACGCGGTTGGCGAGAAACTCACTGAACAGGGTGTTGGCGTTCACCGGGCGATTGTCCCGGATCTCCTTGGTCAATTCGGTCGATTTTTCCGCCAGTTGTCCGACACCCTGGGCAAGTTGCACCGTGGTTTCCTGGACTTTGAGGCGCTCCTGGCGCTCGGCATTGACCTGAACTTTGAGCGTATCGGCCGTTTCGCGCAGAAGCTGCTTTTCTTGTTCAGCGACCTTCACGGCCACGGTGAGTCCCTCGATCCGCTGCCTGGCTTCGGATTGCTGCTGTTCGAGTGTCGCCAACTGCTGCTGCTGCTGCTCGGCCAAGCGACGTTTCTCGTCCAATTCGCGCTGGATCTGGGCCAGTCGCTCCTTTGTCACCGAAGCGTCCTGAGCGGCGGCAGCCGCTTTCCGTGCAAGCTCCTCGGAGGCCTGTTTGGCGGAATCGAGGGTCGCTGTCAGCTGGCTCTTCTCCGACTGCAATGTGGCGAGGCTCTTGTCTCGGGATTCGAGTTCGCCCGATTTGGTTTGGAGCTGTTGCGCGAGTTGCTCCCGAGCAAGACGTTCGTCGGCCAGCGTCAATTTCATCGTGTCGACCAAGTCCTGCCCCTGGGTCGCGCCGGGCCCGTTCGTCGCGGTATTTGGCACCGGAGGCTTGGTCACAGGCGGCGGCTCAGCCTGCTCCCACCGGGTGAGCGCCAGCAGGTTGAGCAGGAGAAAGTCGCAGAGAATGAGAAGAAGGGTGCGATTCATGGCGGGGATGGGGCCCTCGACTTCCTCTTCGCGCCGTCAGGCGGGACGCGGGAGAAAAGCGATCTAGACCGACGCAGCGGCGATGGGGGGAGGCGCCGCGCTCACCTGACCGGCCAGGATCAGTTGGCGTTTAAACGGACGAACGTGGCGGATCTTGATCAAAGCCACGCAGACAATCCCAAACAAATTCGAGGAATACGCGGCAAGGAGGTTCGGTTGGATCACCCCCAGAACTTGGAGGACCAAGGCGGTCGCGGTCCCGGCGATGCCGAGATAGAGTCCGCCGTCAAAAAGGTTCTCTTCGTTCTCCATCAGGCGGAGTTTGATCAAGGGCGACAGGTCCGACCGGGAGATTTCCGTGATCTTGCGGAGACAGAGAAAAAACCAGCCCAATTGCAGCAAGGCAAAGAGGCCGATCGAGAGCAGGGTTGAGGAGTCCATGGCGAGGGTCGGGGCAACAGAGGCGAGTGAAGCGGGATCGGTGATCGTGGCGAGTACGGGGATGGCGAGTTTGAAGGCGAATTCTGAAGGTGGGACCGATTTCAGGAGGAAGGGTTCGGTAAACAACACGATCAAACCGGCACAAAGTCCCGCCAGCATCGTCGTCGTGAGCCCATGGCGAATGGGCCCTCCCTGTCCAAAGACCCCACGGGCCAGGCCTTGAAGGACCGCAAACGCCCCAATAAAGAAGGCAAGCCATTTGGCTGTGAGGGCGAGGCGCGGATGCAGCAGTGCAATCTGGGCGACCTCCGCGATGGCATAGTCGCGCGACCGATTGACCGGTACCTGTTGTTCCAACAGCACCCGAACCGCGCCCTGTCCGTCGCGCGCAGACAGCGCCAGGTCTTCCAATCCCGATTTCCCGAACCGAAGCAAATAGGCCGCCACCCGGTCGGCCGACCCGGAAAAGAGAGCCGCCGCATAGATCAAGGCAAAGTCATCGGAAGCCAGCCGCGCCAGGTGGGCGTACTCGCGTACCGTTTCCGTATCGTCGGTTCGGCGCAATAACTCACAAAGCTGCACCCAATCGAGCCGTTTCCCCAGTGACAGGAGATCGAGGTAGACCGACTCCAGCGGCCCCATATCGTTTTTTGCCGTTGCCGTTTCAGCAAGGCCGCGGAGCTCGCGCTGCAGCGAAGGCGAGAGATGCTCCCCTTGGTAGAGCAGTGCGGCCATCAGAATGACGGCATCGAGCGGCTGTCCGCCGGCCTCCCGGACCGGCACAAATCGGGCCGTCAGCGAGATATCACGGGTGCCCAAGAGAGCCTGCACACCCAAAGACCGGGAGTTCTGCAAGTACGTCCGCAGGGCCGCGCGGGCCTGGCCGGTGATGAAAAACGTCAGGATCGGAGTGCTCTCGGTCCGCCCTCCCCCCTTGTTGGACGCAAACAGAGGGTCGAGAAAGGGATCCCATCCTCCCCACGGCACATAATCGGGCTGGCGAGCGGCGCCTTCCTTGAGGGCACGTTCCAACTCATCCACATCGGCAGCCCCGGAGCGGCGAGCCGCCGAGAGAAAGAATGCGGCCGGTCCGAGTTTCTCCCGTTCCAACAACTGACGACCAAAAGCCGCCAGCGAGGGGGTTCCTTCCCCCGCTGCCCGCAGAAGGGCGGGAGGAAGCGATCCCAGGTTGATCGGGAGGAACCATGCCACCAGGGCCAATAGCAAACCAGCCGCCACCCAAAGGATCGCTGCTACCCGGGAGGGAGAGGATTCGGAAGTGGGGGGCGTCATCCGAGAAAACTATTGGTTTGCGGGCTCCGCAGGGGAATTCAGTCTGACTCGACCATCGACCGATGCCACTGCGAATTGTTCATTTCAACGATCCCATTCTGCGACAGAAAGGCCGCAATGTCACGGTCTTCGACGCAGATCTGGCAAAACTGGCGCAAGATATGATCGCCGCCATGCACACCGCGGAGGGCATCGGCCTGGCCGCGCAACAGATTGGGCGGGCGCTCCAACTGTGCGTCGTCGACCTGCTGCCGATGAAGCGGAATTTCAGCTGGGTGCTCGACGGAGTCAAAACCCCTCTGGAGTTGATCATGCCCATGGTGCTGATCAACCCATCCGTGGTCGCGCTTCCCTCGGAGAAGACGCCCTATGAGGAAGGCTGCCTCTCATTTCCCGAGATTCGCGGAGATGTGGTCCGGCCTCACCGCATCGCGGTGCGATACCAGGACCTTCACGGCATCGCCCACACGCTCGAATGCGACGGAATCTTCGCACGTTGTATCCAACACGAGGTGGATCACCTCAACGGCACGCTGTTCATCGATCGAATGGAAAAGAAGATCCGCGCGGAACTTGAACCCGCCATCCGGGAGCTGGCCCAGCGGACCCGGGACAACACCGCATCGGCCCCCTAGTCTTTTCGGCCACGCCGGTCGTCCTCCTTCCCGCTTTCGACTCCCCCGCCCTTTTCACCCCTCCATGAGCCAAAAATCCGACGGAATGAACTATGCCCCCCAAGGCAAACCCAGCCCGGTTGTCAAATCGGGCGAATTTGCTTTCGCCGCGGCACACCTCGACCATGGCCACATCTACGGCCAGACCAACGGACTGCTTGAGGCCGGTGCTGACCTTAAGTGGGTTTACGACCCGGATCCAGTTAAAGTGGACGCCTTTGTCAAACGATACCCCCAGGCGAAGCCCGCCCGCTCGCTCGAAGAAATCCTCGACGATTCCAGCGTCAAACTGATCGCGGCGGCGGCCGTGCCCTGCGACCGCGGTCCAATCGGTTGTCGCGTCATGGAAGCCGGCAAGGACTATTTTACGGACAAGACGCCGTTCACTTCCATGGATCAACTCGACCAGGCCAAGGCCGTGGTCGCGCGCACCGGAAGGAAATACGCCGTCTACTTCAGCGAACGTCTTCACGTGGAAAGCGCGATGTACGCCACTGACCTGGTGCGACAGGGTGCCATCGGGCGCGTCATCCAAGTCCTCGGGCTCGGCCCGCACCGCATCGGACCCAAGAGTTCGCGCCCCGCTTGGTTCTACGAAAAGGCGAAGTACGGCGGGATCCTTTGTGACATCGGCAGCCATCAGTTTGAACAGTACCTGACCTTTTCTGGCGCAACTGACGCCATCGTCACCCAGGCCGCCGTCGGCAACTTCAACAACCCCGACACCCCGGAACTGGAAGACTTTGGTGAAGCCTCGCTGCTGGGGAACAACGGGACTTCCAACTACATCCGAGTGGACTGGTTTACTCCGAAGGGACTCAGCACCTGGGGCGATGGCCGCATGATCATCATGGGCACCCAGGGGTACATTGAGCTGCGCAAGTACGTGGATGTCGGGCGCGACAAGCTGGGCGACAACGTGTACCTTGTCGACGACCACGGAGAGCGTCACATCAACGTCACCGGCCAGGTGGGATACCGCTACTTCGGCGAGCTCATCCTGGATTGCCTCGCGCGCACGGAGACCGCGATGACCCAGGCGCACACGTTCAAGGCCGCGGAGCTCTGCCTGCGGGCGCAAAGTTCGGCCCGGCGCATCACCTGATCGCGCCATGCCTTCCATCTCAACCCGTCGCGGCGACGATGGTTCGACGGGGCTGCTCTACGGACAGCGTGTAACTAAGAACCACCCACAAATCGAGGCAGTGGGTGCGTTTGACGAGTTGAATGCGGCCATCGGCTTCGCCAAGGCCACCTGCCCCGACCCCGCCAGGCGGCCGGCCCTCGAACAGATCCAGCACGATCTCGTCGCGCTGATGGGAGAACTCGCCTGCGCCGAGTCGGACCGCGAGCGCTACGAATCCTCCCGCTTCCAAAAACTCGATGCCAGCGCACTCGCCCGCATCGACGCCGCCGTGGCCGCGCTGGAGGAGCAGAACCTCCGCTTCGAGGGCTGGGCCACACCGGGTGCAAATCTCCATGGAGCAGCGCTCGACCTCGCCCGCACGGTCGCGCGCCGCGCGGAGCGCCAGCTTTCGGCACTGGCGGCAAGCGGCCGCCAGCTGCGGCCGGTGGTGGCCCAGTACACCAATCGGGTCGCCGACTTGCTCTGGTTGCTCGCGCGTCAGGCGGAACAGGCCTGACGCACCCCGACGGGTTACAGGAGATCGGCCGCGAGTTCGGCCAGTTTGGAGCGTTCGCCCTTGGTCAGCTTCACGTGGGCATGCAGCGCCTGACCCTTCATCCGGTTGTGCGCGTAGACCAGCCCGTTGCTGCGGGCGTCAACATACGGATTGTCTATCTGGGCCGGATCGCCGATCAGAACGATCTTCGAGCCTTCACTGATGCGGGTGATCACCGTTTTCACCTCGTGCGGCGTCAGCTGCTGCGCCTCGTCGAGGATGAAGAATCGCCGGGCAATGGAGCGTCCGCGAATGAAGGCGAGGGCCTCGATCTCAACGATTCCGGACTTCAGGAGCTTTTCATACGGCTTGATCAGCCCGGACCCGGCAGACGAAGCGTGCTGACTGGCATGGGTCGGCTGCGGAGCCGACATCATCGCTAGGGCCGATTCCCGCTTCTTCGCCTTTTTCTTTGAAACTTTCTTGGTGGCAAACTGCGGCTCCTTGATGGGCTTGGACGGAATCAACACCTCCAACGCATCGTGGTACGGCTGCAGCCAAGGCTTCATCTTTTCCTCGAGCGAGCCCGGCAGAAATCCGATGTCCTTGCCCAGCGCAATGACCGGACGGGAAATGGATACACCATCGTAACGCCCGCTCTCGTCACACGTCTGCTGCAGGGCGCAAGCCGTCGACAGCAGCGTCTTGCCCGTGCCGGCCTTTCCGAAACAGGTGATCAGGGCAATGGAATCGTCGAGCAGCGCATCCATGAAGAACTGCTGCTCCAGATTGCGGGCACGGATGGGAATGCCGCCCGGGGCCTTCACGTATTCGGGCAGTTTCAGGCGTCGCACGATCCCGTCGCCATAGGAACGGGCCGGCATCGTCTTGCCCTGCTCGGAACGCAGCAGCACGTATTCATTCAGGTAGAGCCCGGCGGCGGCTTCCGCGCCAATGTCGAACTCGCCCTCGGAACAAAAGCGCTGCATCTCGTAGATGGTGACGGGGATCTCCCGATACGAGAGCTCCTCCTCGGCCGCCGGGACCTTGTCGTTGAGGTAGTCCTCGGACTCCAGACCCACCGCGCGAGCCTTGAGCTGCACATTCACATCCTTGGTGACGAGGATGGTCGGGGGCGGATACTGCTCCTGCACAAACAGGGCGCAGGCAATGATCCGATTGTCCTTCTTCGACAGATCCGGCAGCACGGCCCGCAGCCGGAGCATCGCGGGTGTGTCATTCCGGTTTTCCACCAGGTAGCGGTTGATGATGACTGAGAGCGTGCCTCCATTCGGCAACCGCACTCCCTCCAGCATCGTTCGCGAATCCGGAAGCAATTCCTGCAGGATCCGATGAACCCGACGTGCATTTCTCCCCCTTTCGGTGGACTGCTCCGACTTGATCGCATCGAGTTCTTCGAGGACTTCAACCGGGATGGCCAGGTTGTTATCCTCGAATTTGAATATCGACTGCGGGTCGTGGAGGAGGACGTTGGTGTCTAGAACGAAGGTCTTGACCTTCGTAGAGACCTTGAGCTGCGGGTGGTGGGCGATTGCCCCGCTCAGGTATTCCATCGGGTTGTGAATAACGTGTGGATAACTGTACACGACTTGCTCGCCCTGTCGATGACCGACTTGGTCAGCGACGGAGAAAGTTGCGAGTCTGTGACAGTCACTGACCTCCATTCAGCACCCCCCATGCCGAGCGGTGCATTCGTGCGTCACACGCCGGTAAACGAATGGGAAAAAAAGAGGGCGGATCGCCTACCCCTAAGCGATCCGCCCATTGCTTTCTTTGTTACCCCAAATCTCCCGCTAAGCGGGAGAAGTTATAACCAGAA
>JAEUGZ010000284.1 GCA_016794725.1 Opitutaceae bacterium | reverse complement strand
GTGGACCATCGGGCCGGTCATCTCCGTTGCGGTCTGGGATGAAGGACAGGTGGGGAGCGGCGCAGATCCAGACGCCGCCGAGACCGACGACCAGTCCGGTCAGCCGATTGAGACCGTCCTGGAACACGGTCCGGCGATCGTAGACCCCGTCACCGTCGGTGTCCTCGAAGATGAGGATGCGGTCCCGGGCATCATCGACAAACGTGGAGCCCGCGTAGGAGTAACACTCGGCGACCCACAGCCGTCCCCGGTCGTCGTGGGCGATGGCGATGGGCTGCCGCACGTCGGGTTCGGCGGCCGCCAGCGTGACCGTGAAGCCCGCCGGCACGCGGATCCGACCAACCGCCTCCTTGGGAGGCAGCGGCTGGCCGGACGGTTGCGTGTCGCCCAGCGGGGTGTCGTTTCCGGCGCCGAGCGCGGTCGAGATCGCCAGCAGCGCCAGGATCCTCCTCCCGCGGCGAGCCCAGGTGGAGCGGACGGGAGGAGGAAAACGACGGAGCACAGCCATCACCGGTTCAGAACCGGCCGTTGAACGAGAGGAAGGTGCGGCGCAGGCCCCATTGCGAGTTGCCGGAGATGAAGACGAGGTCGTTGTTCAGGTTGTTGCACCGCAGACGCACGCTGTAGCGCCCCTTCTTGAACGAGTAGTTCACCCCGGCGTCGAGCAGGTACTGGTCGCCGCGGAAGGACTCGTAGGTGCCGGGGGCCATGACCCAGCCCTTGAACATCAGTTTGCCGCCGCCGGTGACCTCGAAGCCATTGCGGTCCGCGTCGCGGAAGTCGTACTTCAGGTTGATCATGGCGGAGTCGATCATCGCCTCAATCGGAACGATGCGTCCGTCGGAGGCCGGCTTGTCACCGTCGATCGCGGCGAAGGCCGCCATCACCGTGAGCCGCTTGGTCGGCTGGCCGTAGACCTCGACTTCAAATCCCCGGGAGCCTTCGCCATTGACCACGTAGTTGCGATTGAATGACACAACGCCGACTCCGTTGGCGCCCGGCTCTGTCTTGAAGTCATTGAGGATGAAACCGTTTCTCGTGATCTTGAACATGGAGAACGAGGCGGTGATCCGGTTGTCGAGCAGGCTGGCCTTGGCGCCGATTTCGTCGAGTTCGGCCGTGACCTGCGAGGTGAGGGTTTCGTTGAACCGCGGATCGGTCGGCAGCCAGCTGGGCGCGCCGGCGCTGGGGAGGATGTTGTTGTAGACGTTGGTGGTCGTCCGGGGGTCCGCCTGTTCGCTGTGCACGTAGTAGATCGTCATCCATTCCGCCGGCTTGTAGCTGAGGGAGTACCGCGGCACATCGGTCTTCAGGTCGGCCGGATTGGTTTCGACATTGGTGCGCCGGTTGAGCGTCGAGCTGCCGGTCGTGTCCTTGCGCCAGCCATACATGACGCTGAAGCGGTTGTTGAAGAAGGAACCGGAGTACTGGCCGAAGTAGCCGAAACCGTCGTTTTTCGAGTAGCTGTCGGTCGTGTACGTCGTGATGTAGGTGTCGGGATTGAAGAACGACGGGATCGTGTAGTCCGGCGTGTAGAGGTTCTGGGTCAGGCCGCCGCGCTGTCCGGAGCGTGTGTCGGCATTGCCCCGGGCATAGTCATAGCCGGCGAGGAACTGGTGTTTGCTTGACCCGATGGGCAGTTCGTAGAGCACGTCGCCCTGGATGCGGCTGCCCTGGATCTCGCGGAATTCGTGCAGGTAGCTGATGCCGACCTGGAACTCCTTGGGGATCGTCGGGTGGGGAAGGGCGGTCGGGGAGAGGGCGAAGCGACGCAGCTCCTCGGAGATGTCGCTGTGGCTGATGCCCTGGCGGAACGAGAGCTGGTCGTTGAACTGATGGGTGAAGAATGCGGACAGCGTGGTGGTGTCGCTCTCGCGTCCGCGTCCGGCATAGCCGTAGACGCGTTCCTTCGGCACGTAGGGGTCGCCACGGAACGGGTTCCAATTCACGGCCGGGTTGATCTGGTTGAGCGACACCTGCAGGCGGAACTGTTCGTTGTTCTGCCAGTAGGCCTCGCCGACCGGACCGCCGCTCTGGTTGTAGGCGTACGAGGTGTTGATGATCAGATTGGTCTTCGGGCCGATGTCCCAGCGGAAGGAGGGACCGATGCCGTACTTTTTCGCGGCCATCAGTTCGCCCCCGCGGGGGGAGTCGCTCTCCTCGTAGAAGAGCGGGATGCGGTAGCCCATGGTGCCGTCGGCCTTCACCCGCGCGCTGTGGTCGTACTCGGCGCGGTAGAAGCTGTCCGTGCCGATGGTGACGTCGAAGATGTCCCGGTTGACGCTGAGCGGAACCTTCGAGATGAAGTTCACGAGGCCGCCGGCCTCACCGCGTCCCATCGCGGCGGAGGCGGGACCCTTGACGTATTCGATCCGATCGTACAGAGCACGGTCGCGGTTGACGGTGAGCGGGGCGACGTAGCCGTCGACATAGGTCCGGGTGATCTGGAGTCCGCGGACGTAGAAGATTTCCGGCTGGTGCGTGTTGGCGCGCGGGTTGACGTTGGGCACGTACTTGGTGAACTCGCGGCTGTCGAAAATGAAGGTGTCGTTGAGAAACTCGGAGGTCACGACCCCGACGGACTGCGGCACGTCGATGTACTTCAGGTTGAGTCGCGATGACGAGCTGGAGTACTGGGCGCCGTAGCCCACGGACTCGGAGGACTGGACCTGGAATGGCGAGAGCGTGATGGCCTCCTCGTCGGAGGTGACGGCACGGGCGGGCGGAGCGGAGGTTTGGGCGTGGAGCAGGGCGGGGGTGGCGAGGAGGGCGAGCAGGCGGAGCGAAGTCCGCGTGGGGTGGGCGAGCATCGAGGGCATGATGGGGAGGGTCGGTTTCGAGGTGTCCGGCGCGACGCGTTGGGGGCGGGGGACCGGGGTGGAAAGGAAAAGGGG
>JAEUGZ010000278.1 GCA_016794725.1 Opitutaceae bacterium | reverse complement strand
CATCGCGAAGTCGATGTCGCGCCGGTTGGAGAAGCGCTGGCGGGGATCACTGAAGTTGATGGCCGGATACTTGGTGAACTGGAACGAGTTCGCCCCGAGGACGTTGAGGCCCGACTCGATGTTTGCCCTCAGCCCGGAAATGACGGTCATGACGCCGATCACCGAGAACACACCCACCGCGATGCCCAGCATGGTCAGGCCCGACCGGAGCTTGTTCGCCGTCAGCGCCGCGAATGCCAGCTTGAGGATTTCAGAGAGGTTCATCGTGCAGGTCGTTCGTCGCGGTCCGGCACCCAGGCGGCCGGAATCAACGGGTCATTCATAGCGCAGCGCCACCACCGGATCGAGTTTGCTCGCCTGCCAGGCGGGCGCAAAGCCGCTGAAAATGCCGGTGAGGACCGAGATCACCAGACCCGTGACCACCAACCCGACGGAAAACACCAGCGGAAACGACGGCGCGGCCGTGGCGACAATCGCCGAGAGGCCCCCGGCCAGGGCCAGGCCGGCCACTCCGCCCACCAGGCAGATGCAGACGGCTTCGATCAAAAACTGCAGCAGGATGGTCCGGCGCCGAGCCCCCAGCGCCTTGCGGGTGCCAATCTCACGGGTGCGCTCCTTCACGCTCACATAGGTGATGTTCATGATCCCAATCGCACCGACAAAGAGCGCCAAACCGGTGATGAACAGGCCGGCCAAGGCAATTCCATTCTTGATCGGATCGAGCTGCTCGCGGATCGCTCCCTGCTCGTTGATCTCAAAATCGTCCTTCTGCTCGGGGCCCAATTGCCGGATCCGACGCATCAGACCACGAAGCTCGTCCCTCGCCTCCGCCATGCGGGCCACCTCCACCTTGATGCGCAGTTGCCCGCTGTCGCCTGACATGTAATAGCGACGCATGGTCGTCAGCGGCATCACCACCATGGAGTCCCAGCTCCAAATGCCGAGAAAGCTGCCTTGTCGGGCGGCCACCCCGATCACCTCGAAGTTCTGGCCACGTATTTGAATGAAACTGCCCACCGGCGACATTCCGGAAAACAGGGCATCCGCCACATCGTAACCCACGACGCACACATTGCGTCCCACCTGGCTCTCCATCTCGCTGAAAAAGCGACCCTCCTTCATCTCCGAGCGCACCACGCGGGCATAGTCCGCCGTGGTACCCAGGGTGTAGATGTTGTTCACCCGGTATTCACCGCGCACGATGGTGCTTTGCCGTTCGGCGGCCGGGATCGCCATCACGAGCGGTCCGCCGGGTCGCGAGGCAATCCACTCATTCACCTGCGCTGCATAGATCGTTTTGATTGGCCGGCGGTTACGGAAATTCCACCAGTCGTCCACATCGCGCCAGGGCCACTTGGTGACATAGAGGAGGTCGTCACCGAAGCCCGACAGGCTGCGGTTTACCCCTTCGTCGATCCCGCGGATGGCCGTGCCCATCAGGGTCACGGCCACAATGCCAATGATCACGCCAAGTGCAGTCAGCGCCGAGCGCATCTTGTTCGCTCGGATCTGCGCAAACGCGATCCGGAAGGACTCGGTCAGCTCGTAAAGGAGGCGACGCATGGCAGGAAGGCGTTCAAGGTCGGCAACGGGTTCAGCGAAACGACTGGGTCGGGGTTCGGACCGGCCGGATCAGACCGTCTCGTCGCTTTCCACAAGTCCGTCGCGCAGGCGCACAATGCGGCGGGCGTGACGGGCGATGTCCTCCTCGTGGGTGACAACGATGATGGTATTGCCCTGCTCGTAGAGCTGGTCGAACAGCGCCATGATCTCCACGCCGGTCTTCGAGTCGAGGTTTCCGGTCGGCTCGTCGGCGAGGATGATGGAGGGACGCGTGACAAGGGCCCGGGCGATGGCGACACGCTGACGTTGTCCACCCGAGAGTTCGTTCGGTTTGTGGTACATGCGCTCCGACAAGCCGACCGAATCGAGCACCTGCCGGGCGCGCTCCAGGCGCTCATGCCGCCCGATGCCGGCGTAGATGAGCGGCAACTCGACATTGTGGAGCGCATTGGACCGCGGCAGGAGGTTGAAGGTCTGGAAGACAAAGCCGATCTCGCGATTGCGAATATCGGCCAGGTCGTCGTCGGTCATGGACGCGACATTCTTGCCGGTGAATTCGTAACGGCCGGCGGTCGGCGTGTCGAGGCACCCGAGCATGTTCATCAGGGTCGACTTTCCACTGCCCGACGGACCCATGATGGCGAGGTACTCGTTCCGGCGAATCTCCAGCGAGACGCCACGCAGGGCGTGGATCGTCTCCTCGCCCATGCGGTACAGCTTGGTCACCCCCTCAATCGCAATCACCAGGGGGCCGGGTGTCCGGCGGGTGCGCACTTACTTCCCCTCCGGTTTCTTTGGCGGTTCGACGCGAATCTTGCTGCCGTCCTTCAACGTGCGGGTGATGACGCTGAAACTTCCGCTCACCACTTCCTCACCCTCCTTGATGCCTTTCTTGATTTCCATGTGCGTGGTGTCGGCAATGCCGGTCTCGACGACCACCTGCTTGACGGAGTCGCCGTTGCGCACGAAGACCACGCGCTGGAGCGCCTCACGATCCGCTCGCTCGCGCTCCTTCTGTTCGCGCTGGTTGACGGCGGAGGCAGCGCCATCGCCCTTGTTCTCCTTGGCTTTCTTGTCCCGCTCCTCCGCCTGCTGTTCGATCGTCTTGGAGCCTTCCCGGGTGCGCACGGTCACGGATTGGATCGGTACGGCCACGACATTCTCGACCGTCGTGGTTTCGACGTCGGCGTTTGCGCTCATGCCGGGCCGCAGCGGCACGTCGCGGTCCAGCACGCGGATCTTCACCAGAAAATTGGTCACCTCCTCCTGGGAGTTTGCGCCGAGCGTCTTGGCCGAGGAGGCGATCTCCTTGACCTCTCCGGTGAAACGACGTTTCGGATACGCATCGATGGAGATGCGGGCGCGGTCGCCCACCTTGACGTTGACGACGTCGTTCTCGTTCACATTCACCCGCACTTCCATGGAATCGAGGTTGGCCACGCGCATGACCTCGGTTCCGGCAAACTGCCCGGTTCCGACCACCCGTTCGCCCTTTTCGCTGGCGAGGGCGCTGATGGTGCCGTCGATAGGGGAGTAAACCGTGGTTTTCTCCAGCTGATCACGGGCCTGCTTGAGCTGCCCCTCCGCCCGTCGGATTTGGGCGAGGGCGCTGTCATAGTTGGCCTGGGCCACTTCGCTGGAGGTCTTGGCCGCGGTAAAGTCGGCGTCCGGCACGAGCTTCTTTTCGTAAATGTCACGGGTGCGTGCAAAGTCCTCCTGCGCCTTGAGCAGTTGGGCCTTGCTGGTCACGGCCGCCGCCCGGGCCGCGGCCAGATCGGCTTCGCGCTGTTCCACCTGGGCTTGGTAGTTGTCGGGCTTGATCTTCATCAGCAGATCGCCCTTCCTTACCGCAGCTCCTTCGCGCAAAGGTAGTTCCACGATTTCGCCCGCGACTTCAGGCGAGATCTTCACCTCCACTTCGGGCTGGATCTTGCCCGTGGCGGAAACGAGCTGGGTGATCGTCTTGACCACGGCCTTCTCGAACGTCACGACGGTCGCTTTTTCCATCCCCTTGCGCTTGACGATCACGGCGGCAACGAGGCCCACCACCACCACCGCGATCACTAGGATGATCCACTTAGTTGAAGAGTTCTTACGTGGCGCCGCTTGGGGCGCCACCGACGCTGGAGGAGTCGATGCCATGAAGTGGATGCGGTTTAGGTAAAAGCCGAGAGGTTGCCGATCACGCGCCGCGAAGCAAGCGAAGGTGGGCGGCACGCCTGGCCGGCCCCCAAAAAGCGAGCACGCCGCAACCTCCGGACATTGTCCAGAGGCTGCGGCGGTTGGAATGAACGGAAAAGCCGGAAGGGCGCACACTCCTTCAACCCGACAACCCGTCCAAAAGTTGCAGCGATCGGATTAATTCACCGTGGACGCCGCCGTTCCCAAGGCCGCCGGCGCCACGGCATAGCCGCTGGCCGGGTTGGATGCGGACACCGGCACCAGGCGGGCCTGCACGAGGCGGTCCTTGAGATCGGGCTCGTAGCTCCGGGCCAGTTCGATCGGGGAATCCATCCATTTTTCACCGATGCGGGCCGAGCGGGTCCGGGCCGAGTCATCGACAAAGACGCCACCCGGGGTCTTGAACGCAAACACCGCGTGGCC
>JAEUGZ010000274.1 GCA_016794725.1 Opitutaceae bacterium | reverse complement strand
GGCCACGCGTTTCGACCTGCCCACGGCGCGGGCGCAAAGTCGCGCGGGGCTCGCCGCGGTGCTGGGGCGGACCCGGATCGAAGGCGAAACCGACCGCTTCGCCGCCCTCCATGCGATCTGGTTCCCTTCGCTCCCCGGCGCCACCCCTGCCTCGACCGCACCCCTCGACGTCCGCTTCAGCGGTCCGGCGGAGCTCGCCCTCTTCCGCAGCGCCTGGGGCAATCCACGGGCAATCTTCCTCGGTTTCAAGGGCGGCAGCAACGCCGTCAACCACTCCCATCTCGACCTGGGATCTTTTGTCCTCGATGCCGACGGTGTGCGTTGGTCGCACGACCTGGGTCCGGACGACTACAACCTGCCCGCCTACTTCGGCGCCAAACGGTGGTCGTACTACCGCCTGAACAACCGCAGCCACTCCACGGTCACTCCGGATGACCGGCTCCAGGAACCGCGGGCCACCGCTCCCCTGGTGCGTTACCACTCCTCCCCGGAACGCGCCCATGCAGTGGCCGATCTCACCACCGTGTATCCAAAGGCGGCGGAGCGCCTGCTGCGGGGTGTCGCGCTCATCGACCGGGAACAGGTGCTGATCCAGGACGACGCGTACGGTCTCGCCGCCGGGGTCTCCCTGACCTGGCGCCTGCTCACGGAAGCGAGAGTCACCCTCGAAGGCGAAGGGCGCATCGCCACCCTCACCCAGCAGGGTCGCACCCTGCGGGTTGAATTGCTCGCGCCCGTCAACGCACGGTTCCAGGTGCGCGACGCGAAACCTCCCACCTCCGCAGAACGCCAGAACCAGGGCTTCAGCGAGCTGTTCTTCGCGGTCCGCAGCCTGCCCAGCCCCTCGGATCTCCGCATTGCCGTGTCGCTCACACCCGTGGGCCCCGACTGGCGGGTTCGGGCACCGATCCGGACCCTGCCGTCCCTTTCCGCCTGGGAAGGGGAGCTCGCCCGGTAGTCCACCTCGCCTCGGCACGGCGATACGCTCCACCGCAGTCGTTTGCGCACCGGTCTGCTCAGCGCCGATTTTTCTCCTTGGCCCCTGCTGGTTCGGGACCAACGCTGGCGGCGTGCCCCGGTTCGGACTCTTCTCCTCTCTCGTTCCCCTCGGCCTTGCCACACTCGTTTCGCTCCGCGCCGCACCCGCGGCGGGGTCGGTGGACTTCCGTCGGGATGTACTCCCCATCCTTTCGGACACGTGCTTCCGCTGCCACGGTCCCGACGAGGGTACGCGCAAAGCCAAGCTTCGCCTCGACACCAAGGAGGGGCTTTACCGCACCCTGCACGGATTGACCGTGGTCACCCCGGGATCCGCCGCTGACAGCGAACTGGTGGTCCGCGTCAAGAGCGACGATCCCGACGAAGTCATGCCGCCCCGCGACGCGGTGCGCCAACTCAAGCCGGCTGAAATTTCAGTGCTGGAGCGGTGGGTCACCGAAGGTGCACCCTGGTCAGCCCATTGGGCCTTTACCCCGCTCGCGCCGGCGCCGGCAGTTCCCGCCGGCGTCAGTCCCCCGGAGGCCTCGCCAATTGACATCTTTGTCCGCGCCCGCCTGGTCAAAGAAGGCCTGAAACCCGCCCCGGAAGCGTCCCACGAGCGCCTGTTGCGACGCATCACGTTCGACCTCACGGGTCTTCCTCCGACGCCGGCCGAGATCGACGCCTTTGTCTCAGACACCTCGCCCCAGGCCTTCGAACGGGTGGTCGACCGTTTGCTCGCCTCACCCCGCTACGGCGAGCGGCAGGCCTTGGAGTGGCTCGATGTCGCGCGTTATGCCGACACACATGGCTATCAGATGGACCGGCCTCGGGCCATGTGGGCGTACCGCGACTGGGTGATCCAGGCCTTCAATGAGAATCTTCCTTTCGATCAGTTCACCACCTGGCAACTGGCCGGTGACCTGCTCCCCCATGCGACCAAGACGCAGCGTCTCGCCACCGCCTTCAACCGGCTGCACAACCAAAACGAGGAGGGCGGCATCGTCGAGGAGGAGTACCGCGTTGCCTATGTCGCCGATCGCGTCGCCACCTTCGGCACTGCCTTCCTCGGTTTGACGTTCGAATGCGCACGCTGCCACGATCACAAATTCGACCCGATCACGGCCCGCGACTACTATTCGCTGTTTGCCTTCTTCCAGAACATTGATGAAGCGGGCCAGATTTCCTACACGGGCTTCGCCAATGCGATGCCGGTGCCCACGCTGCTGCTGACCACGGCGGAGCAGGATGCGCAGCTCGAAAAACTCCGGACCGAAACCACCGCGGCGGAAGCTGCCCTGAAGGCCGCGGTGACTTCGGCGAAGGCCGGCTTTCAGACCTGGCTTCGCACTGGGCGGGCGTCCGCGCCGCCTCAACCCCGTCCCGACGCCTACTATCGCCTCGACGCGCTCGATCAGGGCTTTGCCACCAACGACGTTGACGCCCAGAAACCGGGCCGCGCCGAAGAGTCGCCCCGCATCGTCGAGACCGACCTCGGACCTGCCGCCGAATTGACCGGCGAAAACGGCTTCACCTTTCCCGGTGTCGGCCACTTCAGTCGCACCGATGCGTTCTCCCTCTCGCTCTGGTTGCAACCGCCCGCCGCACCCGCCGCGCGCGCGGTCGTGGTGCACCACTCCAAGGCACCGGCCGATGCGGGCAGCCGCGGCTATGAACTGCTGCTCGAAAACGGCCGCGTGGCGTTCGGACTCCATTACCTGTGGCCCGGCGCCTCGCTCAAGGTCGTGACCCGCCAGCCGCTGCCCCTCACCCGCTGGTCGCACGTCACCGTCACCTACGACGGTTCCAGTCGCGCCTCCGGCACCCGGGTGTACGTCAATGGCAAGGCGGTCGAGGTCGAAGTGATCCGCGACGGGCTCTTCAAGGACATCACCTACACCGGCACCGAGCCGGATCTGACGATTGGATACCGGTTTCGCGACAGTGGATTCAAAAACGGCCGCGTCACCGATCTGGCGGTCTTCTCCTATGCCGTGTCCCCGCTGGAAGCCGCCACCCTGGCCGGCCGGTCCGACCTGACCCGGGCCTGGACCGCGTCCGCCGCGGCGCTGACGAAGGAGCAAACCGCCGGTTTGCAGGACTACTACCTCACCCACCTCGATCCGTCCGTGCTTGCGGCGCGGCGGGCCCTCCAGCAGGTGCGCGTCGCGCAAAACACCCTCGTCCAGTCCGTGCCCGAGGCCATGGTCATGGACGAGCTGCCCCAGCCAAAACCCGCCCACATTCTGGTGCGCGGTGCCTACGACGCGCCGGGGGCAGCCGTGACCGCCGACACCCCGGCTGCGCTGCCGCCGTTCCCCGCCCACGCTCCGCGCAACCGGCTGGGACTCGCCCACTGGTTGACCGACCCCGGCAATCCACTCCTCGCGCGGGTGACGGTGAACCGGTTCTGGCAACAGATGTTCGGACAGGGTCTGGTCGAGACGAGCGACAACTTCGGGCTGCAGGGCTCGCCCCCGACTCACCCGGAGCTCCTCGACTGGCTCGCCTCCGACTTCATCCGCCATGGCTGGGACGTCAAACGCACCCTTCGCCAGATCGCCCTCTCGGCCACCTACCGCCAGTCGTCCGTCGCGTCCGCCGAGCTCCTCGCCCGCGATCCGCAGAACCAGCTCCTCGCCCGCGGCCCAGCCCGGCGCCTGTCGGCGGAGATGCTGCGCGACCAGGCCCTCGCGGCCAGCGGCCTGCTCGTGGAAAAAATCGGCGGACCCAGCGTGAAGCCCTACCAGCCGCCCGGGCTCTGGGAGGAGATCGCGATGGGCAAGCCGAAGTACGTCGTCGGCGAGGGCGAGGATCTGTATCGCCGCAGCCTTTACACCTTCTGGAAGCGGACCGTGCCGCCGCCGAGCATGATGCTCTTCGATGCGGCCGAACGCAATGTCTGCACCGTGCGCCGCCAGAGCACCAGCACCCCGCTCCAGGCGCTCGCCCTGCTCAACGACGTGCAGGTGGTCGAGGCGGCCCGGCTGGTCGGCCAGCGCATGCTCAAGGAGGGTGGCTCCACCCCGGATGCCTGGATCGCCTGGGGCTTCCGCCTCGTCACCGGCCGCCGCCCGGACACGCGTGAACGTGAGATCCTGCGCTCGCTTTACGACGAGCAGCTGGCCCTCTTCCAGGCCGACGCGGCCGCCGCGAACCAGTTCAACGCCTTCGGCGCCACCTCGACCGACGCCACGCTGCCCTCCGCGGTCCGCGCCGCCGCGGGCATGGTGGCGAAAGCCCTGCTCAATTTCGACGAGACCGTGATGCGCCGCTAACCTCCGACCCTTTTGTCCGCCATGTTCTGTGACCACGTCAATTTCGGCATGTCCCGGCGCGATTTCTTCGGAAAATTCGCCATGGGGGTGGGCGGCTTCGCCCTCATGAATCTCCTGCAGCGCAACGCCACGGCCACTCCGGCCGCGGCCTCCTCGCTGCTCCACGGCGTCCTCGACAAGCCCCACTTTGCGCCCAAGGCGAAACGCGTCATCTACCTCTTCATGGCCGGCGGACCGGCGCAGCACGACCTGTTCGACTACAAGCCGCTGCTCAACACCATGAACGGCCAGGATCTGCCCGAGAGTGTGCGCGGCGGCCAGCGGCTCACCGGCATGTCCGCCCACCAGGCCAGCTATCCCCTGGCCGGTTCCGCCTTCAAGTTTGCCCAGCACGGGCAGTGTCGCGCCTGGGTCAGCGAGCTGCTGCCCCACACCGCACGGATGGTCGACGACCTTTGCTTCATCCGGTCGATGCACACGGAGCACATCAACCACGATCCGGCCATCACCTTTTTTCAGACCGGGCACAGCCTGCCGGGCCGGCCGTCCATGGGCTCGTGGCTTTCCTACGGCCTGGGCAGCGCCAATGAGAACCTGCCCGCCTTCGTCGTGCTGATCTCCAAGGACCGCATCGACCAACCGCTCTACTCGCGACTCTGGGGCAACGGTTTTCTTTCCAGCGTGCACCAGGGCGTGCAGTTCCGCTCGGGCGGCGACCCGGTCTTGTACCTGCGCAATCCCGACGGCGTCTCGGCGCCGTCCCGGCGCAAGTTCCTCGACCGGCTGGCCGAGCTCAACGCCCACCAGGCCGAGAGCCTCGGCGACCCGGAGATTACGTCACGGGTCTCTCAATACGAGATGGCCTACCGCATGCAGACGAGCGTGCCCGACGTGATGGACCTCTCCCGCGAGTCCGCCGGCACCTACGAGCTCTATGGCGAGGAGGCGAAGCAGCCCGGCACCTTCGCCGCGAACTGCCTGCTCGCCCGGCGGCTCGCCGAACGCGACGTTCGCTTTATCCAGCTCTATCACCCGGGCTGGGATCAGCATGGCCGGCTGCCCAAGATGCT
This sequence comes from Opitutaceae bacterium, assembly GCA_016794725.1. Lineage (GTDB taxonomy): Bacteria > Verrucomicrobiota > Verrucomicrobiia > Opitutales > Opitutaceae > UBA6669. The sequence continues at coordinate 4,818 of JAEUGZ010000274.1, read as the reverse complement.
GCGGCGCCAGTGCGCCGACGTCGACCGCGGCTGCTGGGCTCTGATCACGGACCTCAAGCAGCGCGGGCTGTTGAACGACACCCTGGTGGTCTGGGGCGGGGAGTTCGGCCGCACCAACTACTCGCAGGGCAAACTGACCGCCGACGACTACGGCCGCGACCACCATCCCCGTTGTTTCACCGTCTGGATGGCCGGCGCCGGCGTGAAACCGGGCCTGGTCTACGGCAGCACCGACGACTTCGGCTACAACGTGGTCGACAAGCCCGTCGATGTGCACGACCTCCAGGCCACCATCCTCCACCAGCTGGGGATCAATCACGAAGCCCTGACCTACCGGCATCAGGGACGTTACTACCGGTTGACGGACGTCTCCGGCCACGTGGTGAAGGACATCCTCACCTAGGCACCGAACCCGCCCCGGCCTAAACCATGGTCATCGACGCCCACATCCATCTTTACGACCCGACCCGGCCGCAGGGCGTGCCCTACCCCAAACCGGAAAACAGGCGGATCTACCGCCCGATGCTGCCCGAGGATTTCAAGCAGGTGTCGGAGCCGGTCGGGGTGCGGGGTGCGGTGTTCATCGAGTGCAGCCCGTGGGTGGAGGACAACCAGTGGGTGCTGGACCTGGTGGCCAGCGAACCCGCTGTGTGCGCGGTGGTGGGCAACCTCGATCCGGAAGCGAAGGAGTTTCCCGCCCTGCTCGACCGCTTCACCGCCAACCCGCTCTTCCGCGGTATCCGCATCCGGCCCGGCCGGCCGATGAATTTCGACAGCCCCATCATTTTCGCGCACCTGGAAAGGCTGGCCGCGGCCCGATGCACCCTCGACGTGCTGGTTCGCGGCGAAGAAATCACCCGCCTCGCCCAACTCGCGGCCGCGCTCCCCGGCCTTCGCATCATGATCGACCACCTCGCCCACGTGCCGATCACCGGGGGACCACCCGATGCCGCCTGGCTCGGCCGCATGGAAGCCTTCGCGGGTCTGACCAACGTGGTCTGCAAGGTTTCACTCTTCACCGAGCTGGCAGTGACTCAACCCGCGCCACTCGATGTGGACACCTACGCCCCGACCTTTGAGGCGGTATGGAAGATCTTTGGCGCCGACCGCCTCGCCTACGGCAGCAACTGGCCGCCGTGCCTCAATGCCGGTGACTACTGCGCCACCGTAACCCTCGCCCGGGACTTTTTCAGCACCAAAGGCCCGGTCGCGCTCGCCAAGGTGATGGGTCGCAACGCCGCCGCCTTCTACGGCGGCCCCGGCTTCGCCCGCCTCGTCTCGAAGTCACCCTAGCCCTCGACGGGGACCGACAAGCCGTAGCTAAGGTGCGGAAGCCCGAAAGGCTTTCGTCCCCCGGGGGTTCGTTGCCCGCGCCCGCTCCCCGCGCGACGCCCCCCTCCTCAATCCCGAAACGCTTTCAGCGTTCCGCTACGTTCCCAATGCTCCGATGTAGCGGAAGCCTGAAAGGCTTTCGTGCCGGGGGGTATCGCGGGGCCAATACCCATCAGCCCCGCGCTTTCTCACCCTGAAGTACAGCCCAACCTCAGCCCCCGCTTGCATGGACCGCTTGGTAGCGCCTGAACATCGGCAACAGCTCCGCCGCGAGCGACCGATCCTTGGTCTTTTCAATCCTTCGTAGTGTCTCGACAAACTGCCGCCATTCACGATCACCTACCCGTGAATCTATGTTTTCCCGCTCCGCGCCGTAGAGCTCCGTCGCGACCGAAAGCATGATGAAGAAATCGTCTCGGAGCAGCCCTTTTATCGACAGGCTCGGATCGGCGGTAAATCCGAGCCAGCGTTCGACATAGTTCTCCAGCTGCTCGCGCAGCCAGCCCAACCGATCCGGCTGCGTTTCCAGACGATCACGCAGGGCACTCCGCAGAAATGCAGCACGGTCACTCACCCTAGCAAAAGTTGGCTTTGACGGCGTCCTGAACTTCCTGGGGCGCGGGAAGCTGATTTCCGTAGAATGTCCTCGAGTTGACCGCCACCACTTGCCTCCCATTTTTTCGGATCGTGCCCACCCAGGCTCCCTCCGGAAGATTGCCCAAATCACGCTTTACGAATTCGGCATGGGACAAGGAGATATCAAACGTCTGAGCGATGATCGCCCCGTTCTGCACGCTGGCGAGGAGCATCTCGCCGTTCCCCAGACGCCGGACGCCGGGTGGGGTCGGAGACAGCCACGCCATGAAAGGCTCAAACAGAGATCGCATGGTTCTTCGTGCCCGATCCTACCTCGCGCCCTTGGACGCAACGTAAACGCTTCCGTCGTTTGCCAGCACCACGTGAACCGGCTGCGCCAACGCGATGAGTTTGATCAAGGCGTCAAGGTCGTCCACGGAGACTTTCCCGGTCATCTGAAATTCGGCGAGGTGCGCGGAAACCGTCGCCTTCCGTTTGCTGGCCGCCGCCACCCGCGCCACCACCTCGCCCACCTTCGCCCTGTGGAAGCTCAACCGGCCGCCTTCCACTTTAAACCGAGAATCCGTGGCGGACGTGGGTGCGAGCACGCGAGGCGGGGTCATCGTTACGACAAAGGTGCTGCCCTGCTTCTTCAGCGTCACGGCACTGTTCACGGCAGAGTAACCCTCAACCTTGAATCCTTGGAACGATTGTCCGCGACCCAACCAACCCGAAGCCGCCCCAGATTGGGGGTCGACGAGCGACACCCGCGTTTCCCCGTCCAGGGTCACCATGCCGGTGAGCGCCAACGGCGTCGGTGGCGCTTCTTCAGCTCGAAGGAAGCTCGAAGCGATCACCATCAGGAGCATCGATATACACTTCATCGTCGTAGCCTCGGTAAGTCCATGAACGGATCCGCCACGAAATTCGGAGGGCGGACGGTCCGGAGGACCCTCCAGAATCGAACTACGATTACCGGTCAAAGCAATCCCCAACCCCGGAACCGCGCTGGGGCCGGCGTCAATCCTCCCTGCCCAGTTCCCATCGTCAGGACTAACCCTTCCCCGGATACTCGCTCCACACGATCTCCGTGATCTCGGGATCCGACTCCAGAATCCGGCCCAAGGCGGAGGTGAGTCGGGTGAGCTGAGGGGTCGTATCAACCGTTCGGAACCACCGGCGGATCGTCGTCGTGCTTGGATCGGTGAAGACCAGAAACTGATCATCTTCGCCATTCTGGTGTCCGCAGCAAAGCGCCAGCCTGAACCCCTCGTTCTTGATCGGCAGGTAGCAGCCCCAATCTTCGACCGCCATCTCCTCGGTCTCGATGCCCTGCTCCCGCAGCTTCCGGGCGAGGTACTCCGTCAACCGCTTCCCCCAAAGCCCCGGATTGATCTCCTCCTCTTCGCCCTCGTAAGGAGGAAACTTCGCCGAACGAAATTCAACCTGGGTCTTCATGGGGAGTGGGTGCGCAGACACCCTGACAACACCGACGTCAGTGACAATCGCGCAATCAAATCGACCTCCGTTTCGCTCCTGGAGCGACTCGATCCGTGGTTCAATCACGGTGCTAAGCCAAAGCGTTCAGTTGAACCACGAAGTGACACGAATCTACACGAAGGAAAACGGGGACCGAGAGCTGCGGGGATGGGTCCACTTTGGGATGAAGTAAATTCAGCAGCTCGGCTTCTCCTATCTCCCTCCGGATTCGTGTCCCTTCGTGTCAATTCGTGGTCTCTCGTCTGAAGGACTGCGGCTGAGATTCAACCTTCCGATCGAACCGTCGCATCTTCGCGTCTTCGCGCTTAACCCCGGATTGCGTTGCCCGGCTTCGCCCCGCTCACGGCACTTCGTACACCTCAAACAACACCGACCCACTGCCGCCATCGCCTCCGGCGACCACGACCGTGTAGCTTCCCGCCGGAAAGGGACGCAGCTCCACCGCATCCTTGCTGCCCACTGGCAACGGAAACGCGCCGGCCTTGACGAGCGACTCCGCCAGATCCGACTCATACGTCGGTCCCCCCAAGACCGCCGGGTAGCCATAGCCATTGGTGTAGAGTTTGCCCTGGCTGTCATAGATACGGATCACCGGCTGCGCCAGCGGCCGGTCGATCCCAAATGAACGCAGCGAAGGCCCCACCGCGCGCAAGATCACCTTCTTCGACTGCGGTCCGGTGACCACGAATCCGCCCACCAACACCTCCTGACCCTGCCCCACCCAGGCCCGGGTCGAGGAATTGACAAACCGTGTCGAGGGTCCGACCGACAGGTGAACCCCCTGCGACGGCACCACCAGCGCCAGCGGATCATTGATCATCGACCGGTACACACCGGCGTCGCCCGACGACACCGCCGTCAGCACCAAAGTGGCTTGGGTCGCACCCGCGATCACCTTGTCATCCTTAAACCACACCAACGCGGGTCCGCTATAGGGGGATTGGATCCGGACGGTGTCGCCCGCCGGCACGGTCACAAACGAGTCCATCAATCCCGTGGTCGCCGTCCGGAGCGCCAGCAGCAGCGTGGTCTCACCCGCGTCGAGCCGCAGGGCCAACGCCAGCGCAAGGGGCACCCAACGAATCCAAGACACAAGAGCAGGAGTCTTCATGGCAGCGAAGTGTGGATTTGCAGCCTGATCGCAACATCAGCCCAATGCAACCCCTAGTACCCCGAGCCTTCAATACCTGCCCTCACCTCCCTCGCACCGCTTTCATTCGTCCCGCAGCTGCGCATGCGTGTTAACGCGGGAACCTCCTGCGTTTCAGGTGATAGGGGTAGGGACGGGGATGTAACCCGCCCCTCCCTCCGAACCGGACTGGCGGATTTCCCGCATCCGGCTCTCCAGTTGGCATTAAACTCCGTGCGGAGACAGACGTGCCGAGATATGGGCTCGCTTCAGGCTGAACA
>JAEUGZ010000212.1 GCA_016794725.1 Opitutaceae bacterium | reverse complement strand
CTCGAGGGGGGCGCGCACCACCAAGGCTTCCCGCTGACGGTCAAGTCCTTCCGCCTCCAGCCCCGCCTGGACGCGCTGGCTCTCCGTATCGCGGCGTCGCTCCTGCCAGACCGCCAGATGCCGTTGGCGCGCCGAACGTCGCGCGGAGGAGCGCGCCTCCGCCTCATGCCGGGCGTCGTCCAATTCTCGTTCGCTCACCAGTCCCAACTTCCCCAGGCGCTCCAGCCGGTCGGATTCGCGCCGGGCCTTGGCCTCGGCGAGTTGGTGATCCGCATCCTCGGCGAGGAATTCGGCGCAAAGACGGGCCGCCCACGCAGTCCGAAAGGCAGGCAGGTCGTTGTCTCCCGTTCCCGCCTCGTCCTGCGCCGCCCGCGTGAGCCGATCCCACTCCGCGCCGGTCAGTGCCAACTCCGCGCACCGCTGGCTCAGCTGGTTCCGCCGCGAAGCCCAGGTCGGATCGGAGACCTGGAGCAGGGCTTGTCCGGCGGCGACGTGTTCGCCCGGGCGCACCCAGACGGCCTCGACCACACCGGTGGCGGGACTGCGCAATTCGCTGGTTTCCGTCCGAGCCCGCACCCAGCCGGAGGCTCGCGCCGTGACGTCAATCTCCAGCCAGGCGACGGCGGCCAGACCAAGTCCGACCAGCGCCAGGACGACTCGCCCCACCCAGATCCGGTCCGGGCCCAGCTCCGACTCCAGAGCCGCCACCGTATCGTGGGCATTAGATACGGAAGTCCAGCGAAAGGCCGGTTCCGGGGTCGGGTCGAGGGGTGCAGCGGGCATGGACGCCACCCTGCCCCACTCGGACCTCCACGCCATCCCGCAAAAGCCCGAAAACTGGGGCGCACGGAGCCGCTGGTTTCGGAGCATGCACCACCCCCGGACAGGGGTCGGCGTCACCCCTCAACGGGGACCGTCACCGGCTGGACTCTGACGTGTCGGCGCCGGGTGGCTCGGGAAACGTCCGCTGCCTCACGGCCTCGGCATAGGCCGTGAATCCGCGGGTCATGCCGGCACCGACATCAGCAAAGGTCCGGACAAATCCTGGCACGTACCCCGTGGTCATGCCCAGCAGGTCAGCGCTGACCAGGATCTGGCCATCCACCTCCGGTCCTGAGCCAATGCCGATGGTCGGTATCGACACCGCCGCGGTCACACGCGCGGCCACCGCCGGATCGGTCATCTCCAGCAGGAGCGCAAAACAACCCGCCGCCTCGAGCGCACGGGCGTCGTCCAGCAAGCCCTCCGCTTCCTCCGGAGTGCTGCCGAATTTCCGATACTTTCCCAGCGTGTGGATTTGCTGCGGCTTCAAGCCCACATGCCCCCAGACAGGGACACCCGCCTCCACCAGGCGGGCGATCAGGGACGCCTGGGCCGAGGTGGCCTCCACCTTCACCGCGGCGGCTCCCCCGACCTGCATCAGGCGCTGGCAACTCGCGAGCACCCGTTCAAAGTCAAAATGTGCTTCGGCAAACGGCACGTCGGCCGCCACGAGGGCCTGAGTGTTCGCCCGTGCGACGGCGCCGGTGTGGTGCACCATCATGTCGAGGGTCACCGGCACGGTCGAGTCGAACCCCAGCATGACATTGCCGACCGAATCGCCGACCAGTAGGAGGTCGACCCCGGCGGCATCGGCGAAACGAGCAGTCGGCGTATCGTAGGCGGTGACGGCCACGATCGGCCGGACTCCCTTGAGTTTACGAAGCGTGAGGGTCGTTGTTTTCAACACCTCACGGTGTTCGACCTGAGGCAAAATGCCAGTCCAAGGCAGAACCAGTTGTTTGAACCACGAATGGACACGAATCTACACGAATGAGTCCTATTTTCCGCACTTGAATCGAATCGAACCGTTCATAAACCACGGATGGACACAGATAAACGCGGATTCGGAGCATGTAAAATTCTTCGCCCACCAGGTTTATGCCGGCTTGGGCGTAACCCGTTTGTATCCGTGTGGATCAGTGCCCATCGGTGGTTCAATCGCGGGTTTTAGGATGAAGACGGACCCCTCCGAATTCGTTTTCGTCGGAGTCCAAGCGTGGCACTTCAACCGCCGGAATCGGTTCTGGCGACCCCGCCCGCGGTCCGGATCAACCCATCCTTACTTCAGGAAGGCAGGCACACGCTCTCCGGCGATCAGGGCGTCGTAGGTTTCGCGGGCATTGATCAACTCGAAGGCGCTGCCCTTGATGAGCACTTCCGCCGCCATCGACCGCGTGTTGTAGCGGCTGGCCATGGTGTAGCCGTAGGCGCCGGCGCTCATGAAGGCCACATACTCCCCTTCCCCAACCTGCTGCAGGGACCGATCCTTGGCGAAACAGTCTCCGCTTTCGCAGATGGGACCGACGATATCGGCCACCAAGGCTGGGCGCGAGGTGTCACGATGGAGCGGAACCACCTCGTGGAACGCATCATACATGGCGGGACGAACCAGGTCATTCATCGCCGCGTCGACAATGAGGAAATTCTTCGACTGCCCGCGCTTGAGGTACTCAACCCGCGAAAGCAGCACGCCGGAATTGCCGACAAGGAAACGACCGGGCTCGAGGAGAATCTTGAGTCCGAGCGGCTTGAGCAACGGCACGAGCGCGGCACCGTAGGCTTCCGGGGTGATCGGTCGCTGGCCGGCCAGCTGGGCGTCCCACCACTCCTGGCTGCCACTGGCCAGGGCGTCGCGGTAGACGATGCCGATGCCGCCGCCGACGGAGAAGTAGTCGATGCCATGCTTGGCCTTCAACTCAGCCACGAAGGGCGACACTTTCTTCACCGCCTCGACAAAGGGACCCACGTCCGTGAGCTGCGAGCCAATGTGCATCTGCACGCCCTTGATGTGCAGGTTCGGATACTTGGACGCCGCTTCGTATGCGGCACCTGCGACCTTGAGCGGAATGCCGAACTTGTTGTCCGACTTGCCCGTGGTGATCTTGGCGTGGGTATGGGCATCCACATCCGGATTGATGCGGATCGCGATGGGAGCCTTCACTCCCAACTTCCCGGCCACGTGATTGATGCGGGCCATCTCTGGCTCGCTCTCGACATGGAAGGAGAAAATGCCCTGTTGCAGGGCGAGCGCGATTTCCTCCTCGGTCTTGCCCACGCCGGCGAACACGCTGCGCTTGACATCCGCGCCGGCGGAAAGGACGCGACGCAATTCCCCGCCACTGACCAAATCGAACGCCGCGCCGAGGTTGGCGAAGTGGCGCAGGATCGCCAGGGTCGAATTCGCCTTCATCGCATAACAAATCTGCACGTCGACGCCCTGCAGGCTCTTCGCCAGTCTCGTATAGTTGTCCGCAATCGTCGCGGCACTATAGACATAGGTGGGCGTGCCATAGAGACGGGCGACTTCGGCAAGATCGACCGACTCGCAGTGCAGGTGCTGACCGACATAACGGAAATGATGCATGGTAAGGTGGGACCGGCTTAAAAACGGCGTGAAAGGTGAACACGGTGCTCGTTTCACCTTGAAAAAACCAACCAAAATTTAACATCTCCTCAGACGTGCTGCGCGCCCTGATCCAAGCGATCTTCCATCGACCGACTTACCGTTTCGGCAAGGTCGATAATGCCCGCATCCATCGCACCAGGTTGCGTAACGCTCAGTTTGTCAGCTTCATGTCTCAACAGGGGCTGGGGCGGACGCGCTACTCCGACAGTCATGACGCCCGGCTCCGCCGGCAGAAATACATGCGGGTGGCCGTCACCTGTGGTGTCATCGGTGCAGTTGCCTGGGTCGGACTTGAGAGCGCCCGGGCGCTTTCCATGTTCTAGAAAAGGGGCCAAAAGCCCACGGGTCGGACGTCAAGTTGCTTTAGCTGCTGATGGGCAGCGTTTTAAACGAACCCTTTGACGAGGCCCATGCGCAGTCTTGCGATCCGGGCCAAGGGCGGCCATGCAGACCCTACCATGACGCGTGCGTCCTATTTCTCCGCCCTGGCTCTGGTTGTAGCGGCGGTCTTTTTCGCCGGGTGTGCTTCTGGAGGGAAACTGGGCGGCGTGTCGATCAGCGTGGTTTCGATCCGCTCATCACAGCAGGACAACCAAGCCGTGGTCACGCTGCGCTACCTCAATGAAAATGTCGTGCCGATCGGCATCGCCAACTCGCGCCACAAACTTTTCATCAACGGCACCCTCGCAGGTCAGTCGGTGCACAATCAGGCGCTCGGCCTGCCCCAGCTCGCCGCCGGGACGCAGGATGTGACCCTGACGTTCAGCAATCCCACAGTGATTAGCACGCTCCGCGGCCTGGCCAAACAGCCGCAGGCAAGCTATCGCCTGGAGAGCGTGCT
>JAEUGZ010000187.1 GCA_016794725.1 Opitutaceae bacterium | reverse complement strand
CGGGGACCCGACGCGGTCCTGACCCAGCTGCTCGAGTTGAAACACGGCCAGGTCGCCGTTTGTGACGCACTCGCGCCCCGCGACGCCGAAGTCGTGGCGCTGGCCAGTCTTCGTGCCGAAGCCAAGGGCCGCCGACTCCTCTATCGCACGGCTGCCTCGTTTGTCGCCGCCCGACTTGGCCTCGCGCCTCGCCCGCTGCTCACCGCTGCCGATTTCGATCTGGGGAACTCCGACGCAGGCGGACTGATTGTGGTGGGCTCGTACGTGCCGAAGACCACGGTCCAAGTGGACGCGCTGCTCCGCGACCACCCCGACCATCACCTCCTGACCCTTTCGGTCCCCGGTGTACTCGACGCGGATCGCCGCTTCTTTACCGTGACGTCGCTGATTGAACAGGTGAACGCACACCTTGGCGCAGGGGAATCCGTGGTGGTCTGCACGTCTCGTGACGTCGTGACGGGAAAGAACGCCAGTGAGAGTCTCGCCATCGTCAACGTCGTATCCGACGCGTTGATGGCCGTGATCGCCTCGCTGGACGTGCGTCCCCGCTCGCTCATCGCCAAGGGAGGGATCACTTCCAGCGACATTGCGACCCGGGCGCTGGGCGTCCGACGGGCGATCGTCCGGGGACAACTGCTCCCCGGAGTTCCGGTCTGGCGGCTCGGAGAGGAATCCCGTTTTCCAGGACTCGACTACGTCATCTTCCCCGGGAACGTCGGCGGCGACGATGCACTCTCCGCCGCCGCCACCCGACTCCAGCCCGCTCCGCCATGAACTGGCCGAGTCGCTCTCTCCGGAGGATCATCCGGTTTCCCGGGACCGGCCATAAGGAGTGATGAAGGGACTGGACAGACCTGCTCTTCCGTAACCAATCTACCGCGCCCACCGGTCGGCTTGCCGTGATCATGGCGCGCCTGCCGGCCGAATCGACCAGGAACCCAGCATTCGGAATCAACCATGGCTCGCAGCAAGAAGACCACTTCAGGAGGCTCCGGCAACGTGGGAGGAACCACGCAGCCGTGTCCGCAGGAAGGGACGCTGATCGTGATTGCCCACCGCGTCAGCGGCACTTCCCGGCCGTTTCCGGACGGACTCGACCTCGAGGTGGTGCAGTCGGTGCGGGCGTCGGGCTCGGGTGGCGGTCAATCCGGAAAGACCGACGGCAACGGACTCAAGGAATTCAAGGGTCTGGTGACCAATCTCTATACGGTCACGGCGAAACTCTCGGGTGCGAACGCCAAGAAGTACGAAGTGGTTGGCACAGGCCGGGCGACGGTGAGCGTACCTGCCGGTGGGAGCGCGACGGTGAATTTCGACATCGTTCCCCTGCATGACCTCCAGGTGCGCGTGAAGGTGAAGGGCACGAGCCCGCCGGAGTTCCTCAAGCCCGAACTCGTCACGCTCGGACAGGCCCGTGGCAGGTATGATTCCTCGAACAAACCCAACGGCACCTGGGAGTTCAAGAAGCTGCATCCGGGAACGGTGGTGATTGAGGCGCGGCTGTCGGCGGAAGACCGCCAGAAATACGGTGTCGGTACACCGACGAAGGAGCACCTGCTCACCGAGACGCCGCAGCCGAACAGTGCCGAGGTAGAAGTCCTGCCCAATCCCAACCTCGACGTCACGGTCGTGTTCAAGAAAGACGGCGGCGAATTGCAGCCCGTGCCCGAGGTCGAGGTGATCGTCGGCGCGGAGCCACCGAAGAAAACCTCCAAACCCGGTGGCGTGGCGAAATTCGAGAAACTCAAGCCCGGCACTTACCGGGTCGACGTCAAACTGACCGAGGCCCAGCAGTCGGAGTACTTTGCCCCTGAGCCCAGCCAGGTCGAACTCATCGCCGGCACCGACGGCAAGGTCACCATCGAACTCGCCCCGGCTGAGGCCAACGCCATACGCATCACCCAGCTCAGCCGCTGGTTCATTCCGCAGTTGGAGACACTCGATCTTTCCTACCGCCTCGAAGGCCGCGCGCGGTCGGCCGACAAGGTCGCGATGGAGGTCTGGGCCAGCAACTACTGCGAGCTCGACTCATGGAGTCGGGGCCTGCCGAAGTTCAAGCTCCTGGCAGACACTCCCGTTTTCACCCACGCCTTTGCCGAAGAGCAGTCCAAGGAAAAGGCCAGCGTCACCCACAACGCCTGGAACGGCTCGGCCAATTGTTCCAAAGGCATCCTCGCTCCCGGCGGCGACAGCCCGGTGCGCTTCATCCACGCGGCCTGCTCCCCCTACACGCTCCTTCTGCGCTATTTCAAGGCCGACGCCGATGCCAAGGCCCGCCTGGAGCTCACGCCCTTCTGGCCGCTGTTCGGAACGGACGCCAAGGCCACGGCCGACTCGCTCAAGGTCAAGTGGACCGTCAAAAATGCCACCTCGCTCAAGGCCGGCAAGTTGGTCGTTTGGGATCGTGACGGGACGGACGTGTTCTCCAAGGACTTGGTCGAAGCGGATGTTTCCGAGGGCGACCATACCTTCACCTGGGACGGCAAGACCAAAGACGGCAAGGACATCGTCGAGGGTTCCATGCCCTACCGCGTCCAGATCCAGGCTCAGACCCAGAAAGGCGTGCCCAACGGGCTCGCCCTCGCCGCCCTGCACACCGAGGTGCGCATCCGCTCGCACAAAGACCGCCATCTGGCCACGGCCAAAGACTACCAACCCTTCGACGATCCGAGGGACCTCGCGGTCGAGCTCGGCCCTCTCACCACGCGCCCGGCCCCGCCACTCCGCGCCGACGGGCGTGTCTGGATCCAACACAAACTGGCTCTCGCCGGGTTTCACCCCGGCCCGGTCGATGGCGTCACGCGCGATAGCTACACACTCGCGCTGAAGGAGTTTCAGCGATCCAACCACAAGCGCCACTCCGGCAGCAACCCCTTCGAGCGTCTCACCCCCGACGCGAACGAGAACGACGACACCAAGAACGCACTCGACGACCTCCCCGCCATCCCGCCCCGCCCGTGGTTTGGCAACCCCACGGACCGTGCCGACTTCAGCCTCGCCGACGCCTCCACCCGCCTGAAGGATCCCGCCCAGACCCTCATTGTCTGGGTGGACGACCGTCACTACTATACGGCCTCCTCCGACCCCGAAATCGCCGGCACCCCGAACCAGATGGGCGACTACCGCCAAGGCATGTCCATCGGTGACGGCAGGACCGACCGCGACGCCGAATCCATCGCCCGCCCCTGGATCCCGCTGCAAGCGCAACTCCAGCTCCTCTCCAAAGCCCAGCAGCTCGACACCACCGATCCCCTCTCCACCCACGCCACTCACCTCGCCTGCATGCGCCGCGCCACCGGGCCGCTGCGACTGGATTGGAGCTTCGAGGAGATTGACTGGGACTACGCCAACAACCGCCTTGGGCCCGGCCCGGTCGAGCACGTCGACAACACCGTCTACCGCAAGGACTACACCCGGACCAAGACCTTCCTTGAATGGACGCTGGACCAGCTCAAGGTCCCCCACACGCGGAAGGATGTCGAGCGGTCCGCCACCTACGTCAACTGCCCGGCGACCCATGGCGGCATTCGTCCGGCCAACGCCTCGATCGCGCAATACTACAACAAGGCCTTCGGTCTCGGTGATGACGCCCTCAAGCCCTGGGCCACAGCCGATGATTCCACCCTCGAGTCCATCGCCACCTGCGCGCACGACTTCGTGGGCCAGCCAGCTGCCGACTACCACAGTTCCACCCTCGGCTGGGCCGGTGTTTTTTTCACCCCCTCGCGCGTAGCAGGCGACGGCTACCGCGTACGAGCTCAACTGCGACTGTCGGCCGTCGGGGACTACAACCTGCCGAACCTGGCTGTCCTCGCCGCCCGTTACCCGCGGCTCCCCCAAGGTTACACCGCTTCCCTGCGCCTGTGGCGGAAGTGCTCCCTGCGTGCCTACCTCAAGTGGGCGGGCGGCGCCGGCCACTGGGGCACCTACGACCAGCAGTTCCCAGCCTTCTATCGACCCTCGTTCATCCATTTTGTGCACGACGGCGGTGTGAGCCGCAGCTACAACCTCACCGACATCTTCGACACCAGCCGCGCCGCAGAGGTCAATGCCTACAAGGACATCGTCGCTGCGCGCGTATCCAACCTCTACCGTCTGCGCACCAAGTCGACCATGACGGTGGATGGACGCTACGTGTACCCCTACTTCAACGAAGCCAACCTGGGGTGGCCCAAAGCCTCGGCCGCCAACGCCGCCTTCGGCTCCCTCTACGACGACGATATCATCCAGGGCCTGCTCAATGCCACCTGGCGCAGCTATCGCGAACGCCTCATGTTCGAGCTCGTAAGCCGCATGGAGCGCAAGTATGGAATCCTCCGCGGTCACATCATCGTCGAATTCGACGCGTCACCCGAGTATTACTACGAGCGTTACTCGTGCGACGGCGTCTGCGCCAGCACTTACTGGTACATCGAAAAGGACGCGGTTGGAGGCACCATGGCGGGCACGACCTGTTCCGCTCCCGGCTGCTCCGGCCACCACCGCCGCGCCGCCACCCCCGTGGTCAGAGCTTCCGGCTACAACGGACTTCCCCTGCCCGCCGTCGGCACCTGCCTCGGCGCCACGTGGATTTTCGAAAGCGGAGGCAACGCCGTGGCTGAGACCTGGGCCCACGAAGTCGGCCATCACAAGCACCTCGAGCACGCCTCGAGCGCCCCCGGCGCCACACCCGCCGCGCATGATTCGCAGGCCAACACCCACGGCACCTTCGCTGCCACCGACGCGGCCGCAGATCGGCAATGGGACCGCAACTGCATCATGAGCTATGCGAGCGTTGCGGAACAGCACTACTTCTGTGGCAAGACCAACCTTAAGCTGCGCGGCTGGAAAGTGAACTCGCTCGCCCTGCCCGCCGGCAACCAGCATGATCCCTGAACGCGCCCCGCGCCGGGCCTTGGCCTTGGCCACAGCGGCCGCCCTCCTCGGCCTCACGCTTGCGGCCTGCGCCCAGCCACTTCTCTCCCCGCCACCGCCTGCACCCGCCTCCGCCTCCTCTTCCTCCGCCGTGAGCGCTATCTCCCTCCGTCTCTTCCTCGAGCAGCCCGAGACCATTGTCGGCGGCGGCCTCCCTGCCACGATCGTGCTTACCCACACCGGCCCGGCTGCACTGCGCGTGCCCGACCCCCAGGAGGAAATGCCGTTCACCTTTGCGTTCCGTCGACAGAAGGACGGCCCGGTCGTCGCCACGTGGAGCTACGAGCGCAAGGCCGAGGCTCTCTCCGGCGAGCGGGCACCGACACGCGCCCTGCTCGAGGTCGAACTGCCGCCCGGCCAGGAGGCGCGCTACACGATCGATCTGGCGCGGCTCGCCTCCGAGCCCTTGCCCGCAGGTCGCTACCTCGTTTCCGCCCTCTACCGACACGGCGGCAGTACCCTTGCCTCCGACTCCGTCGCCGTGGCCTTCCGCTCGCTGCAGCCCACCTCGTGGCGCTGCGTGGGGGACGACGACAAGCTCGCCGTCGCCGCGACCCAACCCGCGGGCGAGGGCCGCACCCTCGTGCTCGCCCGCGAGGGCCGCTCCGGGCGG
>JAEUGZ010000011.1 GCA_016794725.1 Opitutaceae bacterium | reverse complement strand
GGTGAGTTGGTGATCGTCCAAAGCCAGATTGCCGAGTCCGCCCGCCTGATTGGCGACGAGAATTCGCACCTGGCGCGCAACATCGCGCAACTTGGCCGAATCACGAAGGAACTGCAGCACAATGCGATGTCGGTTCGTCTCGTGCCGATCAAACCGACCTTCCAGAAGATGGAACGGCTGGTGCGGGACTTGGCGCGCGACTGCGAGAAGAAGGTCAATTTTCACACCAGTGGCGAAGACACCGAGATCGACCGTACGGTCATCGAGGAAATCGCCGATCCGCTCGTGCACATGGTTCGAAACTCCATGGATCACGGACTGGAAAAGCCAGCGGTGCGGGTCGCGGCCGGCAAACCCGAGCATGGCGTGGTCACGCTCAAGGCGTTCCACCAGGGCTCCAACATCCACATCGAGCTGAGCGATGACGGTCGTGGCATTGACCACGAGCGCGTCTATGCCAAGGCGGTTGAAAAGGGTGTGATCGCGGCCGGTGCCCAGCTGTCCCGCGAAGAGGTCCTCAATTTGATTTTCGCCCCTGGTTTTTCCACCGCGGAAAAGGTCACTTCGGTGTCCGGACGCGGCGTGGGAATGGATGTCGTGCGTCGGAACATTGAAAAGCTGCGCGGCAAGGTCGAGATCGACACCCAGGTGGGCAAGGGGACGATTTTCCGGATCAAGCTGCCGCTGACGATGGCAATCATCGACGGTCTGGTCGTCCGCGTCGGTTCGGATCGTTTCATTCTCCCGAGCACGAGCGTGCAGATGGCCCTCCGCCCCGCGGCTGGCGCCATCACCACCGTGCATGGACGCGGCGAGGTGCTCGATCACCGCGGTCGCATCCTTCCGATTCACCGGCTCAATCGTCGCTTCCGCATCCCGGGTGCGATCGAGAACCCCACCGAGGGCATCATCGTGCTGGTGGAAACCTCCGATCGTCTCACGGCGCTGCTGGTCGACGAAATGGTCAGCAAGCAGGAAGTCGTGATCAAGAATCTCGGCGGGCTGCTGTCCAATCTGCCGGGCATCGCGGGTGGAGCCATTCTCGGTGATGGCAACATCGCCCTGATCCTGGACCCTGCCTCCCTTTTCGCCGCCTAACTGACCCGACCGAAACCGTCCCATGATCACCCTAGCTGAGGTTTGCGAAAAGGCTCTGCGCCTGCCGTGCTCCCCCGTTCTTCTGCCGCGCATCATTGAGGTGATTGCGCGCGAGGATGTCTCGGTCGACGAACTCGAGAAGGTCATCCGTCTCGATCCCGTCCTGGCCAGCTCCACTCTCCGGCTTGCCAATTCGGCTTATTTTTCCTCCGCGTCCAACCGGGTGGAACGCCTCGAGGAGGCGATTCAGCGCCTCGGTCTGCGCGAAATCTACCGGCTGGCCGCGCTCTCGCTCGCCGGCCGCTGGATGAGCGCCCAGGGCGATGGCTACCGCTGGGAAGCGAGCGACTTCTGTCGCATGGCCCTCGTCACGGCCGTCGCCGCCGAGTACCTGGCCGAGCAGATGAACCTGGTCGATCCGCGCGTTGCCTACACCGCCGGCCTGATTCACGAGATCGGCAAGCTGGCCGTGGCGTATTCCTGCGGCGAACACTTTGCCGCCATCCGCGAGCACCAGAGCTCCTCGGGCTGCATCTGGCTCGCGGCCGAAAAGGCCGTGTTGGGATTCAACTACGCCGAGGCCGGATCAGAATTGCTGCGCCGCTGGAACTTCCCGGCGACCCTCGTGGCGGTGGCCACCCACAACCCGCCCACGTCCTCGGCGCCCGCCGACGTGATGCCCTTGCTGGTCCATGTGCACGCCGCCAAGTACCTCGCCACCTCCATTGGTGCGGGCGTCGCGGAAGACGGATTCCTTTTCGAACTGAACGCACCGCTCCTGATGGAGTGGGGCTTCACCACCACCATACTCGAATCGGCGTTGCCCGAAGTCCTCAACCGGGCCAGCCGCCTGTTGCAGGAAAACCTTTCCCACGGTACCGTTCGCCTTTAAGTCGTTGAATAACAATTAACTTGCCCGATGAACGGTTTCGTTCTTCGGGCATTTTCGTGTACGGGTCCCGGCCGGGTGTCCGTGAGATGGCGATCCTCTAGGGAGGGCTTGGCAGGTGGCGCCTCAAGTTTGTCGAGATCTGTGACGATATCGTGATTAGCCTTGCAGGATATTCCGGTTCAGGACCCGGACCATTCCCCCCAAGGTGTGTTTCATAGTGTGTGTTTGTGTGGCCAACCGGCCGGGCAGTTCAATGCTCGGCCGGTTTTGGCTTTTTGGGGGGCGCGCATCGGCATCGATACGTTATGGAGTTGTTTCCGCTCGAGGCGGGGTCGACGACCCCAGGGGCGCTGTCATTGAGCGAGTGATGTGGCGGAGACCACCTCAATGAGCGTTGGATTGATGGAGTGCGTTCCCGCAGTCGCGCACACGCGTCAGCTTAAGGAGCCGCAGATGAACCTTATTGATTAAGATTGGGTTCGAGTGGAGGGCGTCGCTCCGACGACGCCGGGGGGACGGTCCACGAACCGCTGCGTCCGACCGTTTTGGTATCCGCGACGCGCAACCGGCGCCGACGGAGCAGCGCCCTCCACCGGAAGCATTCCTTCCTGGCTTTGTCGGACCGAGTGAACCGGACCGTCAGGTCAGGTGCTCCGCCGGACGGCCTGAGGTGTGGCGTTCCACGGCGACGACGATTTCGTCGATGCGGAGCGGTTTGCGCAGCACTTCGGCGACGCCGAGCTGGTGCAGCTCGTCGAGGATGGCGGAAGTCAGGTGACCGCTCAGCACGACCACGGGCATGGCGATTCGGTCCCGCTGCAGGGCCACCAGGAAGTCACGTCCCCCAAGATTGGGCATGTTGAGGTCCGTGATGACGAGGTCGTAAGCGGTCGGTTCCAGTCGGACGAGGGCGAGTGCGGCAGCGCCGTCGGTCGAGCAGGTGACGCGATGACCCGAGCGGCGCAGCGCAAGGGTGAGCGCCCGGGTGACCAGTTCGTCATCTTCCGCCAGCAGCACGGACTTGCCGCCCGCGGTCCCTGCCGCCACATCGCTGGCGAGGGCGGGAATGACCGGCTCCGCGGCTGCCGGCTCAGGGCTCGGCAGGAACACGCGAAAGGTCGTGCCCACTCCCGGGGTGCTCTCCACCTCGATCCAGCCACGCAGCGCGTGCACGGCTTTCCAGGTGATGGCGAGCCCGAGTCCCGTCTTGCGTGCGGTGTTCGACCGGCGGGCGAAAGCCTCGAACAGATGATCCCGGGTGTGGTCGTCAAGACCGCCGCCGGTATCGCTGATGGCGAGACACTGAAAGGGCTGGGGACGGTTGCCGGAAATCGAACCGAGATGGCGGGGCACTGTAGTGACCCGCGAGGTCGTGACCTTGATCACCGGTTTCCATTCCGGATGAGGGGCTCCATCTGAAATCGAGGCGAGGATCGCGTTGCGTGCGTTGTCCAGCAGGTTCACGACCACGTCGGAAATCAGCGAGCTGTCGAGTGGCAGCGCGGGAAGGTCCCCGCCCAGCAGTACCAAGAGCCGGATCCGCACGTCCAGCGAGCGGTGGAAGAGTTCGACCGTGTCCTGGACGGTTGGATTCAAGGATTGCCAGGGAAAATTCGGGAGCGTGTCGTTGCGTCCAAGGCTGAGCAGGCGCTCGCTCAGATCGAGCGTGCGGGTGAAGGCCTGGCGCACCGGGCGAAGGTGTTCGTCCAGACCACCGAGGCGCACGTTGACGCGCTCAAGCTGATCAAGGTGCGCAAGCGCTGGGGCG
>JAEUGZ010000139.1 GCA_016794725.1 Opitutaceae bacterium | reverse complement strand
TTCGAGGTCGTACAATTCCTCGTCGCCATTGCGGTAGCGAAAGTAGCGAAAGCGCCAGTCGCGGATGGAGTGATTTCCCAGCCCGTAGGTGGAAAGGACGGGATCGCCGCGTTCGACCCGCCGGCCATCAAGGATCGGTGTTATGTCCACGCCGTCGAGTGCGTGTGAGGTGGGCGGGGGCAGGCCACACAGGCGGGTCAACGTCGGGTAGATGTCGAGCAGGCTGACGGGTGCGGGACACGCCTGCGCCGGATGTCCCGGAACGGAGATCCCAAACACGACGCGGCAGGTCTGTTCCCACAACGCAAACTTGGCCCACAGGTTCTTCTCTCCCGCGTTGTATCCATTGTCACTCGCAAAGACGACAATGGTGTTCTTCGCATGGGGGCTGGAGGCAAGTCCGTCCAGGACCCGTCCGACCTGCTCATCCACGTAGGTGGTCGCCGCATAGTACGAACGGATGTACTCTCGCAGCAGTCCCGAGTTCACCACCGCCGCGTGGTCGTCAATCAGAATGAACAGGACGTTGGGACGGGATGGCTGGGTCTGCTGCGCCACTCCCATAGCCACAAGGCAGACACCGGCTCAAAGTCCGTCAGCCACCCTCCGAGACATCGGCTGAACTGCCACCGAATGGCTCGGTACGGTGCGGTCTCGGGGTCGTCGGGGAGTACGGGTGGTAACGAAGTGACTTCGGGCAAGATAGGCAACGCAGTCTCGGCTAGAATGTCCAGCGAACCGACATTCGCAGCGACGCGAGAAGTGAGAACCCGAAGCCAGGAAGGAAGGGACTTTGTGAGGAAACGTTGGGGAAGGGACCCTCGCTCAGCCCGGAAGCAGGGCGAGGGCGGCGCGATTGACCCAGGCGGCGTCGGGGAAGGTGCGCGCCCAAACCGCGGGCGTGACCTGCCTTGCTTCGTGCCAGCGGGGCTTTTCGCACCAGTCGAGAAATTTTCGAAGGGTGGCGCGCGTGGCGGGGTTGGCACCGCGGGCGAGGAGGGCGGCGGCGTAGGACGGGTCTTGTAGGGGACCATTGACGACTGCATTGAAGAGGGCGGTGTGGCCTCCGAATCCGTCGGGATCGACCCGTGCCGGAGTGTCCACATCGACCAGTTCAGTCAGCAGCCAGTCGAAGATTTCGCGTTCCTGGAAATCGACCGCAAGGTGGAGCAGGGTGCTGCCGTCGATCGGGGTCCAGTGCATGCCGGAACGGCCCTCGTTGCGGCATCCGCAGCTCTCGGGGTAGATTTCCGGCAGGCCAAAACGCCGCTTCAGCAGGTGCGGGTCTTCACGGAGGTGCTGGCGGAGGCGTGGCAGGTCGCCTCGGTGGAGCGCAAGAGTCGGCGTGTCGGGCAGGGTGTGGCCTTGCTGAACGAACCGATCCAGGAGGGTGTGCTTGCGGGCGGGGCTGCGGGCGTACGTTTCGAGCACGAGCGCGAGGGGAGCAAGGGGGTCGCCGCACTCATTTGTCAGTGGCGCGCCGATCTCGAGAAGGAAGGTGAAGCCCTCAACGTTGAGGGTCTCACAGGAGCCGAGGATGCTTCCGGGCCCGAGACGCACGCCCCCGTGGGCATGCAGCCAGCGGGCGCAGTCGACGCGGCCCTGGAGTACGGCGCGGTCGAACGCGTGCTGGTGGTCGCGGGCGCCGAGGGCTGACACGGCCTGCACGATGTCGAGGAGGCCGAGGTTGGCGGCGTGACTCATGGGCGGACCCCAGTTTCCGCTCCACACAGGCAGATGCAGGAGTTCCGGGTGGGCACGCAGGAGGGCAACGACGGTGTCGCGCTCGCCCTTCTCGATGGCCGTTTGAAGCACACCGATTGTGGTGTGGGCGCGGATGCGTTGCTTCAGCTCGGCCCAGGTGGAGAAGCCGTATTCGCGGGCGATCACCCATTGGGCGTCGCACAGCTTGTACGCGGGGGGGCCGGAAGCGGAATCGACGGCGTTGTTTTCACTGGACCGGGGGTGTGCTTGTTTCAGGCGCTCCAGCGCGTCGGGCCGCCCCTCGCGCGCGTGATCGAGCAATTCGCGCGCCTCGCGTTTGGGAACGTCAAGATGGGGCCGCTGGGGCAGCCGTCGGGTCACTGTGGCCATAACCTTTCCTCCGTGGATGCGCCCGGGTGTCCGCTGATCGGGCAGGAAGTCAGGTTGGGAGGTGAGTCTGACGACCGGTGGGCTGGGCCCATGTCCGCGGACGGGATGCTTCCGGTGAGCGCGGGTAAGGTGGAGGGAAAAAGCAGGGTGAGGCAAGCCCGCGATCGACGATGAGGGGTGAAGTGGGGGAGTTGCGAAGGTGCGAGTGAGGTCGGTTTGGGGTCTGGCGCGGGGTGAATCCCCGCTCGGACGGGGTTTTGTTGGAAATGCGATCGTGGCTTGCCGAACGGCCGAATGCTTGTCCCAGTGTGTCCGGGTTCGAGGCGCACGCTTCGAAGGCATTTGAAACAGTCGGGCCGCTGTTTCGCCGTTTGACTCTGCGTCAACGCAGGATTGCCGCCCGGCCGCATGGGATTTTGTCCCCCCGCGGCCCGTTTCGGTTCTGCGTGGTTGCCGGGTCCTTTGTTCCGCACCATGCCTGCCATTCCGACCTCCACTCCGCTCGTTGATTTTGACCGAAGCCAGTCCACCCCCTTGACCTGGTCCGGCCATGTGGCCGATGACGTGGCCGCGACCTTCGGACCTGAACCCAAAGCCCACCTGACAGCGACCGGTGACGGCCTGCGTATCTCCAGTACGCGAGGCGAGTTTCAGCTGCCTCGCGCTTCGGTGATGAAAGTCGGCCGAGGAAATTTCTATCCCTGGTTCTTTTCGTCCATCCGGGTCCACCACCGCGTGGCGGGTGTACCGGTGAGCCTCCAGTTCAAGGCGCTGGGACACAAATCCAGCGAGGTGCTCGCCCGGCTTCGTGAACTCGGCTATCCGGTGGCGTGACGCCGCCGGACACTGCTCGAACACAGGGTCTCTCGGACGGTTGGCGACATCGCACGCGCTCGGTCGAGTCGACTCCGTGCCGGGCGCGTGACCGCGCGACGACGCGGGTGCTGACCAGGCCTTGAACCGGTCCTCCCCTAGGTCCGCGGCAGCCGCAGAATCACTCGCAGACCGCCCTCCGGACGGTTGAACAGGTGAATGTCGCCCCCGTGGCCGCGAGCGATGGTGCGGGCAATGGCCAGTCCGAGCCCCACGCCTCCGGTGGCTCGGTTGCGCGAGGTTTCGAGGCGGACGAAAGGAGCGAACACCCGCTCGAACTGCTCCTCCGGGATTCCGGGGCCCCCGTCCTCCACGATGATGTCGAGGGAATCCTTGGACACCTCGAGCCGCACCTCGGCCCGTTCGCCGTAGCGGACTGCGTTTTCAATCAGGTTGCGCAAGGCACGGCGCAGTGCGTCGGGCCGGCAGTGCCAGGGGACGCGGCCGCCATCGGTGAATTTCACGGCCCAGCCGAGTTCCGCAAGGTCGTCGCAGATGCTTTCAATCAGGGCGTCGGCATCGATCGTGCGCGTGGGCTCGACCGTCGCCTCTTCGCGCGCAAACGCGAGCGCGGCCTCGGTCATGGACTGCATTTCGTCCAACGTGGCGATGAGCTTTTCCTTGGTTTCCGGATCGTCGATGAATTCCGCCCGCAACCGGAGCGTGGTGATCGGGGTGCGCAGGTCGTGACTGATGGCCGCGACCATCCGGGTGCGATCCTCGACGAAGCGCCGTATCCGGGATTGCATTCGGTTGAAGGCCGCAGCCGTGCGCCGGATGTCGTCGGCGCCTTCCTCCGGGACCGGATCGGCGTCCTCGCCGCGTCCGAAGCGTTCGGCGGATTCGGTCAGGTGCTGCAGCGGACGCGCAATGCGTCGCGCGGCAAGGACCGCCACCACGAGCAGCAGCGTCGCCGTCACACTCAGGTACAGGTAGGATCGCAGCAGGGGCGGTGTCACCAAATCTGGCTTGGCATACACCACCTGGAGCCAGAGATCGGAACGGATCGCCACGGCAAGACCGAAGCCGCTCCACGACTCCAAGTCGAGGACCTGGGCCGGGAAGCCGCCCGACCAAGCGGAGGGAGGCAGGGGACTCCAGGCGACGGACGAGGAGAGCGGCAGGTCCGATGGGGCGATCCTTGGATTTGACGCGGGGTGAGCGACACTCGGTGTTGTGGGCGAGGCGGAACCGTTGACCGGCAGAGCCCGAAGCAGCTGAGCGCGGGCACCGTCGCGCCAGACCGTGGCGTCGCTTGGCGCCAGGTCCGTGATCCAGTACCGGGTGAGCGAAGTGCTCGCCGCCTGGAGAATTTCCGGATGCATTTCGGGCGAGGTGCTCCCGATCAGCCGGGCCACGGCGGCGGCGCGCGAGAGAAACTCCTCGCGTCGCAAGTCCCGAAAGGACTTCACGCGATCATTGCGATAGATGAAGGTGAACGCGAGCTGCGACAGAACCAGCGCAAGGAGCATGAGACCAATCAGCTGACCGGTCAGGCTGCGCATCCAGAAGCGTTTCATGGCGATTCGACCTTGGCGTTGAAGCTGTAGCCGCCGCCCCAGTGCGTGCTGATCAGGGTCGGATTCTTGGGGTCGGTCTCAATTTTTCGACGAAGTCGGCTCACCTGGTTGTCGATGCTGCGGTCGAAGGCGTCGCCGGCCTTTCCGCTCGTCAGGTCGAGCAATTCGTCCCGAGTCAGGACGAGCCCGGGACGCTCAAGGAAGACGCAGAGCAGGCGAAACTCCGCCGTGCTCAGCGGAACCGCGACCCCGTCTACGCCCACCACTTCCCGGCGGTGCACATCGAGCGTGCGGTTGGCGAAGGAAACCGTGTCGGTCTGCGGGAGACGCCGCTGGGCTGGAATGGCGCGGGAGCGGCGCAGCACCGCCCGGATCCGGGCGAGAAGCTCCCGGGGATTGAAGGGTTTTACCAGATAGTCGTCCGCACCCATCTCGAGGCCGACAATCCGATCCGTATCCTCGGCCGCCGCGGTGAGGAAGATGATCGGCAGATCCGTCGTCGCCCGCAGGTACCGGCAAAGCGAAAGTCCGTCCTCGCCCGGCATCATGATGTCGAGCACCACCAGATCCGGTGCGCTCCGCTCCAAAAGCCGACGAAAGGCGGCCGCGCTTTCGGCGGCGCTGACGCGATACCCGTGGTCGCCAAGGTAGCGAACGACCAGTTCTCGGATCTCCTGATGGTCGTCGATGACGGTGATGTGCGGTGTCGCCTCCATGAAACGGTGAAACTAACGTCATGTTACCAGTCGGAGCGACGGGGAGCGCGCGAAAAATTGTAACAAACTGTGTCAGCCCCGGCGGCACTGCGACAGTCCGCCACAATCTTGAGGGCCGGCGGACAAGCTTTTCCGACTGCATCGTGCTAGACTGGCGCTGAAGTCATGCGTTTCCCCCCTTTGTGCTGCTCCGCCCTCCTTGCTCCGCTGCTGTGGAGCGGGTGTGTCGTGGGACCCGACTATGAAAAGCCCGTGACGTCTGTGGCTGCAACCTATGAGCACCCTGTTCCCGGGCCGTCCGGGTCGGATAAGGCCGCATTGCCGAAAGACTCGTGGTGGACCGTGTTCAAGGACCCCATCCTTGACCGACTGGAGCAGGAGGCGACGGCGGCGAGCCCGACGATCCGTGCTGCGGTGGCGCGACGTGATCAGGCGTGGGCTTTGGCGCGCGTGGACCGTTCGGCCCTCTTTCCTCAGGCGACGGTCGCGGCGGGTGGCGACCGGTCGCGTGTCAGTGACCGACTGCGTGCCTCCACCCGACCAAGCGTCAGCACGACGATCTCACTTCCCGTCGATCTCAGTTATGAAGTGGACCTGTGGGGACGGGTGCGTCGGACTCTCGAAAGCGGTGTCGCCCGAGCGGAGGCAAGTGAGGCGGACTACCGCCAGATTCTTCTGAGTGTGCAGGCGGATGTGGCCCGGGCCTACTTTTCATTGCGCGCATTGGACGAGGAACGGGAGTTGTTGCGTCAAACGGTGGAAAGTCGCGGCCGGGCCCTGGAAATCGTGCGCCGACGCTTCGAGCTGGGAGCCGGCAACGACTTTGAAGTCAGCGTGGCCGAGACTGAGCGGGCCTCCGCGGAGGGTGATCTGCTGGCGGTTGAGCAGGAGCGCACGGCGGTTCGCCACGCCCTGGCGGTGCTGACCGGACGTTTGCCGGAGTCCTTTGACCTTGAGCTGACCGCGCTGGCCCCGCGTGCCGTTCCCGCGATTCCGGTCGGGCTGCCCTCCGAGCTGCTCGAACGCCGGCC
>JAEUGZ010000089.1 GCA_016794725.1 Opitutaceae bacterium | reverse complement strand
CATCGGAGGCATCCTGCTCATCACCGGTGGCACGGCCCTTTTCCACCGAGGGGCGCCGCAGGTGCGTACTGCCATCCGTTACGGTCTGATCTCGGGCGTCTTCATCGCCGGCTACACGGTCTGGGACCGGCAAGGGGTGGCTCGCCTGGGTATTCGTCCGATTTTGTACGACGCGGGTACGGCTTGGACTCAGCTGGCTCTTCTCCTGCCCTTTGCCGCTCCACGATGGTCGGAGTCCATGCGACATTGGCAGGAGCATCGCGGATATGTTCTAGCGGTAGCGTTGTTGTCGCCCGTGGCCTATGTGCTCATTCTGGCGGCGATGACGCTCGCACCCGTCAGCTCCATCGCTCCCGCCCGAGAGATCAGCATCCTGGTGGGTGCCTTCTTGGGAGCACACGTCCTGAAGGAAGGCGATGGTCGGCGCCGCATCCTAGCCGCCGCGATCATGGCGCTGGGGGTGATCGCCTTGGTGGTGGGTTAGGCGGAAGCGCGCACAATGAACTCCACCGCAGCCGGCAAATCGGCAAAACCCGGAACCCCCAGCGCTTCCCGTTTCCGACGCTGCTCCGTGGTTTCCGAGGGCGTCACATCGACCGCTGCGGAACGAATCCCGGCATTCAGGCCCGCTTCCCAGTCGGAAAGGGAGTCACCGATCATCCAGGAGCGCGAAAGGTCCAGTCCATCGACCTGGCCAGCTTCCAAGATAAAGCGCGGCGAGGGTTTGCGGTACATCGCGGGTTGATCCGGAGCTTCGGGGGCGATGCACTGCGCGGCGAACACATCATCGCCCAGTCCCAGCAATTCGATCATGCGACGATTGACCGCGTGGACCGCGGCGAGATCGAAGAGCCCACGACCCACCCCCGATTGATTGGTGAAGAGATAGAGACGAAAGCCCGCCTGGCGCGCGGCGGAGAGGGCTCGCGCAGCACCGGGAATCAGGACCACCGCATCCGGCTCGTGGAGGTAGGGAACATGCACAATGACCGTACCGTCTCGGTCAAGAAAGAGGCCCGCAGGACGGACGGCACCGCCATCGGATGGGGAGGTTTGGGCCTTCACGGGGAACGTGGACATGCGCAGGACGCAGCGACCATTCCCAAGGCTCCGAGGGATTTCAATCTCACATCCATCGATCCGTGAAGGGGAGGAGTTTTCGCCGAGAAATCGGGAGAATTTCTCCCTCAATCGCCTTGCAGCCCGAGACGATAGCATCCGCAGACATGTACCTTTCCACGACGCCCCGATCCTACTCGTCCGAAGAAAACAGCATCGATGTCGACGCCCTGGTCCGACGCTTGCAGGGCGAGGCGTTTTCGGACTGGCCTGAGAACGTCGAGACCGTTCAAGATGATACGGTTGTCCCCTTTCCCTCCCTGCACGATCTGGTTGAAGCGGCCCGCGGCCAACCGGCCCAGGCGCCGCGCCGGCTGTGGACCGGCGACCCCTTTGGCGGCGATGCCGCCTAAGCGGTGAGCGCAGGGGCAGATCGCGGCTCGGCGCCGCGACGTGTTCGGGTTTTTCACTACTGCTCCTGGGCGGAGCGATTGGAGGATGCCCAGGTCTTTTTGCAGCGCCTCCCCCAGCTTGATCTCAGCAAGCGAGTAGCGGACACCAACGACCTCGGCATGGTCCGGATGGCAAGGCTCGACTGCGACTGGCACGGAGAGAACGCCCGTGCATTTGCCGCCCTCACCCACCCCGATCTGGTGTTTCTCCCGGCCCAGGTGTTCGGAGCCCTCGGTGTCATCGAAGTTGTTCAGGCGGCCCAAAAGAAACCGGCCGATGAAGTCTGGTGGATGATTTTTATGGGACAGCAGCCCCAAGGCTTGGCCAACGCCTGGCCGAAGCTGGGTCCGATGCTCAAGCGTCATGGGATTCGCCTGCTTTATTATGCGTTCGATGAAGCCAGTCGAACCATGCCTTGCTTCAACGATCTCGCTCCCTGGCTCGATGTCCTGATTCACGATGAAAGCCCACTGGCTGAGGCCGGAGCCTCTCGCCTCAAACCCGGGTGTCGCCTGGAACATCGCAGCTGGGTGGCAAACCTCGTGCCGTTTGCGGTCCCATTCAACGAAGCCCCCGAACCTGGCGTGCTTTTTTTGGGTTCCAAGTTAGGGCTCACCGCGCACCGACAGCGCCAAATCGACTTTCTGCAAACCAGATTCAAGGACCGGTTTCACGCAATCCATGACCATTCCCTTTCCGTCGCGGACCGGGCGAGCGTAAATCGGTGGTCGGTCAGTGTCTGTCCCGAAGGTCGCAAATTCGCCACTCCCGCCATGGCTGCGACCCATACGGACCGTCCCTTTTGGTCCGGTTGTTTGGGATTGGTTCCGGTGAGTGAGGATTCGCAACTCGGGGGACGCCTGGAGTCGCTTCACCGCGCCCGGCACCTGATTCGCTACCCTCACGGGGATCTCAAGGCCCTGGGTGAGGCCTGTGAGCGAGCACTCGAGGTCCCGGTTGAAGTCCGACGCCAGATCTACACGCACTACAACCAGCACGAAACCGTTGGACAAGTGGTGACGCCTCATCTCGCAGCAAGCGCCTAGGAACCCGTCGCCCACCGACGCCGCTCCATGGGGCTTGGAGCCCATGAGCCACGCCACCTGATCGTGCGCAAGGCGCTAATACTTGGTGATCCCTCCTTAGTAGTAGGCTTCAATTCGTTGCGCTTTCCAAACGTGATCCGACAGTTCGTGAGTTATGGCTTGAAATGCCTTTCGGCATGCGGACGCTCAGGACAACCGCGCCCGTCCGTCCGCCGCGTTTTCTTTTTTTGGTGACATGATCCTTCCTTCCTCCCTTCGCTCAACCCTCCGTCGCGTATCTTGCGCTCTGGTTGTGGCTTGCCTGCCTCTCCTCCTCGGCGGCTGGATCCACGGCCCCCAGTCCACCTTCGACACGGAGGGTCCTGTTGCCAAAAGTCAGCTCGACGTATTCTATGTCACCGTCTGGGTGACCACGATCATCTTCGTGCTTGTGGCTGGCGTGCTCGCCTATGCGACCTTCAAGTTCCGTGTGCGGCCTGGACACGACAAGAACGAGGCCCCGCCGGAACAGAGCCACGGAAATCCAATGATTGAAGTTGGTTTGATCGTGCTCTCCATCGCCGCGCTGGTGGTGATTGCCGTCCCGACGCTGCGAGCCATTTGGTATACATACGATGTTCCGGAGGAGGAAAAAACCAATGCCTATGAGGTGACGGCGACCGGTTACCAGTGGTGGTTCAAGTTCGAGTACCCGAAGGAACAGATCGACAACGTCGGAGCCCTGCTGACGGGGAATGAACTGGTCATTCCGGCTGGACGGCCGGTGCGCGTTAATCTGCGGACTATTGATGTCATCCATTCGTTTTGGGTGCCCAAACTGGCCGGCAAGGTCGACATGATGCCAAACCGCGGCAATCACCTGTGGCTGAAGGCCGACAAACCCGGTTACTTCTGGGGACAGTGCGCAGAGTACTGCGGGTCTTCCCATGCCGTGATGCGTTTCCGCGTCATTGCGCTGGACGAAACCGAATTTGCAGCGTGGGTGGCCCGGCAGAAGCAGGTGGCGCGGACT
>JAEUGZ010000050.1 GCA_016794725.1 Opitutaceae bacterium | reverse complement strand
GCCGGACGCGGTGGAACAGCACCTCGACCAGGTGGTGCAACGCATCCGCCGTCGCCGTCTCGGTCTGCTCAAGGACCCGATCCCGACTGAGCCGGGCGCACGTCGCGTCGATGAAGTGGACGCCCTGTTTACGCTTCCCAGCAGCATCGCCGCCCTCGCTCCGCGTCTCCGACGCTACCTCGAGACGATCTTCGTCGCCAGTGAATGGTCGGCCAAACCCCTCTTTCTCCGCGGCATCTACTTCACCTCCGCCTTGACGGAGGGCTCGGCACTGGATGCCGAGCTCGCCTCCGCCCTCGGACTCGCGCCGGAGAGCCTGCCCGACGGCAAGGCCTGGGAGCGGGAGCGCTCGTTCTTTCTGCGGGATCTCTTCACCCAGAAAATTTTCAAGGAGCAGGGTCTCGTCACCCGGGCGACCAACACCGGCAAACTGGTGCGGCAACGGCAATGGATCCTCGCCAGCGTGGTCGGCTGCGGCCTGCTTGGTCTGGTGGTTCTCAGCCTGATCGGCCGGAACGCGCTGCGCAGCAGTGTCGGCGAAGAGCTGGCGCTCTGGCGGGCCGGAGCCGATGCCACGCAATGGGCCGGTCATCGCTGGCATCCGGTGGTGGACAATTCCCTGGTGTACTCCGGAAATGATCCGGTTCGCGTGGGCGGGGACAGGGAATGGCCGGTGATCGAATTTCACGAGAAACTGCTGCAGCGCGTCAGTTCCGACCTGCGCATTCCCTGGATCTTCAAACCGATCGAAACCATTGCCGTGCGCGCGAACCCCGGACGTCGCCGCGCCCAGCGCGTCCTGTTCGAAGCAAGCGTCGTCTCCCCCCTCGTGGAGGCGAGCCGGGAGCGGTTCCTCAATGTTCCCACCTGGGCCCCGACCGATATCGACCGGCTGGCCACCCTGGTCGAACTCGAGGGCTCCGTGCACCTCAAGGGACTGACCGGCTACGTGCCCGACTTCCCGGGCGAGGACTTCATCACTCCGCTGCTCGGCCCGTCGATCGCGGCCCTGCCGGATCGCGCCGCCCTCAATGACCGGCTCATCCGCATCTTCGACTGGACCTACTTCGGCGGAGGCGAGGGGCGCGGCAAATGGCCCGGAGACTGGCTTACGCGCGGCAAGACCCTGCGGGACAATCCGCCTGTGCTGCGGGCCTTTGAAACGCTGGAACGCGACCTGCAGAACGCGCAGTCCGCACAGCGCGACGCCTTCCAGGCCGTGCAGGACGGACGCCTGACCGTGATCCGCTTCCTCGATGCCGAAAAGGCCTTCCTTGCCGCCGCCTCCGCCTCTCGCACCGCGTCGGGCTGGCAGTCCAAGGTGGAGTCCACCTGGAGCGACCTGAAGGCCCGGCGGGCGGCGGTCGACACCCTGGTCGATGAGCTGAAGCGGAAGACCGGAGTGACGGGTGAAGTGACCCTGGATGGTGGATACCGCGCCGCGGTCGATCGCATCCGCAGCGGGGCGGGTCGCGCCTCCCAGCGCATCAAGGCTTCGCTGCTGAAACAGAAGGCCGCCGCTGACGTGGCCGCGCAGGCCGCGACCGGCGCCGCGAGCGAATTCACCCTCTACCGCGATGTGCAGCGTCGCCTCACCACCCTGGATTCCCGGGTGAATGCGCTGCTGGAGCAGGCGCTGCCGCCTTCCGAACAGGCCCAGCTGGCCGATCTGGACCAGCAGACCCTCCGCGCGACCGCACCGGGTGCCAAGGCCGCCTACGTCCAGCGCGCCGTGGCGTACGCGGAGGCGATGGAGCGCCTCTCCCTCAAGGCGGCTCCCGGCGAGAGCCTGCTGGGGAAACTGGGCTCGGTCGTCGGCACCCAACTCGCGGCGATCACTGCGGCTCGCGAGGCCCTCGGCAAGTACGAAGGACCCATCCGTCCCGAGTTCTCCACCGCCGTGCGCAACCTGCTCGATGGTGCCTCCGCGGTCAGTGTGCAGGGGCTCATGTCCACCTACACGGATGAATTGAACGCGATCAGCTCCGCCACGGCGGGCTTTCCCTTCGGACGCGGACCTGCGCTTGAACCGGAGGCCTTCAAGGCGGCGGTCAAGGCACTCGACCGCGTCAAGGCGGATGCGGCGGATCCGGCGGTTCCGGCCGAGGTGAAGAAGGGACTCGAGGCGGCGTTTGTGCGGGCGGAACGCTGCGCGGCGTTTGCCGCCGCCCTGCTCGGCGCCGACGGCGAGCCGCTGCAGGCGAAACTCGTTCTCATCCGGGATCGCGATCAGGGCACCACCCTGGAACGGGTCACCGGGACCGGCGCTGCCGGCAAGATTCCGCTGGCCCGTGTCTATCCGTCGTTCCGGCTGGCGGGACGCGATCTGCGCGCCCGCGGTCTGGTCGACAACTTGGAGATTGGGCGTTTCCCCATTCCCTCGACTCCGCCCGCGATGGAGTTTTCGACCACGCCGGATCCGAAACCCACCCCCGACGCCAGTCTGGTCTTTGAGCCGGGGTGGAGCCTGCTCCGTCTGCTGCTGCAGGGTTCGGTCCGACGCGGGGACGGCCTGGAGTGGGATACGGTGCTCCGCCTGAAGGAGGACCGCACGGAACTCGTTCTGGCCCTCACGATCGTCTTTGAGAAACCACTGCCGACGCTCGACCGCTGGCCGGCTTCCACCCGCTGATGGCCGCCCACGACGTTTTCACCGCCGCGATTCTCTGCCACTCTCGGACCCAGGAAGGCCGGAACCATGAGTGAGTTTGCGCAACGATTCCTCAACGAAGATTGGGAGAACCTTCCGCAGGCGCCGCGTATCTACGTGGGCGCTTTTGGAAAGCACCCCGCGTGGAATGACCACATGGACGATGTCGGACTGCTGACCTCGTCCCTCGTCATGCTGCGACGTTCGCTCTACGGGGCGGGGATAGCCTCCCAGATTGAAAGTGCGGCATGGGATCGCGCCGGTGTGGAAAAGACCCTCGCGACCTTCGACCACACCTTTGTCTGGCGGAGGGGCGGTGAGTCCCTCGTGGGCCGGATTTGGTCCTCCCGGGACGGCATCGGTCGGGCACTTTTTCCGATGACAGCAGTGGTCCACTCGATTGGCCAGCGCTTCGAGTTTCTCGCCCAGGAGGTCGCGCCCGCTCTGGAAGCCGCAAAGGCGGGCTGCGTTGCTGCGACGGTATCGACTGCCGTGCTCGCCTCGCTCGCCGAGGCGCAACGCACCCTCCGCGTGCGGGCCGGCGTGACCGACAACGTCGGCGTGGTCGACTCCCTGATCGGAATCGATGGCTGGACCGCCTACTTCAGCCTCGACCGCACTGACCTTGAGCGGGTGTTCCACCACCTCCGGGTCAACTTGGGCTTGTTTGCCCCGGGTGCCCAGACTTGGGCGACCGGCGATGGTCCGGCGCGCTCCCGCTGCCTTCGACTTCCGCGTGTGCCCGGCAGCACGGCGATGGAGACCCTGAACGCATGGATCTCCTTTCTCGAAACCCAGATCGATCCCGCGGTGCCGCTGCTCGGGCTGGTGCACCGGGACGCGACTTGGGTGGATGTCGTCGTGGGTGAGCCGGCCGCGGCTGACTTCTTCGTCCTTCGCGCTAATCTTCAGGGGGCCCCGCTCGTCACGGACGTGCCCTACCAGCTGGATGCCGAGAGCCGGCAGCGGATGGAGCCCCTGCTCAACGACATCATCCGTCGCCGTCGCCTTCCCACGCAGTCCCTGCTCAATGGCGCGGCGCTGGTGGACAATCGCGAAGCAGCCGACCGGTGGCTCGCCAAATTTCGCACCAATGGCCGGTCCGGCTTTCTCAGTCGCCTGATCCCTACCGGCGGAGCGCGAGCGAGCTCCCGTTTCGATCTGCGAGTCACGTAGCTGTTTCCTTCCATGGGGCAACGACCGCACAGCACGACTCACTCCGCGGACGTTCGGAACTTGGACCGGATTTCACCCAAGGGGGCGGGGGAAGCGCAATCGGAGGACGGATCGTTGGGGGCAGGTCTGCGACGCAGCCGTGGGTGGATGCGCTTCGGCAACAAGGTGAGTCTGTGGACCGTGGGGTTCGCTCTCCTTTTTGGAGGGGCACCCGCGGCCCGGGCTGTCGAAAGCCTGCCAGTCGACGGTTTCACCTTTCGCTACGGGCTGACTCATCCCCGACTGCCGGCCCTGGAATCGCTGAATGCCGTGGTGGTTCCCCTGGGTCAGTATGAAGGGGTGTTGACCGTTCGTCCCGGCAGCGAAGGAAAGGGACTGACAATCGGGGCCATTCCGTCGGGCGCCCGGTTTGATGCCGCGGGACTTCGTTTCGTGGCCGAGCAGTTGGTTAACCACTACAATCGACTCGGGTTTTACGGCGTTTGGGTTGCCTATGAGGGTATCGATCTGACGACGCGGGGCCTGGTGGACCGGCGATCGCCGGACAACCGCACGCTGTCGGTCGTCATCTGGGCGAGTCAGGTCGCCGAGGCGCGAACCCTGGCTCGCGGCCGACGTTTTCCCGCCGCTGAAGCGAATGCGAATCCCAAGCACCGCTGGATCCTTGAACGCTCCCCGCTTCGGCCACCCCCAACGCCGGGAGCGCCGGGGGATTTGTTCGAGCGCGACCGGCTCGAAGGCTACCTGCGGGCGCTGAGCGCTGATTCCAACCGACGCGTCGAGGCCTCCATCGCATCGGCGGGCAGTCCGGGTCTCATTGTCCTCGACTACCTGGTGACTGAGGCGAAGTCCTGGCAGGTCTTTTCGCAACTCTCGAACACCGGCACCCAGGCAACCTCCATCTGGCGGGCCCGGGTGGGGTTTCAGCACAACCAGCTGACCAACCACGACGACGTGTTCAACCTCGATGTCCTCAGCACTCCTGACTTCGGCAACCGTGCCGCGTTCATGTCCTACCGCCGTCCCTTAATCCGGCCAGGGACGCTGACGGCCCGGGTGTATGGATCATTTGGTGACTTTGCCGCGGACGGACGTGCATTCGAAAACCTGCGTTTCGTGGGCGACAACTGGCTGGCCGGCGCCGAGGTCACCTATCGTCGTGACCTGTCGAAGTCGTGGGAGCTCTCCACCGCTTTGGGGGCCAACTACAGCCGTTACTCGGTGGCAACCACCGTGGGGAGCACGGCCATCACCGAAGGCGAGTCTCCCTTTTTGGTCCCATTCCTCAGTCTCGGTGCCACCCGGGACCAGGAGACGGGTTCGCTCAGCCTCGGATTCCGACTGGAGCACAGCCTCAATGGATTTGCAAATATGGAGTCCGGTCGAGGTTTTGACTCGCTCGGTCGCATTGGCGCGACCGCGGAATGGACGTCATTGCGCTGGCAGGTCGGCTACCAGACTTTTCTCGAGCGCTGGCTTCATCGGGAGGCCGGCTGGGAGAGCCAGCTGCATGAACTGAACCTGCGGGCCCGCGGCCGGATTTTGTTCGGAGGAGGTCGGCTCATTCCCCAGGAACAGGATCTGGTCGGCGGTGCATTTTCCGTTCGGGGTTATCCAGAATCCGCTGTCTCGGCCGATGAGATGATGCTCTTCACCGCGGAATATGGCTTTCACTTCCCACGTAGTCTCACACCCGGACCGGCGGGGCGTCTCTTTGGCCAACCCATGCACTGGCGCCCAGCACAGGTGCTTCGAAACCCGGATTGGGACCTCATTGGCCGCGGCTTTGTCGACTATGCCCGCCGTGAGGTCACTCCCGAGGAAGGAGCGGCGCCCCCGGCACCGGGGAAAGCCCTGCCCTTGGCCGAACGCAACGCGGACCTGCTTGGGGCCGGGGTGGGGGTCGAGTTCGTCCTAAAACAGATGTTGTCGATCCGTTGCGATCTCGGTATGGTTTTACAGGCGCTCGAGGACGAAGATCGGGTTGTCGCCAAGACAGGGGATGTTCGGGCGCATGTTGTCGCCAGCTTCAGTTGGTAACTCGACCGTGAAGAATCGCCGAAAACTCTCCCGCCAGTTGCGCCGATGGAGCGGCCGCACCGCCGCGCTGCTCCTGGCGAACGCGCCCCTGCAGGCGGGTCCGAGTGGAGGCCAGGTGGTCGCCGGTCAGGCGTCGGTTTCGGTCGACGGATCGCTGACCACGGTCACCGCCGGCAACAACGCGATTGTGCGCTGGAACTCGTTTGATGTCGGTCGGAGCGAGACGGTGCAGTTCGTTCAGCCCGGGGCCGCCGCGCGACTGCTCAATCTGATTGGCAGCCTGACTCCGTCGCAGATCGACGGCACCCTGCGCTCCAACGGCCAGGTCTATCTCGTCAACCCCGCCGGCATCTACTTTGGCTCTTCGGCCGTGGTGGACGTCGGCGGACTTTACGCGGTCGGTGGCTCGATTGCGAAGGAGGATTTTCTGACCGGCCTCAATCGGTTCTCGGCCCTCTCGGGAGAGGTGCGAAACGAGGGAAGTCTGCGCGGCGAATCCGTCGCACTCATCGGCCGGGCGGTTTCCAATACCGGAAGCATTGTTTCACCCGGCGGATTTGTCGGACTCGTCTCCGGGGGACAGGTCCTGCTGCGGGGCGAGGGCAGTCACATCCTCGTGGAAGCCGGCCGAACGGAGGGACGGGAGGTCGCTCCGAGCGGCGTTCAGCAATCGGGAGTGATCGATGCCGGTGGAGGGTCGGTCGTGCTGGCGGCCGGCGATCTCTATGCGGTGGCCATCACTCAGTCCGGCACCTTGGCGGGAGGCGACATCCGCGTTCAAGGGCAGGGTGGCGGAGATGTTGTCATCACAGGCACACTCGACGCCTCGACCGACCAGTCCGGCAGGCGCGGCGGTTCCGTGGAGGTGACGGGCGAACGGGTCGGTGTGCTCGCCGGGTCGATGATTGACGCGTCGGGTCCGGCTGGAGGCGGGGAAATCCGGGTGGGAGGCGACTTTCAAGGGTCCAATGCCGACGTGCGCAACGCCCGGGTCACGCTGGTGGCGCGGGATGCGCTCCTTCGCGCCGACGCCACGGACGCAGGCGACGGCGGGCGTGTCATCGTCTGGGCCGATGGATCCACCTTTTTCAGTGGCTCCCTCTCGGCGAAGGGCTCCGGCGCGCAGGGAGAGGGTGGATTCGCCGAGATTTCCGGAAAAGTCCACTTGGGCTTCTCAGGAACGGTGAACCTTGCAGGTGCAGGCGGACGCAAGGGCGAGCTGCTCTTCGACCCGGACTCCATCACCATCCAGGCCTCAACGCCGAACCTCAACGGAGACAAGACCACCGGAGATGACATCTCGGCCGTCGGGGACCTGAACAGTGCGCTCCTCGACGAGCCTGGCGCGGACAGCATCATTACGGCGGGCGAAGTGAGCAAATTGTTGGATACGTCCTCACTCACCCTGGCATCGACCAAGACTATCGCGGTCAATGCCGCCGTGTCCTGGTCGAGTTCGTCCACCCTGACGCTGACCGCCGGCAGCTCCATCGATGTGGCGGAGAAACTCACGAGCAGCGGTTCGGGCGGCATCACCCTGAATGCCGGTTCGGGCGGCATCGCCCTGGGGGCGGATGTTTCCAGCGGCGGCACGGTCACCCTCGACAGCGCCGGTGCGATTTCCCAGTCGGCGGGTCGTGTGAACGCATCGACCCTCGCTCTCGAAGGCGGCGGTTCCTTTGGCACCTCGGCCGCCAGTCGCAACACGGTGAGCGCCGCCTCCCTTTCGCTCAACAAGTCGGCGGGCTCCGTGTTTCTCGAAAACCAGCGCGCGGGAGGACTCTCCCTGAGCGGCACGGCCACGGGCGCCACGGTCAACGTGGACTCGAGGAGCGCCACGGGCGCGACGGCGCAGCCAGTGACCGTGGGTGCCTCCGGCCTGCTCGCAGGCTCGGCGACCCTATTGGGCAGCACCGTGACGGTCACCGGCGACGTCACCGCGAGCGTGGGCGATGTATCCATATCCGCGACGACAAATGTCACGTTGACGGGCGAAATCGACGCCGACGACGCCGTATCGGTCAGTTTCGGTTCTTCCGGTGCGGGAATCCTCACGCTCAATGGAGGGATCACGGCGCCCGACGGCTTCTCCGCCACCGGCGGGGGCAGCGGTGATTCCATCGTGCTCAACACCCTTGCGATCGGGTCCGCGACGTTCGATGGCGGAGGCGGGACCGACCAGGTCACGATTGGTGGATCGGCCGGCCAGTCAATCGCAGTCACCGGCTCCAAAGCGTTCAGCATCGGTAAACTTGACTTCACATCCATTGAACAGGTGGCGGCCGGAGGCGGCACGGACAGCGTCGACCTGCCCAACTCCAACAGCTCGATTGTGGTGACCGGGGCGAACGCCGTCACGGTGCAGGACATCGATTTTTCACAGGTGGAGTCCGTCGATGCCGGCGGCGGGACCGCCGATACCGTCGCCCTGACCGGAGGGGACGATACCTTTGTCGTCACCGGCGACAATGCCGGCAGTGCAAGCGGGATAGCTTTCGCCAATATCGAAGAGGTCGATGGCATGGCGGGAACCGATACCCTGACGAATTCAAGCGGAAAGGCCTACACGGTCGGCTCCAGTTCCGTGGCGGGAATTACCTACGCGCAGTTCGAGAAGCTCAATTCCCCTTCCTTAAAATTGACCGCGGCCGACGAGACCATCGCCGTGACCGGGTCCGGTGAGGCCACCATTGGCGGGGTCAGCTATTCCGGAGTAACGAGCATCGATGCCCAGGGCGGCACCGATGCGGTGACGTTGACCACCGGAAATGACAGCTTCTCCGTGACCGGCTCGGGCAAGGGTACCGGCCTTGGCATCACGTTTGAAAACATTGAACTGATTGATGGCGGATTGGGCACCGACACCCTGACCAATGCCACGGGCAGCGTCCTGACGGTCGGATCGGCCCTCCCGGGAGGCTTGGTCTTCGATAAGTTCGAGAAGATCAGCACGCCGGCCTTGAAATTGACCACGGCGGATGAGGTCTTCGTGGTCACCGGAAACGGCACAGGCTCAACCGGTGGGATCGACTACCTCGGGCTCACGTCTGTGGATGCCTTTGACGGAGCCGATTCCGTGGTGCTGACCGGGTCGGCCGACGCCATCACGTATGCGTCCGGCGGTGACGTGACGGCCGCGGGCATCACCTTCAGCCACGTTGAGTCGATGGATGGGGGAGGCGGGGCGGACGTACTCACGCTCACGTCCGGCAAGGATGACATCACCGCGACCGGCAATCTCAAATTGACCGTGGGTGCGGTCGGATTTGTCAATGTGCCAACGGTGGCAGCGGGTTCGGGAACCGACACCCTGACGATCACCCCGGCGGATGTCTCGATCGCCGTGACCGGGAACCAGAGTGCCAAGGTCCTGGGTGTAACCTATACCGGTCTTGATGCCGTGGTCGCGGCGATTGGCGGCACCGATCCGGTGACCCTGCCCGGGACGGATGACGAATTCTCCGTTATCGGCAACCTTGCCGGTTCGTCGAACGGCATTGTGTTCTCCGAGATTGAAAGTGTAGACGGAGGTCTGGGCGAGGATACGTTGACGAACGACACGGGCGCCGCCTTTGCCAGCGGCAGCGCGGCGCTGGGCGGAATTTCCTTCACGGGGTTTGAGTCCGTCGACACCCCGATCCTCGCACTGTCGAACGGTGACGAGACCTTTACCCTGCTCAGCGCGGGCAAGGGCAAAGTAGGATCCCTGACCTACAAGGGCCTCCTTTCAGTCGATGCCCTCGGAGGCACCGACATCCTGGAGCTCACGAGCGGTGCGGACGAGGTGCAGTATGACGGTCCTGGCGCCGTCACCACCTCCGGGATCGCCTTCACCCAGTTTGAAACGGTCAAGGGAGGGGGAGGCATTGACAAACTCACGCTCACGAAGGGCGCGGACCAGATAGCAGTCAGCTCTACCGGGACCGTAACGCTCTCAACGGTCGCATTCGAGGCGTTTTCAAGCGTGGTCGGCGGCGCGGGCGGTGACCACGTGGTCCTGACTGCGATGGACGACACCATTCAAGTGGATGGTAGCGGGGCCTTCACGACCCGCGGAATCGCCTTCACCGAGGTGGAATCCCTCAACGCGGGCGACGGGGTGGATACGATCAAACTGACGGCGGGTGCCGACAGTG
>JAEUGZ010000044.1 GCA_016794725.1 Opitutaceae bacterium | reverse complement strand
GTCCGCCGGACAGATCAGTGCCGACGAAATCCGCCAGATCATCCACCTCGGTCACGACATGCTGGCCCATCCCGTTGAACTGCTCGACGGCGTCGCCGACGTGGTCGGCCCGCTGGCCGCGTCGCATCGGCTGTTGCTTATCACCAAGGGAGATCTGCGCGATCAGGAGCGCAAGTTGTCGAAGAGCGGACTGTCGCTGCACTTCAGTCATATTGAGATTGTCTCGGAAAAGGACCCCACCACCTACGAGCGCATCCTGCGCCGCCATGGAGTGGCTCCCCAACGCTTTCTCATGGTGGGCAACTCGCTGAAATCGGACATTCTTCCCGTCCTGGCGCTGGGGGGGACCGCCGCCTACGTTCCGTACCCGATCACCTGGGGCGCGGAAAAGGTCGATGCGTTGCCCAAGGCTGAAGGCCGTTTCTTTCAGCTGGCTTCGGTGCGTGAAGTGCCAGAGTTGGTACAGACGTTGGCATCGACCTGATTTTGGCCTGAGTCGCGCGGGTGCAGTGTGCTCGACTCAACTGCCCGTGCTGGAGTAGTGGCGGACACCCATTCGCCAAACGAGCAGGGAGAGCCCGAAGAAGAGGAATCCCACGGTCGGACTGAGGCATTGCCAGACGACCGCGGTGCCGAGCGGATCCGGGTGTCCGAGCACGGCTACGATTGGGAAATAGGCGACGCAGGCGAGCGGAATGACCGCGGTGAAGAAATGCCGCAGCCGGCTCGGGTAGATGGTGATGGGATATTGCGTGGTCGTCACACCACCATAGGTCAGGATGTTCATCACCTCGAGTGATTCCACCGTCCAGAAGGCCAGCGTGGCCTGCAGGACGAGCAAGCCGATGAACAGGGCGACACCGCCAGCCACGGCAAAACCGACCAGGAGCAGGCGCGCTCCATCCCAACCGAGCTCCAGATCGGTCCAGCCCCAGGTCAGCACCATCACACCCAACGCGAAACGCCCGACGCGGCGCAGCGTGAACTCCCGCCCCAGCACCTGTAGGACGGTGGACCGGGGCCGAAGCAGGATGCGATCGAAGTCGCCCGACTTTACCAGCGAGCCAAAGTCGTCGAATCCGCGGGCCAATGCCTCGGCGATCGACCAGGCGAGATTGACGGTTCCGTAGAAGACGCAGATCTCCGGCAGCGTCCATCCGTCGAGCGTCTTGAAGCGACCGAAAAGCGCGACGATCACGAGGAATTCGCCGGCGGTGATCATTCCGGTGCCCAGGCACTGGAGCAGGAACGAGGCACGGTACTGGAGCTGTGCCCGCCATGAAATCGCGACGTAGCGGACGTAGAGACGGAATGCGCCAACATCGGAGTGGGAAACGGGCTTGGTCTGCCTGGCTGGATTGCGTGGCGGCATGGACGGCGTGGCAAATTCGCGGTGGGCTTCATCCACCCTGTATGACCACCCGGGTCAGCCCCCGGCTCAGAAGGAAGCGCCCCACGACGACGAGGAGTGCGACCCACACCCACTGATGGGCGATTGCGCCCCATGCCTCGGCTCCCTCCAGGGTGCCGATCCAGAGACGATGCGGTGTATCCATCAATCCCCGAAAAGGGAGCAGTGCGATCATTCGTCCCGCCCAGTCGGGAAAGAGAGCAAGCGGCAGAAGGTGGCCGGAAAAGAACGATGCGAACGCAGGCATGGCGAACTGAACGCCTTCGCCACTGAGGGTCCAGAGCAGCGAAATTGACATGAGCACGGTGCAGGCCGCGCTGAGTGCGACCGCCCCCGCCAGTCCCACGGTCCAGAGGCCGGCCGCCTCGATGGAGGGGGGGAGACTGAGCCCAAACAGCCATCCTGCCAGGATCAGCAGCGGGATGGCGCGCAAGAGGACAGGTGCGGTGCGCAGCGCAATCGCGCGGGAGAACCAGAGCCCATAGAGATCCACCGGTCGGAGCAACTCGTAGGCGAGGCCGCCCGACGTGACCATGGCCTTGACTTCACCATCCATCCGCCAGGGCAACAATCCGAGCAGAGCCTGTCCCAGCCATAAATAAGTCATCAGGTTGGGCAACGAAAGGGGTAGCATTTGCCTCGATACTTGGTCTGACCCATAGAACGCGGCGAAAGCAGAAGTCAGGATGAGACCAAAACCAATCTGCGTGGCGATGCCCGCCAGAGCCGCTGCGCGGTAGTGGAGGAGGAGCCGAAAGCGGGCCCGGAGCAGCGCGAGGTACGGGCTCATGGTGCAATTCCCTCCCGTTGGTAGATCTGAGCGATGATCTCCTCGATCGGCGGATGTTCGACAAACAGGTCGTTGACCGCGTGCCGTGCGGTGAGAGCGGCGATGAGTTGCTCCGGGCGGACGCGGTCGGGATCGAACGCCAAGCGGACTCGTCCCCCGTCCCTCAGCACCAATCGCGCCTGGAAATCTTCCACTCGCACCGGTTCGTCGGGGTTCAGGAGATCGATGGTCAGCCACCGCTCGCGGCCAAATCGTGAGCGCAGATCAGAAAGGCGTCCGTCGCTGAGCAGCTTCCCCCGCGCGATCACCATCACCCGGGAGCACAGCGCCTCCATGTCGTCCATGTCGTGCGTGGTCAAAATGACCGTCACGCCTTGTTCGCGATTCAAGCGTCGGATAAATTCCCGCACAGACAGTTTGGAGGGAGCGTCGAGTCCGATGGTGGGTTCGTCGAGAAAGAGCAAAGTCGGCGCATGCAGGAGCGCGGCTGCGAGGTCGCAGCGCATGCGTTGTCCAAGGGAGAGCTGGCGCACCGGCACGTCAAGCAGGTCCTCCAGGCGGAGAATCGCGATCAATTCGTCGCGCCGACGAACATAGGCCGTTGACGGAATGCGGTAGATATCGCGGAGGAGTTCGAAGCTCTCGATTACCGGCAGGTCCCACCAAAGCTGGGTCCGTTGTCCGAATACCACTCCGATTTCGGCGACGTGGGCGGCGCGCTCCTTCCAGGGAATGCGACCGTTCACGACGCACTCACCGCGGTCGGGCACGAGGATGCCGGCCATGATTTTGACCGTGGTCGACTTGCCGGCGCCGTTGGGTCCGATGTAGCCCACCAATTCTCCGTGCTCCAGGTCGAAGGACACGTCGTCCAACGCACGGACGGTCCGGGTGGTCCGCGAGGCCAATCCACGCAGTGTGCCCCAGAATCCAGGAGAGCGCTCGGTCACCCGAAACGCCTTGGCCAGATGTCTGACGGAGATCTGCGGCATGGGCTGCCGAGAACGGCGGCAAGGTCGCACCCTGTCAAGATGCCGCCGGCCGCCGGGCGGCCCCTTGTTCGGGGTCAGTTCTAGGTCGTGGGTAGATCCACGATCAGGCGCAGTCCACTGCGGTCGGTGCGATTTTCCGCGCGGATGAAGCCGCCATGGAGATCGGCAACGCTGCGGCAGATGGCGAGTCCAAGCCCCGTGCCGTTGTGGGTATCGTCGCTCAGCGCGTGACGGTAGCGGGCAAACTGTTCGAACACGCGGGCCAGTTGGTCGATCGGCAGTCCCGGCCCCTCGTCGGTCATCCGGAGGTGCCACTGGCCTGCTTCGATCCACGACTCGAGCGTGATGGTTCCTCCCTTGGGACTGACGGTCAGCGCATTCGCCAGCAGGTTGAGCAGGAGTTGGCGGATGAGGGTCGGTTCGGCGCGCACCATGCCGGCTTCGCTTCGGCTGAGTTGGAAGTTCACCGCTTTGTCGTCGGCGAGCAGGTGCGCGTCCTCCGCAAATTCGGCGAGGAAGCCCTTGGCATCGACCGCCTTCACCTCGATGGCCAGCGCGCCGCTTTCGGCTTTGGCGAGGAAGAGCAGGCTCTCAATGAGCCGGTGCAGCCGGGAGGCCTCCTCCATCAAGTCGCCGAGCGCGGACTGCGCGATCGGGTCCTGGGAGAGATGGTGCTGCAACTTCTCCGCGTTCAAACGGATAAGAGAAAGCGGGGTCTTCAGCTCGTGGGACGCCGTGGCGGAGAATCCGCGAACCTGCCGGAATGAGGCCTCAAGGCGGTCGAACATTTGATTCAGAAGCTCAACCAAGGCGACGAGTTCATCCCGGCCGGCCGGCACGGGAATCCGTTCGGATAGGTTGTCGCCGCGGATGCGCAGGGCGGTTTCGCGAATGGCCCTGACTGGCTGCAACGTGAGGCGGGCGAAGCCAAATCCAAGACCGACGCTGGCCACGGTCACCAGCGCCAAGAGCAGGCCACTCACTTTGATGTAGTCCTTGAGCAAACGCCGCAGCGGGGCGACCGGGCTGGCAATTTTCATGTGCCAGGGAGCGAAATGAAACTCGGAGATTCGCACCGCACCGACGGAAGGAACCTGCGCGGTCCAATGATCGGCGTCGCCGGCGAGATCGGGTAGCACGGCTTCGCCCAGGTTGCTGGAACGGAACAACACCGTGCCGGAGTCATTGTGGAGCTGGACGTAGTAGAGGGCGGCGTCGGCCTCGGTGTCGGTGTGAATCCGCTCGCGAATTTCATCCCCTGTCAGCGAGGTGCTCGGCCCGATCAGCTCGCGCAGTTCCTCGAACTCGAGTTCGTGGAGGGTCTCGAGACTGCGCACAATCTGCCGGTCAAGCAGCCAGCCCCCGCTCGCCAGGACGATGGCCGTGGTGGCGGTGACGAGGGCCGCAAATCGCAGCGCGACGTGACGGGTGAACGAACCGCCGCGCGGCAGGAGTGCCAGGAGCCGTTTGGGCATCGGGGTCAGGTGAGTTGATATCCAACGCCGCGGACGGTTTTGATGGCGAGCCCTCCTCCGTGGGCTTCAAATTTCTGCCGGAGACGCCGGACGTAGACGTCGATCAGATTCGTCTCGAGGTCGTAGGATGCCTCCCAGACTTTTTCCGCAATGAGAGTGCGGGTGAGCACGCGGCCCGCATTTTGCAGAAACAGCTCCAGGAGCGCCAATTCCCGGCTGGTGAGTTCGACCGGTGCACCGGCGCAGGTGGCGGAACGGGCCAGGAGATCGAGCCTGACCGTGCCGTGCGTCAACACGGTTTGTTTCGATCCACCGTGGCGGCGCACCAGCGAACGGACGCGGGCCAGCAGTTCGTCGATGGAAAACGGCTTGGGCAGGTAGTCATCCGCCCCCAGATTCAATCCTCGGATACGGTCCTCGACGGCATCGCGGGCACTGAGGATCAGCACCGGTTCATTGAAGCCACTGGTGCGCCACTGCCGGAGCAGTTCGAGTCCGTCGCCGTCGGGCAGTCCCAGGTCAAGGATGATGGCATCGTAGGGAGATTCGGCGAGGGCATCCTTGGCCTGGGCGCAGGTCGGCACCAGCCGGGCCGAGTAGCTTTGTTCGCTGAGGGCCCGCTCGATGAACTGTCCCACGCGGCGCTCGTCTTCGACGATCAGGATTTTCATGGTGGGGGGCGTCTCGCACCATAGAAGGCCTCCACCGCCCGGGCGAGTGAAACCACCGTGACGTCGTCCAGGTACTCGCGGCCAGCCATGGCGGTTCCCGGCAGGCCAAACTTGATGATGCGGGCCAGGACCGCCTCGCGTGCCTCGGGCGAGAGGCCTTCC
This sequence comes from Opitutaceae bacterium, assembly GCA_016794725.1. Taxonomy (GTDB): domain Bacteria; phylum Verrucomicrobiota; class Verrucomicrobiia; order Opitutales; family Opitutaceae; genus UBA6669. Next base: position 4,061 of record JAEUGZ010000044.1, on the reverse strand, counting down.
GGCAGGTGCCGCCACAGAGGTTGACGAAAGTCGGTGGGCTTTTGGCTCAGCGCGGACGCCAAAGGCCCGTCACCGTGACCCGATACTCCGTGACAGGGTGAACAAAGACGGGAGAACCAAGCCTGGCCGGTTTGCCGCAATTGGATCGTGTTCGGGAGTGCGAAGGTCGGAGCCGGGTTCCAGCCCGCCGCCTGGCTCAGGCGTTCGGCGAGGGTGCTCGCACCGAGGCTGGCGAGGTAGGCCACCAGTGCGTCACCCCGGGGATCACCGGGGCGAAACAGGTAGTCATAGGCAGGCATGCGGGATCCCGGTGAGATGCGTTGCGGGTGCATCAGGTGCAGCCGGTTCCACTCCGGGGTTCGACGGTTGCCCACTTGAGTGAGATCTGGACCCTGGCGTCGATTGCCAAACAGGGGCGGTCGTTCGAGGAGGCTGTCGGAAAGAGACCGAACGGGACCCCAGCGCTCGACGTCCGCACCCACCTGCGGGCGTACATACTGGGAGTGGCAGTGAATGCAGCCTTCCGCCACGTACACCCGGCGGCCCAAGGCAATGGAAGGGTCCCCGGCCTCGGCTGCGGACAGAGACGAAAGGGTCGCCGACCCCGCGACACTCAGGGTGAGCAGAACGACCGCTGCATTTACCACCGTGCGGCGCAACCAGGTCCATCGAGCCGCGAGGGCACCCACCACGAGCAGGCCGGCCAGTCCAACGAACCATGGCGGTACCTGATGGAGGTCCTGCGCCAGTCCGATTCCCAGACCTGATCCGACCCAACCCGCCAGCGCGTAGACCCGGGCTGACAGCCACGGCCGTCCACCATGGGCCGGGTAGGTGATCAATGCGGTCGAATAGAGCGATACCCCTGCGGTGTAGAGCACTTCCACCCCGAGCGCGTGCTTCACGCCGTCTCCGAGCCAGGTGCACGCCGTGGCCAAAACGGCGAACGCGAGCACCACCACCGCCGGTGCACCTCGGCGGTCGATCAGCAGTCCTGCGGCGATGGCGGCCAAGAGGTGCATTGCGGCATTGCCTCCGAGGGTCCAGGCGCCGGCCCAGGTGGCGGCCCGCAGGGGTTCAGTGTGCTGGATAATGTAGAACGCGGCCGAGTCCAACCACACCAACGCCAGGAGTGCCGCGAGCCAGAACCAGGTGACGGCGGGCTCGTAGTCCCGGGTCTCCGAGCGAGGAGGCTCGGTCAGGTCGAGCCAGATGGCGGCGAACGCACCGCCGATTGCGACCAATGCGGCGAAGATGGTCTGGGTGGCCGGGCTCGCCTCGAACACCCAGGGGAGATTGCAGATCGCATAGGCGGAGCCGGTGGATACGCCGGCCCACAGTCCGAGCCGCTTCCCGCCCAGCACCCCCCGCAGGCCGCTGACCAGCGTGACCGTGAGCCAGCCCAGTCCGATTCCGACGCAGAGCGCCGCCAGCATCATCATGAGCCATGACTTCGCGAGGAGAGCGAAGGCCGCTGCCGCGCCACACGCGCGAAATCCAGTGCCCACGGCGCGCGCATACCGTTCATAGCGAAACCAGCGCGCTGCCAGGAGGCTGCCGGTCACCCCGCCCACCGCCAGGGTGCCCATCAACCAACGAAGTCGCCCGTCGGCCATGGGCTTGGCCAGTTCGATCAATGCAAACTCGGCAAAGATGAGGAAGTAAATGTACGAGGCGGCGACACACACCAGGGCGGCCACGAGCGCATGTCGCGGGATCGGCGGGTGTGCGGTGTCACTCATGTCGACCCGCTCCCTTGGACAACAACCAGAGTTGGGCGACAACCAGGGCGAGATCCGTCGCGGGCACGCTCGCCCAAGCGAGGCTCAATTGGCCCGCCAGGATGGCCGCAAGGGAGTACCCGCCGGCGGCGAGCCGGAACAGGACAGTGGCTCCCAGGACGACGCGAAGGCGCTCCCGCGGGGCGAGCAGGGCCCAAAGGTAGCTCGCTCCCACGGCGGCGACAAATGCCCCCACGAAGCGCAGGTAGACCAAGCCATCTCCGGAGGGCATGTCCACCCGCATGAGCGGCAGGACTCGGTCCGGGAGAAAAACGAGACCCAATCCCGTGCAGGTGTCGAGTCCGCCGGCAATGAGGCTCAGCCGGCAGGCCCAGGTGGTGGAGGTAGAGGGGGTCATGAAGTCCAGGCACGTTTCAACCAGGAAAAGGAGGCGACGAGCATGGCTCCGCCAGAGAGGGCCCGCAATGCCAGCAGGCCCTGTGACATCCCGTCGGTAAGGAAAAGGGACGTGGGATTTGCTTCTTCCATCACTCCCAACCCAAACAGGGAAAGCAGGTGAACGGCGAGCCCGACGTGCCAGGTCAGGAACGCCCAGGTGGCGGCGGAGGAGCGTCCCTGGTGGGACGATCGAGGCTCGAGACCGACGAGCAGGGCATGGTTCACCGCGGTCACCAGCCCGGCCATGGCGAGGTGAGCGTGCGCCACGAGTCCATGCGTGAACTTGATGGCCTCCGACCAGCCAGGCAGGAAGGTCACCCAGCCGGTCACCACCAGAAAGGCCCAGCATGCATAGGCGGAGACCAACCAGCGTCGCGACGCGGCGGGCCAGGCAAACGCCGCCAGGTGCCAGCCGGCCAGGGGGATCCAGAGAAGGAGCGATCCCAGACCCAGAATCTGGTCGCGCGAGGTATGGGAGGCGTGTCCGTGATCAATGCCAGCGTAGAGGATCCATGAACCGACGAGCGCGAGACCGAAGCAGAGTTCCGAGCGTGTGGGCAGGGTCCGGCTGGACGAGGAGGCGGGAGACGATGACGGTGGGGGACGCCGGGGGATCGCCAGCAGATAGGGAAGGGCGCCGAACAGCGTGACGATGCCCAGGGTTGAACCCAGCAGCGACGCGCCGGTCGCGCCACCCGAACCCGGGTTGACCGGAGGATACACGCTGGGATCGGCCGCCCAGAAGAAGATCCCGGGCAACGGCAGCAAAGCCAGCAGCGCGAGGGCGAGCAGGGTGAGTGGAGATCGGGCTCCGTCGATCACTTCAGGACGGCGAAGTCGCCACCATACATGACCGGCCAGCACGGTCCACAGCGTCACCATCGCCAGGGGCAAGAGCGGGCGTGCCCAACCGGACCAATCCATGAACAACTTGCCGCTGGTTTCCCCCGCCAGCCAGCTGACGACTCCCCCAGCCACGGCGAGGGACCACGCAGCCAGCGCCAGCCGGGCGTGGTGGGGTGCCTGCGGGTGGCGCCAGTCCAGGCAGGCGACAAACAGCAGGCCGAGAAGTGGCACCGAGCACCACCCGTAGAGGTGCCCATTGAGGTGGACCGGCATCCAGCGGCCGTAGGTGAGCGGAGCGAGCCAGCCATTGAGCTCGGGCCAAAGCAGCAGCAGCGACAGCCCAAAGCCGACGACATTGGCGAAGGCCAGCCAACCGAAGGCGTGCCGCTGGGTGGATCGCGCCACCTCAAACCGGCGCACTTCGACCGCTACGGACCCTGCCGCCGGCCGGCTCATACGTCCACCAACCGACCGTCCCGCACCCGTACGATGCGGTCGCACGCCTCGGCAAATCGCCGCTCGTGGGTGGCGAGAATGACCGTGATCCGCTCCTGGGTGGCCAGCGATTTGAGCAGTCCGAAGACGGAGTCGCCGGTCTTTTCGTCAAGCGAGCCCGTCGGTTCGTCGGCGAGCAGCAACCGGGGCGCATTGACCAGGGCCCGGCAAATGGCGGTGCGTTGCCGCTCGCCACCCGAGAGATCCTGGATCCGATGATTGAGCCGGTGAGAGATGCCGACCTGCCCGGCGAGTTCGTGGATCCGGGCGCGGGTTTCCTTTGCGGGACGGCCGATGGCCAGGGCCGGCACCCGCACGTTTTCCTCGACGGTGAGGTCCGGGATCAGGTTGTGCAGTTGGAAAACAAATCCGAGGTGGTGGCGTCGGAGCTTGAGGCGGTCGTCCTCACTGCGTGGATCCAGCCCGCAGACCTGCAGTTCGCCCCGGTCCGGCACGTCCAGTCCGCCCAGGAGGTGAAGCAGCGTACTCTTTCCGGATCCGCTCGATCCCCACAGGGCGACCACCTCGCCGACGCGGACT
>JAEUGZ010000640.1 GCA_016794725.1 Opitutaceae bacterium | reverse complement strand
TGGGGATCAATTGGGACATCACAAATCGCAAGCGCTTCGAGCTGCTCCACCAGCAGTTTCGCGCGCTCTTTGAGTCGCTCCCGGGGCTCTATGTGGTCCTCACCCCGGACTTCACCATCGTGGCGGCGAGCGACGCCTACCTCGCGGCCACGAACACCCAGCGCGAACGCATCATGAATCGGAACCTCTTCGAGGTCTTTCCCGACAACCCGGACAGTCCCGCCCCGAACGGCTCCGGCCAGGTGAGGGCGTCGTTGCAGCGGGTGCTGGAAACCGCCCGCGCCGACACCATGGCACTCCTGCGGTACGACGTGAAGGATGCGAAAGGCAAGTTCGAGGAGCGCTTCTGGAGTCCGGTCAATTCGCCGGTCGTGGGGGCGGACGGGGAGATCGACTACCTCATCCACCGGGTCGAGGATGTCACGGCCTACGTCCACCAGCGCCGTCAGGCCGGATCGCCTCCCGTCGAAGGCGACGTCACCGTCCGCCTCGAGCAGATGGAGGCGGAGGTCTATCAGCGCTCCCAGGAGATCAAGACCATCAATCGCCAGCTCCAGTCCGCCAACGCCGAACTGGAGGCCTTTTCGTATTCGGTTTCTCACGACCTGCGCGCCCCCCTGCGCCACATCCACGGCTACGTCGAGATGCTCACGCGCGAGTCCGGGGCCGTGCTGACGGAAAAGGGGCACCGGTACCTCAAGACCATCGCCAATGCCAGCCGCGACATGGGTCAGCTGATCGACGATCTGCTGTCCTTCTCACGCATGGGCCGCGCGGAAATGCACGAGACGTCGATTCAACTGGACAGCCTCATCACCGACACGCGCCGCTCCCTGGAGTCCGCCGCGGGGGATCGCGCGATCCACTGGAAAGTCGGCGAATTGCCACGCGTCCAGGGCGACCCGTCGATGCTGGCCCAGGTCTTTGCCAACCTGCTCGGCAACGCGGTCAAGTACACGCGCGGGCGGGCGCCCGCCGAAATCGAAGTCGGGGTCGCCGGCGAGGAGGACGGTCGGATCATCGTATTCGTGCGCGACAACGGCGCCGGTTTTGACATGCGCTACGCCGGCAAGCTGTTCGGAGTCTTCCAGCGTCTGCACCGGGCCGACGAATTCGAGGGCACCGGCATCGGACTGGCCAATGTCCGGCGCATCATGACCCGTCACGGAGGCCGCACCTGGGCGGAAGGCAAACCGAATGAGGGCGCCACCTTTTACCTGACCTTGTTGCCGGCCTCCCGCCCGTGAATCCTCTCCGTGCAATAACCGCGAGTGTACCACGGATGGACACAGATGAACACGGATGTGGTCTACAAGCAGTCCTTCACCAACAAGCTGAGTGCCCATTTTGGCCCAACCCGTTTGTATCCGTGTCGATCCGTGTCCATCCGTGGTTCAATCGCGGTTTTCAGCTTGAACGGGTCGATTCGCTTCAACTGCGGAAACTAAGTTCTTATGACGCTGCGCTTCCGACCCTACACCCTTGAGCTGAACCACGCCTTCACCATCGCCACGAGTTCGCGCACGACCACGCCGGCCATGCTGGTCGAAGTCGAGCGCGAGGGCGTCATTGGCTACGGCGAGGCGGCGATGCCGCCGTACCTCGGAGAATCCCAGGAAACGGCCGCCCGTTTTTTCGAGCGGGTGGACCTGTCGCGGTTTGCCGATCCCTACTGCCTCGAGGAGATCCTGCCGGCGATCGACGCCCTCTCCCCAGGCAACACCGCCGCCAAGGCCGCGATCGACATCGCCCTCCACGACTGGATCGGACGCCGTCTCGCCGCCCCCTGGCATCGTATCTGGGGATTGAATAAGCACCGCGCCCCCGTGACCTCCTTCACCATCGGCATCGACACCCCGGAAGTCGTGCGGGAAAAGACCCGGGCCGCGGCCCAATACAAGATTCTCAAGGTGAAGCTCGGCCGGGACAACGACGAGGAGCTGATCGAGACCATCCGGAGCGTGACCGACACGCCGCTGACGGTCGACGCCAACCAGGGATGGCGGGACCGCGAGTCCGCCCTGCGCAAGATCGAGTGGCTGGCCCGCCGCAACGTCCTGTTCATCGAGCAGCCCATGCCCAAGGAGCAGCTCGAAGACACCGCCTGGCTCCGGGAGCGCAGCCCCCTGCCCCTCATCGCCGACGAAAACGTGCAACGGCTGGCCGACGTCGCGCGGCTCGCTGGCGTCTTCGACGGCATCAACATCAAGTTGATGAAGTGCACCGGACTGCGTGAGGCCCATGCCATGATCACCCTCGCCCGCGCCCTCGGGTTGAAGACCATGCTCGGCTGCATGACCGAAACCTCCTGCGCCATCTCCGCCGCCGCCCAGCTTTCCCCCCTGGTCGACTGGGCCGACCTCGACGGGGCCCTGCTCATCCGCAACGACCCCTTCCTCGGCGCCACGGTCGTGGACGGCCGCGTGACCCTCAACGACCATCCCGGCATCGGCGTCAGCCGGCGCCCCTCCACCCGCTGAGGGCGACACCACAGCACTCCTTCATCGTGCAGCCCTCTTCCCTCTCCCCTGCGATCGTCCCCGGCCGGCTAGGGGGGTGGATCCATGCAGGGCGCGGGTGCGCCTGGCTCGCCGCGGGCGTGGTGCTCGCGGGGTACGTCGCCCCGCCACTCCCGGCCCAGACGGCGCGCAAGGTGGTGCCGATGGTCCGAATTGCACCGGTTGCGCCACCGCCGCAGACGCCGCGCGATAATGTTTCCTACCGGGTGACGCGATGGACGGTGGAGGACGGATTGACCGAGAACGCCGTGCTCGCCGTGGCCCAGTCAGCCGATGGCCATCTCTGGTTCGGCACCACCGGAGGTCTGGTGCGCTACAACGGCACCACTATGAAGCGGATCGACGACCGCCCGCAGCCAACGGTCCCGCCAATGACGAGGGAGGATCGAATCCAGGTCCTGCTGCCTGCCCGGGACGGCACGCTGTGGATCGGAACCGGCGGGAACGGGCTGGCGTGGATGAAGGACGAGGCATTTGGGCTTTTCGAACCCCATGCCGCGCTCCCGGGAGACATCCAGGCGCTCGCGGAGGACACGCGGGGCGGGCTCTGGATCGGCACGACCGAGGGATTGTTCAACTGGAACGGCGGGATGCTCCGCGCCATCGGCCACCCGGCAGGCACTGCCGGCAGGGCAGTCGCCGATCTCCTCCCCGAACCCGACGGCACGATCCTTGTCGGCTGGCGTGAGGGTCCTCCACAGCGCTGGGATGGAACCACGTTTCACCCGGTGATTCCGGAAAACCGGTTCCCCTTGGGCGCCGGACTACGTTCCCTGATCCGGGATGCAGACGGCGCGCTCTGGTGCGGGCTTCGCCCCAGTGGAGTGCTCAGGCTCAAGCCCGACGGCAGTGTCACCCCCGAGAGCGAGATCAGCGGTCTGCCCAGCCAGGTGGTGGTCAAAGCCTGGTTGCGCGACCGCTCGGGAAAGCTGTTTGCAGGGACGACGGACGGGCTGTTCGAGGTTCGAACCGGGACCTTTCACCGCATGGCCTCCACTTCGTCGCCCATCGTGGAAAACGTGCGCGACTTGTTCCAGGATGCCGAAGGCTCCCTGATCGTCGGAAGCGAACAGGGAGCGCTACTGATCACCGGCGAATCCGTCCGACTGGTCCGCAGTCCGACCGGCATGAGTCCGGATGACACCCGCAGCGTGCTGATGGACCGGGACGGCTGGCTTTGGATTGGATCGGGCTCCAGTGGGCTGAGTCGCATCAAGGACGGACGGAGCGAGCGGGTGCGGCTCCGCTCGAGCAATCCCGCGCTCGAACCCGAGGTGCTGGCGATGGCACAGCGGCGGGACGGTTCCCTGGTGACCGGCACCAGCGAAGGGGTCTACCTGGTCACAGACGACAGGGCCACCGCCGCGCCTGCGACATGGGGAATCGGCGAGAAGGCGGTCCGCGCCATCGCCGAGGACCCTCAGGGCAATCTCTGGCTGGGGGGTGAGACGCTGGGCCTGGTGGTCATCCAGGCGGATGGCAAGCGACGCTCGGACGCCCTCGCCGCGGGACTGCCCGCGCACGGCGTCCGTTCGCTGCTGGCGGATACAGCCGAAGGCATGTGGGTCGGCACGGACGAGGGCTTGGTGCACGTGAGCCGGGACGAGAGCCAGCGCCGCGGCCAGGGTCGGAATGGGCTGCCGCACGCGTCGGTGCGGGCCTTGCTGCAGACCGACGACGGCACCCTTTGGGTCGGCACCGCCGGGGGCCTGGCCCGCCTGCGAGACGGGCAGATGCGCCACTGGACCCATGCGGAAGGACTCCGCGATGAGCGAATCTTCTCCCTCATCGACGACCGGTCGGGACGAATCTGGATCAGCAGCCCCTCGGGAATCTACGGTGTGCGAATCGCGAATCTTGAGAGCGGGCCGGACGGAAGCGGAGTCCCCGTGGGTTCGGCGATCCTCGGAGCACGCTACGGCATCATCGGTGGCACCTACCGCGGCGGAGCACAGCCTGCGACCGCCCGCGGTCAAAACGGCGAGCTCTATTTTACCTCCGCCTCGGGGCTAGTGGTGCTGGATCCCCTATCCATCGCACCGGTGGTGCAACCGCCTCAGGTCGTGATCGAACGGGTGGAATTCAACAACTCACGGGTGAAACTCCGCAACGGCGAGTTCCAGGCGGGCCCCGGCAGCGGCCTGCTGGCCATCAAGTTCTCCGCGCTCAGTTTCCGGGACAGCCAGCTGAACCAGTTTCGCTACCGGCTGGAAGGGGTGGATGCGGACTGGGTGTCGGTGAACCGCCGGCGTGACACGCTCTACACCAATCTCGCCCCGGGACGCTACCGATTTCAGGTTCTGGCGAGCAACAGCGACGGCGTCTGGAATCTTGAAGGCGTGACTGCCTCGATCCGCATCCTTCCCCGCTTTTACCAAACGCTCTGGTTCCAGGCGGGTGCCGGAGCGTCCCTGGCGGGCCTGCTCGGCCTGGGGTATTGGATACGTTTCCGGCTGCTTCGCCGCCGGCAGCATGAACTTGAGCGGCAGGTGGCCGAGCGGACGCGCGACCTGCAGCACGAAGTGGACCAGCGACTACGAACGGAAGACCAGCTGCGACACACCAGTGATCTCCTCTCCCGGGCGTTTCGGGCCAGTCCGGTTCCCCTGATGCTGTGCCGGGTGGATGATGGAACCGTGGTTGAGGCCAATGCCGGGCTGGCCGAGCTGGCCGGAACACCGTTGGAAGCGGTGCTCGGAAAGCCCGACTCCGGATTGGACCTGTGGCCATCGCCTGTCGAACGGGAGGCGGTCTTCTCGGAGATCCGCTCTGGACGGACCGTCCACAATCGGGAGCTGCGGCTCTTGAGGCCCTCCGGTGAACGACGCTTGCTGATGTCGGCGGAGGACTTCGAGCTTTCCACCGGCCATCATGCACTCTTTGTGGTGCTGGACATCACCGAACGCTCCGCGCTCGAATTGCAGGTGCACCGCCTGCAGAAGATGGAGGCGATCGGCACGCTGGCGGCCGGAGTGGCGCATGACTTCAACAATCTGCTGACGATCATCGGCGGTCACGTTTCCCTGATCCTCGATGTGTCTCCACTGACCACCGAGGACCGGGACGCACTCGAGCAGGTCCGCACCGCGGTCAACCGGGCGGCAAAGCTGACCCAGCAGCTTCTGGCCTACAGCCGGCGGCAGCAGCTCGACGTAAAGCCATTCGTGGTCAATCCGATGGTGCTGCGACTGGCAGGTCTGCTCAAACCTGTCATGGGGGAAACCATCCAGGTCGTCCACCAGCTCGATCCGGCCCTGCCCGCCGCGGTGGGCGACGAGCATCAGATCGAGCAAGTCGTGATCAACATGGCGGTCAATGCGCGCGACGCCATGCCTCAGGGAGGCGAGCTGCGTTTGGCCACCACGGTGGTGGACCTGACCGATCAAAACCCGGCACGCGACTCCGATGCGCTTCCGGGGCGCTATGTGAAGCTGACCATCAAGGACACGGGCTCGGGCATGGACGCGGAAACGCTGGCCCGGCTGTTCGAACCGTTCTTCACCACCAAGGGCGTCGGCCGCGGGACCGGACTCGGCCTCGCCACCGCCTTCGGCATCATCAAACAACACCAGGGATGGATCGACGTCCGAAGCGAGCCCGGCCTTGGCACAACCTTTGATGTCTTCCTTCCCGCCACGGCCGCATCGGTCAGTGCCCCTGCGTCCACCCCGACACCCAAGCGCGCCGCCCCGGGAGGCGAGTGCATCCTGGTGGCCGAAGACGAGGCAAGCGTCCGGCAGTTCGTGCGCTCCACCCTCTTACGTCAGGGGTATCAGGTGCTCGAAGCCTGCAGCGGCCCCAACGCCTTGCGCGTGGCCAGGAGCCACCACGGGCTCATTCACGTGCTGCTGACCGATTTTGTGATGCCGGAAGGCATGAACGGGCGGGAGCTGGCGGACGTCCTGCTCCAGGAACGGCCCGACTTGAAGGTCATCGTCTGCACAGGCTACAGCACCGAATTGGTCGGAACGGGAAACACCCGGAATCTGACCGTGATCCGCAAGCCGTTCGAGGCCGACGAGCTCCTGGAAACCCTCCATCGGGTGCTGGCCGGGTGACGCCTCGCATCCGCGTCACAACGCCCATGCGGTATCTGAGCGTCCATGACGACCCCGCTGACTTTCAGTCTAAAACAACGATTGAACCCAAAAGCCGCAATTCAACCACGGATGGACACGGATCCACACGGATACAAACGAGTTGAGCCAACGTGGGCACTCACCTGGCAGGTGAAGAACTGCATGGGTAATCAATCCGCGTTCATCTGTGTCCATCCGTGGTTCATGGACGGTTCGATTCGTTTCAACTGCGGAAAATAGGTTGAATCACGAATGGGCACGGAACCACACGGATACAAACGAGTTCCGCCCAGGCTGGCATTCACCTGGTACGTGAAGAACTCTACACGCTCCGAATCCGCGTTGTTCTGTCCCGCAGTCCATCGGTGCGCCCTGCGGTCACCCGGGCGATGCCGGCGGAGCACCGCAGGGTGTATCCGATCCCAACGCGACCCCAGGGTCGCTCCCCTTACCCTCACCCGCCGCGGGTACACGCCTGGAGGGCGCCGCTCCGACGGCGCCGCGGGAACGCCCCTTGCGACATACCGCCGGGTGGTGGCCGGCCTTCACTTGGGATTACACCTTGGGGCCCATCAGGTTCGCGACGCGCAACCGGCGTTGATCCCGCGACTGCGCATGCGCGGCGGCGGAAGCGATGGAGTGTGAGATTGTCTATTTTCTCATCCCGCGCACCGGCGTGGCCAAGTCCTTCGCCGAACTCGCGCTGCGCTTCGACCCCGAACTGAAACACCTGCAGGCGAGCGAACATTCGATGGCTTTGGAAGGACAAGTCGCAGGCGATCTTCCGAGTTCGTCAACGTCTCCATGACGAGGGACCTCTTCGCCATCGAGGACGGCAACACGGAGCCGACGCCTGAAGAGAAGCTCGCCCGCATCCCGAGTCTTTCGACGAGGGCCGAACTCAACGCATTTGAACGCGCGAACATCCACGCGGCGCGCGTGTGGGCGATGCGTCCTCGCAAACATTCGGGGCAATATCCGGATGAGCCTGCAATTGACACGGTCGTTTGTGTGTATCACTTGTGTTGACAAAATAGTCCGCCGCCAAGGCCAATGCTACCGCCCAAATACATCTGCGCACCCCGCCCCAAACCAAGTCCTTGCTCGTCTTGGCCGCGGAGTGTTCAGGTGCGGCCAATCTGACTGACTACATTCTGCGCGCGGCTGTCGAGCGGGCCCAGGCCGACCTGCTCAGCCAGCAGACCTTCGCGCTCAAGAAAGGCCCGTGGAGTGAATTCGCGAAACGGCTGGACGCGCCAGCGCGTAACTTGCCCCGTCTGCGCAAACTTCTGAAGGATCCTGATGTCTTCGCCCGCACTGCTCAATCGACCTGAGCCGCTGGCAGCCCATCACCAAGTTGCCGCTTTCAACTGCGGCGCTCCGGCACTCAACGAGTTCCTATCCCGCCACGCGCTGGGCAACCACCAATCCGGGACCGCCAAGACGTTCGTCGCGACCACCGGCAGCCACATCGTGGTCGGCTACTATAGTTTGGCGGCAGCACAGGTCCTCTATGCGGATGCACCGACCCGCCTCCAAAGAGGGGCACCGCGCCACCCGGTTCCCGTCGTCCTTCTGGCACGACTTGCCGTGGACCGTGCCTGGCAAGGCAAGGGACTCGGCGCCGGGCTGCTCAAGGACGCGATTATCCGCGTCTTGACCGCTGCCGAGGGAGTCGGCGTCCGCGCGCTGCTCGTGCACGCCAAAGATGAAGCAGCCAAGCATTTTTACGAGCGTTACGACTTCAGTCCGTTACCGAGTTACCCGATGCACCTCGTGCTCCTGCTCAAGGATGCCCGGCGCATCGTTAGCAGTGAGACTTGAACCCGCGAGCCCACCCTACGCCCGGGCCAGCCGAGTCGACCAACGGAGTCATGTCGTTACACGATTACACGGGAGAGCACGGTCACCGGTTCCAGGGACGGTTTAAATCGTTCGTGCAGGGCCGGTCGTCTGACTGGCGTTGCATGGAATGGGTGTCGGCCCCCCGCGCTTCTCTGCCGCCTCGGCAGGTTACGACAGAGTGTCGCATTGTAACGACATGACCCCCTAGCTTGGTCTTCTCCGTGCCTACCGGTCCGACCACGACGAGCCCGGCTTCTCCCGCTGGGTGCCGGTCGATGAGCTTCGCGCCAAGGACGGCAACCTCAGCATCCCCCTCTACATCGGAGCTGAACCTTCCGCCGGGGGGGACGGCGCAAGCCGACACCGGCCGGTCCCGCACCAACGCCTTACCCGAGGCCTTAAGTGCTTGGCTGACAAGCTCCGCGGCCGTCCGCAAGTCACTGCATGAGCTTCTGAAGTCGAAGAGTTGATGCTTGTTTTGACGGGAAAAGATACTACTTTTCCCGTCAAAAATAACGTGGCAAGACACGCACAATCCATTGACCTGTCGATACGTAGTCGGATCTTCGGCAACGGGAAGGGTTGGGTATTTACTCCGAAGCACTTCAAGGACTTGGGCAGCGACGCTGCGATCGACTCGGCGCTACGGCGGCTGCGGGCCGACGGCACCATTCGCAAGCTGGGCCGCGGTCTCTATGACTATCCGATAAGCGACCCGGTGCTGGGGCTGGTGGCGCCTTCTGCGGACGCCATCGCCCGGGCACTCGTGGTTCGCGATGCGATCCGTCTGCAACCTTCCGGTGCCTACGCGGCCAACCAACTCGGTCTGTCGGAGCAGGTGCCATCCCGCGTCGTCTTCCTCACCGATGGCCCTGCGCGTAAAGTGAAAATCGGTAAGCGCGAGATCATCCTTCAACGCACCACGCCCCGCAACATGGCCACGGCTGGCCGCAAGAGCGGCACGTTCATCCAAGCCCTGCGCTATCTAGGTCAGGATCAGGTCAACGATCAGGTGATCTCCCAACTCCGGCGGCACATCGCCGATCAGGATCGTGCCGCCCTCCGCAAGGACCTCGTCCACGCTCCGGCGTGGATCGCCGATCTGCTGCGACCGCTCACCGAGCCGGTTCCCGCCACCTTACCATGAAGGCGTTCCTCCAGCTTCCCGCCGAACGACGTCGTCTGGCCTTCCAGCAGGTGGACGAGACGATGGGCTTGCAGGCCTTCAGCGTGGAGAAGGACTTCTGGGTCTGCTGGACGCTGCGCGAACTCTTCGCCCTGCCCGACATCGGTGCGCTCCTCACCTTCAAGGGCGGCACCTCCCTCTCCAAAGCCTGGAAGCTCATCGAGCGTTTCTCCGAGGACATCGACCTGATCGTGGGCAAGGATGCACTCGGCTTTGGTGGCGATGCCTCGCCGGACAAGGCGCCCAGCAAGAAGCAGCGTCGGGAACGGCTCGATGCGCTCATGGAGAACTGTCGCCAGTGGGTGCAGGGCAAATTGCAGCCGGCCTTCGCCGCCCGCATCGCGAAACTGCTCGGCCCGGCCGGCTGGACGCTGGAGGTCGATACCGACATGCCCGATGGGCAGTGTTTGCTCTTCCACTACCCGTCTGTCTTCCCGCCGGACGCCGCCGGCTATGTGCCGCCCCGGGTTAAGATCGAACTGGGCGCCCGCTCCGACGACTGGCCGCATGAGGACAAACCCGTCGTCCCCTACGTCCTGGAGCAATTTCCCGCGCTCGATGCGGACGGCAGCAGCAAGGTGAGGGTGTTGTCCGCCGAGCGCACCTTCTGGGAGAAGGCCTGCCTCCTGCACGAGGAAACCTTCCGGCCGGCCGACAAGCCGAGGAAGATCCGCATGGCGCGCCACTACTACGACCTCTGGTGCCTGCTGCGCGCCGGTGTTGGGGAGCAGGCACTCGCGGATCAGGCGCTCTTCGCCCGCGTGGCGGAACATCGGGAGATCTTCTTCCGTTACTCGTGGGTCGATTACACGACCCACCGGCCGGGCTCCTTCCGCCTCGTGCCGCCCGCAGATCATCGCGCGGACTGGGAAAAGGACTACGCCGCGATGCGCGGCCCGATGTTCTTTGGCGCCACGCCTGGCTTCGCCGAAATTGTGGCCGCGGCCGCCAAGTTCCAGGATCAATCCAATGCCACCGCTCCGGCGACGGCATCATGAGGAACAGGATGCCGAGCCCGACGATGAAACCGATGACGCAGACGAACACGAAGTCGAAGACGATGCCCAGCAGCAGGAGCAGCAGCACCAAGACCAGCAAAGACCAGCAGGGGAATCGATCCACGGGGTCATGTCGTTACACTATTACATCGGCGAGCACGGTCACCGGTCTTGGGTTCGGTTCAAGACGTTCGTGCAGTGTCGGTGGTCCGGCTGGCGGTTGCCTTGAATCCGGGCCGGCCCGCCACGCCTCTCTGCCGCCTCTGCATGTTACGACAGAGTGTCGCATTGTAACGACATGACCCCCTAGCTTGGTCTTTTCGGCCGGCGACGTTGCCGGCGGGTCAGGTGACAAGTTAGCGATCTTCCTAGATATGAGTCGGCTGCAGCAGTGAGGGAAAATCGCCATTGAACCGGCATCGCCTGCAAGCAATGTGCGATCATGTTGAGATGCTTGGCGGGCGTCGTGATTTGTCTCGTTTTGGCGTCCCGCGCGGGCGCGCAATTCACGTGGTCGGCGGCACCCTCCCCGACGACTGAGACGCTCTGGGGTGTCACCTACGGCGGCGGCCGCTTTGTTGCGGTGGGGGAACGGGGAGTGATTCTGACCTCGAATGACGGGCAAACCTGGATCCGACAGGAGAGCGGCACCACGGTCTGGCTATTGCACGTAGCGTATGGAAGTGGCCAGTTCATTGCGGTCGGTGACAGGGAGACGTTCTTGGTCTCGGTGGATGGCGTTCACTGGCAAAGAGCAAAGAGCGTGACCGGTACGCTCGCGCCCCATCGAGTGAATGCGGTGCTGGCCCGGGGAGAGAGTTTCTACGCCTTTGGCGAAAATGGATCGACTTATGGTTCAAGCCGTCCGCTTGAGTCGTGGCATGGCGAGGCGCGGACGCAGAACACCGGCCAATGGTGGCGGGGCGTCTGTCTGGGCTTGGATCGAATCGTGCTGGCCGGGTCCAAGGGCATTGAGGTGAATGAAGTCGATCGTAGTCCGGACGGCTTGCGCAATCTTGAAGGAGTCGCCTTTGCCGACCGCAGGTTCGTGGTCGTGGGTGCGGGTGGGCGTACCGCGGTATCGCGGGATGGAGATCACTGGGACGCGGGCGACTCCGGATTGGGCACGACTTTGCGTGGGGTCACCGCATTCAACCATCAGTTCGTGGCGGTTGGGGACGGTGGCAAGGTGGTGATCTCAGCCGACGGTCGAGGTTGGACGCGGCGGGAGTCAAGGACCGAGCGTGGACTGCGTGCGGTTGCGGCGTCAGGAGCGCGGGTCGTGGCGGTGGGTGAGGCGGGCTCGATCGTGACCGCGCCGTCGGAGCCAATACCGCCAATGATGCTTCGGGCGATGGAAGACGTGATTGAAGAGGAAGGCGGAAGCGCCTATCTTCAGGTGGAGGCGACCGGATCAGATCCACTGAGCTACGAGTGGACCCGAAACGGACAACCGGTCGCCACAACGAACCGACCCATTCTTGACCTTCCCAGACTGGAGTTGTCACAGGCCGGGGACTACGCCGTTACCGTCCACAATCCCTACGGGACGGCCACCAGCAGCCCGGTCAAGGTCACCGTGTTCCCGGTCGGAGAGCCGGGACTGATTGACACCCGCTTCAATGCTGATCTTGAAGTGGAGCAAGGACCTAATCTGCTCCTGCCGCTGGAGGATGGTCGGCTCCTCGTCGCTGGCGGGCGACCAGGCGAGCTGGTGCGGTTGCGTGAGGATGGATCGAGGGATACCGAGTTTCAGCGGGTTCAGGTCACTGCCGAGCCGTCTAGCGGGGTGGCAGGGCAGATCCTGGTGGTGATGAATCAGCCTGATGGCAAGGTGCTCGTGGGGGGGCGCTTCAGAGCGGTGAATGGCTCACCCGGCGGCCCCTTGGTGCGAGTGTTGACGGATGGCTCGCTTGATCCTTCGTTTCGCGCAGCGAACGAAATCGCTGACGGAGATGGAGTGTGCGCACTCGTAGTACTTTCGGATGGCAGGATCGTGGTGGCAAACGGTTCCGTCCGGCTCCGGCGCCTGCACGGGGACGGATCACTCGATTCCACCTTTGTCAGCGCCGTGGTGCCCCGCGTGGACGCCCCGCACACCCTCGGCTTCCGAGTTCTTTCCGCCCGGCCCGACGGCGGACTGGTGGCCGGAGGCGTGATGGATGGATCGGGTTTGGAGGTGGGGCCCGTTCTGTTGCGAGCCGATGGAACCGTGGAACGGATGGTGCAGACGGATCTGGGTGAGAGTTGGCGTGAGACGGGCACCATCCCGGCGGGAGGCTATTGGTCCCCCTACACCTGCGAGGCGCTGCGGGTGTTGCCCGATGGCAGGATCATGGCCATGGGAACCCGCTGGTTCGTGGCATTGCGCACAAGCGATCGCATGTACTTTCAGCATTGTTCCCGCTACCTACCCAATGGGGAGCCGGATCCGACTTATCTGGCAGAATCTCCCGTGGCCAACGGTCGCCTCCTGGCCCGCCGGTGGTCGCAAGTGTGGCTTGCTCCCGATGGCCGGACGTTGTCCGCCAGTGGACCGATGATTCGCATGCGGGCGGACGGTTCGCGCGATACGGCAATCGTGGGCGTTTTGGCCTCGGGCGCTGTGACCTCGCTAATCGCAGACATGAAGGGGCGGATCCTCGTCGGCAGCGACCACCCTCCGCTCAATCGCAACTCCCGGCGTGCGCTCAATCGCCTGAATGAGGTCGCCTACGAGGGACGAAATGCACCCAGCGGTTTGCTCATCACTGCAGAGCCTGACTTCGCGGATGGAGTCACGCCGGTGACATTCCATGTCAGCGTGAAAGGCTCGGGTCCGCTCTGGGAAATGCAGCCGACGGGGTTTGTCCCATTCCGACCATCACAGAGCCTGCCGGTGGGCATTGGCGGGGCGAGGGTGCACCTTGTGAATACCTTGGGGTGGGTGGAGGGAACGATTTCACTGGAAGACCGGCGCCCCTACCCGCCGCCACAAATCTTGGAGCAGTCAACGGAGGTGGGCAGTCAATCCGGTCGGGACCTGACGCTGAGACTGCGGGCAAATCCCGGAAACCCCTGGGGAAGCACTGTGATTGTCTCTTGGAGACGGGATGGAGTGTGGTTGGGCTACACCTACGGGGATCTTTTCATAGCCGGCATCGCTCCAGACCAGGCCGGGACGTATACCGCCACGGTGTACGATGCGAAGGGAGGCGTGTCGGAGGGCGCACCCATCCGGGTCACCGTCGACTTGGTGTCGCGATTGGTCAATCTGAGCGCCCGGGCCTGGGTGGGACCAGGTCGCCTACAGTCAGCGGGAGAACAGGGGCTTTTTGCGGGATGGGTGGTTCCAGGGCCAGGCAAACGGCGTTTGCTAATCCGGGGAATCGGCCCGGGTCTTCGCTCCTATGGTGTGGCGCAGCCGCTGACCGGAGTGCAGCTTGCTGTCATGAATTCCTCGGGTGGCACGGTGGCTTACGGAGAAAGGTGGGATCAGAATCCTCTGTCGGCGACGGCAGCCGGGCTTGCCGACTTTGCGGCCGTGGGCGCATTTCCTCTCGCCGCGGGAAGCAAGGATGCGGCGCTGCTGGTTGAACTGGATCCCGGCAGTTACACGGCCACCTTGAATGGTGTGTTCGATTTTCCAAACCAGCGGCCAGGAGTCGGGGTGGGGTTGATCGAGGTCTACGAGTTTGATCGGCAGTCGGAACGACTCGTCAATCTTTCGGCGCGGGTGACGGTAGGGGTTGGCAGCGAACCGGCCATTCCCGGATTTGTGGTGAGTGGCGCGGTACCAAAACGGCTCCTGGTGCGAGCGGTCGGTCCATCGTTGGGGGCTTTTGGGGTCACCTCCTTTCTGCCCGACCCCCGATTCGAGGTGCGTTCTGCGGCCGGTGAGCTCAAGGCTGCCAATGACAACTGGTCCGAGCAGGAACAACCCGCAGCAGTGCGGCAAGCTACGGCGACCACAGGAGCCTTTGCGTTGGCCGAGGGCAGTCGCGACGCGGCCTGCGTGGTGTCACTGCTTCCCGGAGCCTACACCGTTGTGGTAACAGGCGTGCCTGGGACCGAAGGAATTGCACTGGTTGAAGTGTATGAGCTGCCCTAGCGCGCAGCGAATCTATCTGGCTTAACCGAAGGAAGAGGGTCTGTCTTCGATGGCGGTCAGAAAAGGTTGGCGCGCACGCTCAAGTGCGGATCTGTGGCCAACCGTGGTT